>CAZYSP010000036.1:0-2589 GCA_964650285.1 uncultured Methanosarcinales archaeon | reverse complement strand
TTTCTTTCTTATGTTTATTCCTTTCTTTCCTTTACTTCTTCTTATCTTCTTTCTTTCCTTCTTTCTTATCTTCTTATGTTATTTCTTTATCCTTTCTCTCTTATTTTCTTTATTATTTTTAATTTCTCGCAGCAAAAAATTATTAAAAATAAACAATATTAAATATTTTTAAGCCAATCATTAAAATAAAGATAGGAATAAATAGAAGGAGAAAATAAAGATGCCAAGACATAGAAAAACAAAACAATATCAATGGCAGACTGAAACACCTAAATATCTAGAATGTGAATTAATGAAAGTTTTAAGTGATAAAGAAATTGAATTATCAAGATTAAAATCAAAAGACAAAGCAATGGAAACTACAATAAAACAACTTAATAGTCTTAATTTGGATGCTGAAAAAGAGGAAAAGCTTGTAAGTGAATTGAACTATCTTTCAAGTCTAATCGTAGATCTCTATTCAATGGAGAAGGCAAATGGTCAGCAAGAGACGACTCATAGCTAATAAAAGAAACTCCAGATTAGGTGGAGTAAAAACACCACAAGGTAAAGAGGTATCAAAATATAATGCTCAAAAGCATGGTATCTTACGTCAAACACTTACAGAATATGAGGGAGATTTCTATAGTGATGTTCTAAGGCAAATAGAAGACTATTATTCGCCAGCGAACATATTAGAAGCTATATTTGTTGAGAGAATCGCCTTGTGTTATATCAAACTCTGGAGAGCTCAGAAGTCTGAAGCTGAGTTCATAAAATCCAGACTTCATCCTAGAGTGGTAAGATCCGAAGATCTTATTTCAGTTGTTATGCGTGAGTGCGATCAAGTTGTTGAAAGTGAAGGATATACACCCCAAATCTCAGAGGAGAATGTGGCAATTCTATATAATATATATGCAAGGTATGAGACAACACTTGAAAACAGGTTATATAGGGCAGTACACGAACTGGAGAGACGCAGAATAACTAACTGGAGTGAAAATGGCCAACGCCCGCCTCACGATGATGATTGAAGGAGTTGGGTTCGTTTGGTAAAAACTAATTGGGAGAGCCCGTTATCATGGCGACCGCAGTAGTATATGTAAGAGTATCAACTAAGGAACAGGCCGAGGAGGGTAATAGTCTTCTTACTCAGCAACATCTGTGTAAGGATTATGCTAGCAAGTATGATTACGAAATAATAAAGGAATTTATTGAGGAAGGTGAAAGTGCCAAGACCGCTGATAGAACGCAACTCAAAGCACTAAGGAAGTACTGCACGGAACACAAGAAGAAAGTGGACGCACTCATAATCTACAAGATTGATAGGCTATCCAGAAACACTTTTGACTACGCTACTTTGAGATTATTTTTTACTCAGTTGGGAATAAAGATTGTCTCGGTTACTGAAAATATAGAAGACACCCCAGTCGGTAGGTTCGTTGAGAACACATTAGCAGGCGTTTCCCAGTTGGATAACGATGTTAGGGCAGAAAGAAGCAAGAATGGCATGATTGATGCTGTTAAGGCTGGTAGATATCCTTGGAGAGCCCCTCTTGGTTATATCAATACTAGAGTTAATGGACAAAGGAATATAGCTCCATCCTCAGATGACTTGCTCGTAGGATTAATCCGAAAAATATGGGAATTCATAGATGCAGGGCACAGACCTGAAGAGACATGGAAAATGGTCAGCAAAGAAGGATTAAGAGGCAGTAGTGGTGGGGTAATTAGTAAAAGTCATTTCTATTCAATGCTTAGCAATAAGGTCTATAAAGGGGTTATTGAGAAATTCGGTTTATACATAGTTAGCGGTGAAATCCAACCCATTATAAACTCTGATTTATTTGACAGGGTTAGCTTTAAATTATCTGGCAAGAAGAGATCTCCTCAAAGATATAGTATGCTTAATCCTGAGTTTCCCCTAAGAGGAACCCTAAGTTGTAAAAACGGACATCTGATGACAGGTAGCTTTTCCACAGGGCGTAGTAGCAGATATCCGTATTACCATTGTCCACGATGCAGGGGCATAGGGACGAGTTACCACAGGGATAAAGTAGAAGTAGAGTTTAGGCAGTTGCTGGATAGCTATCAATACGATCATGAGCTCAAAAATATTTTAATAACAGCTATTGAAAGTAATTGGGAACATCAACATAAGGAGAATAAAAAGAGGATAAAACATATAGAAAATGAGATAGCCGTGCTGAAGATAAAGAGGGATCAGATAGTGGAGAAGAACTTAAGCGGTGTAATTAGCGACCATGATACTAGGGAATTGCTAGATAGAAATAACCTTGCAATAGTAGAGCTACAAATTGAACTGGATCAGTATGGTAATTTTGAAGATGACACTATTGAAGTAGTGGAATACGGTTTAGCTGTTCTAGGAAACTTAGGGGTTGTATGGGATCAGTTGGAGGATATACAGATAAAACAGCGGTTCCAAAACTTCCTATTTCCGTCTGGCTTATCTTATGATGGCCAAATATTTGGAACCGTTAATTTACCTTTGTGTATACGAACAAAAGACGCTAGTCTTAAGAATAATTATGCTTTGGTAGCGCATACCGGATTCGAACCGGTGATCTCCTCCTTGAGAGGGAGGTG
>CAZYSP010000035.1:0-3047 GCA_964650285.1 uncultured Methanosarcinales archaeon | reverse complement strand
TTTCCCTTAAAGCAAATATTGCGGCTTCCCTGCAGACAGATTCTATGTCTGAGCCAGCATAGCCTTCTGTTTTTGCAGCCAGATCCTCTAATTTTACATTCTTCAAAGGCATTCCTTTTGTATGCACTTTAAAGATTTCAATCCTTGTTTTTTCATCAGGAACAGGTGTTAGAATCATCCTGTCAAACCTGCCGGGCCTTAGCAAAGAAGTATCTACAATGTCGGGCCTATTAGTAGCGGCAATAATCACAACATCGTGCATTTCTTCCAGACCATCAATTTCTGTAAGTAATTGATTGACTACACGCTCACTTACATGACTGTCAGAACTTAAGCCGCGTGTAGGAGCTAAACTATCTATCTCATCAAAAAATACAATGCATGGACTTACTTGGCGTGCTTTCTTGAAAACTTCCCTGACAGCTTTTTCTGATTCACCAACCCACTTGCTTAACAACTCAGGACCTTTAACTAAAATAAAATTTGATTGGCTTTCATTGGCAACAGCTTTGGCTAATAATGTTTTTCCAGTACCAGGTGCACCATAAAGCAAGATACCTTTTGGAGGTTTAACACCTAACCTCTTAAACGAATCCGGATATTTTAAAGGCCATTCAACAGCTTCTATCAATTCCTGCTTAACATCTTCTAAACCACCAACATCAGACCATTTTACATTTGGAACTTCCACTAAAACTTCCCTTAATGCAGAAGGCCTTACAACTTTCAAAGCTTCCTTAAAGTCTTTTTGAGTAATCCTTAATTTCTCCAGAATTTCTTTTGGTATTGGTTCTTCTTCCTGTAATTTCAAATCAGGAAAAATCCTTCTTAAAACGATCATTGCTGATTCTTTTGCTAAGGATGATAAATCGGCTCCTACAAAACCATAAGTTATGTTAGCAAGTTCTTTTAGATTAACAATATCCCTATTGTATGAGATTTTATCAATATATTTTTTAAGTTTTGTTGCATTTATTTTCTTAAATAATTCATTTTTCTCTGGATTGTCTTTTAAAAATTTACTAATTCTTTTATCTAAGTTTCCTGAAGATACTGTTTCTTTATACTTTAATAAACCTAATATTGCCTCTTTGTATTCTGACTCTATTCCTTCACTCTCTTTAACAGCAAATTCCTTTGTGAATAAAGGCATATTCCTAGTGTGTATCTTCAAAATATTTAATCTTCCTTCTTTGCCTGGAACTCCAATTTCAATTTCTCTATCAAATCTCCCTGGTCTCCTTAAAGCAGGATCCAAGATATTGGGAACATTAGTGGCAGCAATAACAACTACTTTGCCGCGAGATTTCAAACCATCCATTAATGCAAGCAACTGCGCAACAACACGTCTTTCAACCTCTCCTTTTACCTCTTCTCTTTTGCTTGCAATTGCATCTATTTCATCAATAAACACAATGCTTGGTGCATTTTTCTCTGCTTCTTCGAATTTTCTCCTTAAGTTTTCTTCGCTCTGCCCGTAATATTTACTCATGATTTCGGGACCGTTTATCAAAATAAAATGAGAATTTGTCTCATTGGCAACTGCTTTTGCCAATAATGTTTTTCCTGTTCCAGGTGCACCATGCAGCAACACACCTTTTGGTGCTTCTATGCCCAGCCTTTCAAAAATTTCAGGATGTTTTAATGGTAATTCTACCATTTCCCTTATCTTTTTTACTTCCTCATCTAAACCCCCAATGTCTTCATATGTAACTTCCGGCACTAATTCATCTTCAACTTCCACTGCTTCTGGGTTAAATATAACTTCTGTCTGCTCAGTAACAATAATTGGCTGCTTAGGGGTTGTATCAACAACAATAAATTTGATATCTCCGAAGCCAAAGCCCATTGCACTTTCATCAAGTATGCTGAAAACATCCTCAAAGAACGGGCTTTCTGTCATTGTTGAACGTCTGCGTCTAGTGCCACCTAAAGAAACTATGTCTCCTTTAGTTACCGCTCTGCCCAGTAAACCATGCTTGAATATTTCTGGAGAAGCCCTTATTACAACACCCTTTCTTGCAGGTGCAATAATAATCTTTTTACCTTCTTTTACGTCAGCTTTCCTTACCCTTATTATCTCTCCAATTCCTGTTTTTGAATTTTTTCTTATTATACCATCCATCCTTACAATGTTAAGACCTATATCTCCTGGATATGCCCTGTCTGCAATTGCAACTGTTTTTCTTTCACCATCCAGCTCAACTATGTCTCCTGGACGTACACCTATATTAGTCAGAAAGCTTGAATCTATCCTTACTATACCTTTATTTACATCATCCTGTATAGCTTCTGCAACTTTTAATTTTAGTTCTTTTTCTGGCATTTTATAAGAATTTGGAATGGTGCTGGTTATTTAAATGTTTTGTCAAGTATTTGTTCTAGGTTCATTTTATTGCCTTAAGATATTCTTTTATGGCTTCCTCTGCCAAATGAGACTTATTTCTAAAAGGACTCTTTCTAGCATATTCTCTTATTTTCTGTACCAATTCTTCATCTATTGATATTGTAAATATTTGCTTCATTTTGCTACCCCTAACTTATCATATCCTATTGCTTTTTTGTAAGCTAACATTATATCTTTCTCAAACTGCTTTTTGGAAAGATTTCTAGAACCGTTCATTAAATTGTTATTTAGTAGTACATCATAAAGCTGGTCAATATTCCAGATATGATGGAAACCAAAAGATGTGTATTCTGGATTAGTGATGTTTTCCTTTTTTCTTTCTCCTGCTTGTTCTAATGTTAAGCCATTCTTATTGTCTGCAATACTTAGCGGATGGAATTCAATAAAAGTTTTGTCTACTAAGAAGTCTATGCTATTCAATTTGTTTCCATTAGTTCTGACATGAAGATTTTTTCCTTCTATAAAGTCATCTACTAAACCATAATGATTCAATAAGATTGCAACAATTCTTTCTGGATAAGAGTCAAAATGCTTTTCATCATTACCAAAAGAATATTTGAAAGGAGCGTTTCTTTCAGGAAAAATTGCTCTAACATAAGCTTTTCTTTCTTTTTCGGTTTTAGCTGTATTTTTTGCCCAT
>CAZYSP010000034.1:0-3162 GCA_964650285.1 uncultured Methanosarcinales archaeon | reverse complement strand
TCTTTAAAAATTTCAGCTTCTGCTTTTTTAAATTCTGAATTTTTCATTTTCATTCACCCAAAATCTTCTTCTTTAAACAATCAAAAACCATTTTTACCCCCTTTTAACAAACGGTTGACAGCATACTCTATCAAATGGCTTTTGTTTCTGAATATATCTCCATCTACTTTTGATTCAACTACTTCAATCGTTTTTTCATCCATTGAAATTGATATCTTCTTTTTCATGCTATAAAGTAGTAAGAATTGCTACTATTTAAATCTTTCTATATTTAACTACCCTAGAGTAACAATAATATACAATGAAAATAAAAAACACATTTAAAAACATAAGCAATACACCCATTTTAGATTAAAAGTGACACAATTACCCATACAAGAACACAAACTGAAAATAATCGAAATAATAGATGAAACTCCAAATGTAAAGACATTCAGGGTAGAAACACCCCAGCAAATTAATTTCCTTCCAGGGCAGTTTTTCATGGTAAGGTTTCCTGATAATCCCAAATTGCAGCGTGCTTATTCAATAGCATCTCTTCCAGAACAAAAAGACCATATGGACATTACAGTAGAATTAGTAGGAGAATTTACACATTTATTGTTTGAAAGCAAAGTTAACGATTACTTAATATTCAAGGGCCCTTATGGAAAATCCCATTTTACAGAAGATACAAAAAATGATCTGATTTTAATAAGCGGCGGCTGCGGAATATCAGCATCAATGAGCATAGTAAGATATTTTACTACAAAAAAACTGCAAAACAAAATAAACCTGATTTACAGTGCAAGAACTCCAATGGATATAATCTATAAAAACGAGTTTGATAAGCTTAAAGAAGAAAATAAAAATTTTAGCTATACTATAACCATGACAAGATCAAAACCAGAGCATAATTGGCAGGGATGTACTGGAAGAATAGACACCAATTTGTTAAAACAAAATATCAATAACATAAAAAATTCATTGTACTTTCTTTGCGGACCTGGGGAATTTGTAAAAAGCACTATAGCACTTCTTGAAAGCTTAGGAGCAAAAAAAGAACAGATAAAAACAGATGTTTGGGGTTAATGATGAAATTTGCACACATGGCAGACTGCCACATTGGTTCATGGCGTGATCCAAAACTAAAGGATGTAAGCACGATAGCTTTCCAAAAAGCAATAGACAAATGTATTGAAGAAGCAGTTGATTTTATTCTTATTTCCGGTGATTTATTTAACACTTCATTGCCAAGAATTGATAATTTAAAAACTGTAGTAACTTCATTAAAGCAGCTGAAAGACAAAGACATTCCAGCATACATAATAGCAGGTTCTCATGATTACTCCCCAAGCGGAAAAACAATGCTAGATGTTCTCGAACAGGCTGGTTTATTAATTAATGTTGTAAAAGGTCAGGAAGTAGATGGAAAATTAAAATTAAATTTTACTGTTGACAAGAAAACAGGTGCAAAAATAACAGGAATGCTGGGAAAAAGATATTCATTAGAGAAAGAATACTACGAAAAACTAGTCTTGGAAAATCTCGAACAAGAGCAAGGCTATAAAATATTCATGCTTCATTCAGGAATCGATGAATTAAAGCCGGAAGACCAGCAAAATATCATTACCCAACCCATTTCATTACTCCCAAAAAACTTTAATTACTATGCTGCCGGCCATGTACATATTGTAAAAGAAACAAAAATTGATGGCTACGGCCTAATTGTTTATCCGGGTCCATTGTTCCCAAATTCATTCTCAGAGCTGGAAAAACTAGGAACAGGTGGTTTTTACATAGTTGAAGATGATAAACCAACATGGCATTCAATACAAGTTT
The DNA here is from genome assembly GCA_964650285.1 of uncultured Methanosarcinales archaeon. Classification (GTDB taxonomy): domain Archaea; phylum Nanobdellota; class Nanobdellia; order Woesearchaeales; family GW2011-AR4; genus JACPJP01. Next base: position 1,341 of record CAZYSP010000034.1, on the reverse strand, counting down.
ACAATGTGCATAAAATAATAATGGATTGCAGCCAAAAAAACACAGAGCAGGTTTATGATGAAATAATTAATGAGATTAAGGATAAAGAATTCAACAATACTATAGTCCTGATAAGGCTATCTGGCTCCTTAGAATCTGGAAAACCCCATGACATCGATTTTAAGGACATTTTCCAGAAAATTTACGATAAATCAGCACATTTTGTAATGAAAAACACTAACGCATTAACAACAAAAGAGTTTGAGGAAATAAAAATAGATACAAAATCAACAGAAGATGCAGAAGCAGCAATAATCAAGGAGCATCTAGGCCAGATAAAAGTCAGTAATATGGATATAACTAAAGAAGAAGCATTAATTAAAGCACTAATGCAAACTCTTAGCACAGAAAAGCAGGAAGGAGAAAGAGTTACAGATTTTGAAAACCGCGTTAAACAAGAAGTGAGTAAGGTTTTGGATGTTGATCTCTAATCTATTAAATGCTCTTCCTTTACTTTTGATATTAAAGCAAAAGCTACAATAGCAACACCTACTATCATAACTGCATAGTTTAGAGACCATTCAACCATTAAACCAATTAAAGGGTAAAGTAATGCTCTGACAAAACCATCAATCATTGAAATTAGTAGAAAATATAAAAACTTGGATATGAAGAATACACTAATGCTGCTGAAGTAGTTGCAATTGCTGCAAACATTAAAGATGTTTTTCTTCCAAAATAATCTGCAATTGCTCCGGTTGGTATTTCTAATATAAATAATGAAAATACAAAAAATGATTGAAGTATCATAATCTGGGTAAAGCTTATTTGGCCCCAATCAAGAAAAAATGGAACAATAACTCCACCAATGAAATGTAGGCTAACTAAGAACTTAAATACATACATTTTCCAAATATTTGACTTAAATGAAGCCATAATAGATAAGCAATTAATTTGATATATAAAGTTTGCCAGCTTATTTACTATATTTAAGAAATCAACTAATCAACTTCTTCATAATCTCATTAACCTCTTTAGGGCTTGCTTTTCCCTTTGTCTTTCTCATAACCTGCCCGACAATGAAATTCAGAGCCTTTGCCTCGCCTTTCTTATAGTCCTCTACCGCACTAGGATGTTCATCAACAGCTTCCTTGCAGAACTTCTCTAACTCTCTACTATCAGAAACAGCCTCTAATTTTTCTTTTTTAATATATTCATTCACATCAAATGGTTTAATAATTAATTTTTCCAACAGTTTTTGAGCAACACTGTCTGTTATTTTTTGATTTTCTACTAATTTCAATAATTGAATCATATGCTTTTCATCCATTTCTATATCTTGCAAAGTTTTTTTATTGTAAT
>CAZYSP010000033.1:0-4191 GCA_964650285.1 uncultured Methanosarcinales archaeon | reverse complement strand
TGTAACACCTTATCCTTTACCCATCTTGGCTTTTGCGGTTCTGTCATCTTTAGAGTATACATTTCTTTAGCATTCATTGCATTTATACATACCAAACATATTTGAGTTTTCTTCCACTCCCTAATTCACACAAACTCCCATCTCATCCGCTATTTTACCGCTTAGACGACATTTATAGCCTTTTGGGCAGTTAAAACCAGCTATTCCGCTGCATTCACATTGCACCTGGCACATTTCAATGCAGAAATCAGCTCCAGTTCCTGCGCAAGGACTACCACATTCATTCCAATGACCATTAGCTTCTATACATTGCTGCTTTGTAATACCACTAAAACCTATTTTTTCATTATCCTCACTATCTTTTTGATCATTTGGTACAGCATCATCCATATCCTCAATCTCACAGCCAACTGCAAAAACAACAATTATCAACAACAAAATTATCATTATTTTTTTCATTTTTACTATCATTAATTCTTATTCTTTTTAATATTTTTTATTTATTTTTTAAAATTTTCGATGTTTTTTAAACCATTTTTGATAATAATTCATTATTTTTTCTTAAAACTTTTAATTAATAATAAAAATACATAATAAAATACAAATATATAATACAATATATCCTTTGTAAAATAATTTATTATTAATATACTCCAAATAAAATATAATGAAATAAACCTTTTATAAAAATATGTTCTTAATGTCTATTTTCCACCATACAATACCTTTTAATATTTTTTCTATATTGAAAATTATTAAAACCAAAATCTAAAAGTGAGAGTTCATATTGCATATTAAAACAATAAAAAACTAATAACAATATAAAAGCACAAATCAAGAGCCAATAATAGTAATTAAACAAAAAATCCAGATCTAGTAAGAATTATTGAAAAAGAATTATGGTTAAGTGTGCCATAAAATTGATAGTGAGAATTAAGTCACTTAGGCACTATAAAAACAACAATCTTTTTTAATAATAAAAGCCTTAAAACAGCAAAATTCTGACATTTCAGCCTAATAATATCAATTTTTTAACATATAACTGATTTGTTGGCTCCAATCTAGCAGCAATTTCAAATTCTTTCCTAGCCAAATCATTTTGCTTCATAAACTCCAGTAAAATCCCTAAATTATAATGTGCATCTGCATAATCCTTATCAATTCTAATAGCTTCATTAAATTCTTGTAAAGCTAAATTAAATTTTCCTATTCTTCCATAAACAGTAGCTAAATCATTATGCGCTTTTGCATACCTCGAATTAATTTTTATTGCCTCCTTAAAACTTTCAATAGCTTTTTCTTCCATGTTAAGCTCGACGTAAACAAGCCCTAATTTGTCATAAGTTTTATGATAAGGCCTTATTTCAATAGATTTTTTCAAAACCACAATTGACTCATTATAAGCTCCAAATTTTGCCAATGCAACACCCAAATTTGCCAAAGCCCTGAAATTATTTGGTTGCAACTTAACAGCCATGCTGAACTCTTCCAAGGCCTTTTTTGTTTCTCCCATCCTGTCATATGTAAAGCCCAGGTTGTCATGAGCTCTGCTGTTGTTTGGATTGCTTGCAACAGTTTTGCTCCACAATGTCAAGTCATTTTTCCATTCACTATTCCTGTTTACCGTCGAGATTAACATGCAAAGATATTAATAAAAATGCTGTGTATCTTAATTGAATATTTCTACAAAGTGGTATCAAGATGCACCATTTTGTCTAAAGTCCGCTCTGGCACAGCCCATAAAACTCCTACTTGATTCAAAAATCTTAAATACTAGTTATTAAATAAGAAATATAACCATAATAAGGGGTGCAATCAAATGTTCAAACATAAAAAAGCCCAGCTTGGAATCTTAGAGTTCAAGTGGATTATTATAGGCATCACCCTAGGAATAATATTAGCAATTGCAGTAATCTATATGGCAAACAAAGGCATACTGCCGTTTAAACTGGGTTTTGTCTGTCCTGTCCGCCCTTAAGAATCAGAGTTTAACACCTATAGTTTTCCCTAGTTCTATTTCAATAGTTGCTAATGCCCTTAAGTCTTCTTCCACCTTCTTTATATGCTTCTTGACTTGATCCCAATTAACCTGACCTACTGTTTTCCCTTTTATTTCATTCCATACGCCTTCTGCAGTATCAAGTAATAATTTTTTATCGAATATTTTTATATTGTCAATCGATGACCGAAATCTCCTTTTGTCCTGGTCATTCAGTGCAGGCATTTTTAGTATTTTGTTTAATTTGGAGCTTAATTTCTCTGCACTGGATCTAAATTGTTCTCTAAATTCCACCCTCCTTAATTCCTTAACATTACGTTGAATTTGTTCTAATACACCTTGGTTGACTCTAGAGTTAACCAATTTAACTAAATCCATCAAAATAGAGAATTCTCTTACAGTATATCTGTGTTTCCGTTTTAAAAATTCAATAACTTTGGCAATTTTTTTTGGTGTCCTGACCATTTCACATCAACCTCCAATAGTTTTTTACTGATTTACACCTCTTTTTTATCATAAAATAAAAAATATCAATACTTTTTACCCAACATAACTTAGTTTTTTCTTCTCGCTCAACTGCTGGGTTTTCTGGCTTTCTGTCAGTAGATTTTTTAATTTGCCCTCAAACTTCTCTGCTTGAACAAGTAAGGGCTTGTAATCAATCTTTAACCCTAGATACTTATCCAGTACCTCAATAATTTTTGCTGCTGCCTTACTGTCTGGCAGACTTGTATGAGTCTCAGCAAAAATACAGCTTACAGGAACTTTCTCTGCTCTCAATAAAATAGCTCCGGTAACACCAATAATGATGCCTTCCTTTAAAGGCTCAACTTTTATTTTCTCAAATTTGCTTTTATTTTTCTCGTTATTGGAATAAAAAAACACCCTTGATGTTGTTGTTTCCCCGCTGCTTCCAACACCCTCCATGCAAATTATCTCTTTTATACTCAGCTTCTTGATTAATTCCACAACAATATCTGAAAGCTTCCATTCTATGCCGGAAGATGCAGTAATGGCATGCAGTAAAACCAGGTTGTATTTTTTGTTGTAAAAAACCCCTAATGGATCAACTACCTTTCCTTCATGTATTGCAATGGTAGCAGGCATCTCGTCAAATATTATTTTTCCAATCTGCTCAAATTTTAGATGTTCTAAAAGAAATTCATTTGCAATAGTCCCCACTAAGCCAAAACCAGGAAATCCCTCTATCAATTTACAATTTTTTGGCTTTTTTGAAAGCTTTACGTGCATTAAACTATCTTACTTGTTTGTTTATTTAAATAATTTTTGATTTGAAATATTTAAAACGAAAATTTTATAAACAAAATAAAGAATGGTTATTTGGTGATATAAAGTGCCTGGAGCAAAAAGAACTTTAGTCCTTAAAACAATCCATTCTCAAACCATTAATGATTTAATATGGGAAATGAGATCAGAATATGGTGAATTTGTAAAAGCAAACAAAGCTCTTTCAGGAGGAAACTATCCAAAATTCTTAGAACATATGAACACCGAATTTGGATTTCTTGAAGAAGCTGGCGAAGAAATTAGAGGTTTGGAATCAAGATTAATAGGTAAATTAAAAAGTGTTAAATCAAAGTTAAATGGGCATAAAAAACAATTAGGAAAACATGACAACTCTAAAAAATTAATTGATCAGATTGATAAATTCTTAAGGGTAATTAAGCAAATTGAGAAAGCAATTAGAATAGGGGCAACTTCAGCTATAGACCAGGAAGGAATTCTTAAAGGATTAACAAAAAAATAATTAGAGGAATTAAATGCCAATTGGAGCAATGGAAAAATATTGGATTATTGCTTGGTATTACAATCTTGATTGTAAGTCTATTAGGTCTGCTAAGCGGAATAAACATTATAAAATTTCAAATCCCTTTAACATATTGATATCCTAGCCTGGATACTTGCTGTTGGCGGTTTATATCTCATTGTTGAAAGTATCACATAATTTGGTGCTCAAAGAGCTCTTGGTTTATTAGTTGCTTTTATTGTTTTGATTACTGCTTTGATAACTATCCTGGACCAGTTTGGAATTATAGCGTTTTCAATACCCGGCATTAATCTGCTTGTTTATCACATACTACTAACAATAGAAGGGATATTTCTGGTAATAAACTCTTTTGGGACTTAATTCTAGATTAAAAATTATTGTTATTGGCATGATTTACGGGTTT
>CAZYSP010000032.1:0-4377 GCA_964650285.1 uncultured Methanosarcinales archaeon | reverse complement strand
TTTGGGAAAATTCCTGCAAGGGATTTTCCGGATAATCGCTGTTAAATACCCCGACGACCAAAGGGAGGAGAGTGCAACGTGGTCGAGGTTTAAGTTCCGAAGGAACATTAAACCGAAGAAGTCTCAAATTCTCCGTAGCACTAGGACTTTCCGTAGTTTTTGATTACTCTCGTCTATAAAATAACTGGCAGAGCCAGACTAGAATTAGGGGGACAATTTCGTTATTTTTTGGCGACTAGCCACATCACATCAAAGTATGCTTTGAATGATTTTGCAATAGATTCTCCTCTTATAAGAATTATTAATGGTTCTTTTTCTAAGAGGACTATAGCCGTTTTATTTTTATACACAAGAATTTCAGAGGGGGTTGTCTGATCTAAATACTTTACTTTCCCTGTTTTCTCAGCATTGGGAACATTTCCTCTTGCATTTTCATTAAAAATAATGTTTGCTTTTAATTTCTTATTAATAGCTTTTTCATTAAATCTTGTATAGAATGATTTTACTTTTTTTGTATCCAATCCTCTACTTGCACCCATAATATAATACTGTTCTCCTCTTTTCAAAGATTGTAAAAGATCATTATATATTGTCTGCATTCCACGCCACCCACGATAAACTTCTGCATCTGTTTTCTTCTCTTTTAGTTTTTGTTTCAATTCCAAAGAAGGAAGAAGTTTATCTAATTCGTTCTCTTGTTCTTTGAGTTTGGCTTCTTTCTCTTTAAGATAATCTTTTATTCTTGAAGGGGGAGCAGCGTTAAAATATTTGACTTTATCTTTAACAACATAACTGGCGAGACCTCTCTCTATAAGTTTATCAATTACTTCATAGATTTTTGAAGATGTAATACCTGCTTTCTTGACAATTGGGCCTTTCTTTGAACTTCCCAATTCCAGCAAAGCAAGATATACTTTAATCTCTGAATCCGTAAGTCCTATCTCTTCTAAGATTTTTGTGTCCATATTGTTCTATAATTGCTTCTTTTATATAAATATTCCTATCGTTCCACCATAAGGGGGCACCAATATTTATATATTTGTTTGAGTAACTACTTAGATGTGATAAAATGGCAGATAGAGAACCTCTAACGCAGAAAGAGATGGGACAACTATTTAACAATCCCATTATGAAAGATCAGATTACAGGAGATCAATTTGTTAGAGATAGGAATGGAGAAATCAGGCTCAGGGGGGATTTCTTAGGGGAAATAGATTATATTTCGTTAGATGAAGTTGTTCAAGAGGTTAAAAGAACTGGCAAGAGAGTCATCTTAAACATTGGTGATTCTTCTACGAGTGGTTGGAATAGTGATGTTCTATTATTTAATGAGCGAATTAAACAAGAGAAAGGCGAGAATTTTGATCCTGAACAAGATGCAATATTTCCAATATTTACTTACAAAACATACAGCGATTGCTTAAGAGATTTAGTTGAGGATAGATTTGTAGTAGTAAATGCAGGAATTCCAACCCACACTTCTCTCAATGGATTAAGACGACTTAAAGAATTGGTACATTCTTTTGACAAAGCTGGAATTTCAATTGATTATGTTACCGCTTATTATGGTAACAATGATTCAGTCTGTAATGCTAATTTGGAAGAGAAGAATAGGCGAGGACTTGTTGGAAGAGTAAGAGATTTCTTAACAAGTAAAAAGGATGTTGTAACAAGAACAAGTCCTGCTGATTATAGAAAATATATGGAAGACATAGTTAAATATTGCAGGAAAAAAGGAATCTCTCCAATCTTAATCGAGCCTGCTGTACCATTATATTGGGAACCAGGCAGAAGGGTTAAGAGAGAATCAGATGCTCATGATAATGGTGATGAATCAATTCAAGCAGTAGCAAATACAAGAGGAGGAAAAAAAGTTTTAGAGTTTTATTGTAAAGCATTAAACCTATGGGGACGGGCTAATGAATTCTATGAAAGTGGAGATGTAGAAAGAGCATTTGCATTATATGAAGAAGCGAAAGAAAATGATTTCATCACGCCAAGAATTAAAGAAAAGCATCTTCGAGAACTTCGTGATTTAGCAAAACAGGAAGGCATTTCTCTTGTGCAGATTGATATTCCAAGAAATAAAGATGATGGAAAAGACGGAGAAGCATATTTTGGAGATTATTGTCATCCAATTGAAAGAGCCAATATGCTTTATGCACAGGAAATAGCGAGAACCATCAGAACTTTAGATATGTTCAGACATGATAATGATAGTAGCAATTTGCCAACCGATACTTACACATTATATTGAGGTCAAAATGATAATAGATTATGCTTTACGGAAACTGAAAACAAGATTAAAAAGAAGAAAGAACGAAGTAGAAGAAAGAGATTCATACTGGGAAGATGTTACCAATCCGGAAATTGATTTAGAAGAAAGAATAAGAAATCCTACAATTCTTGCATTTTCTGCGTATTTTCATGATAGTTCAGCTTGCATTATTAAAGGTGGAAAAATCGTTGCGGCTGCTGATGAGGAAAGATTTACAAGAAAAAAACATGATAATGGATTTCCAACTAATGCAATTAAATATTGTTTACAAGAAGCAGAGGCAGACAGTGTTGACGCTGTTGTTTTCTTTGAAAACCCTAATGAAAAATTGCAAAGGATAGAGGAAACACTAGAACAACGAATGCCATCATTAAGAACTTATAGAAAAATTAGGGATTCTTGGAGTAGAGTTAAATCAAAAGAAAGAATTGAAGAAAAATTTCAATCTGAAACTGGCTTAGAAAATAGAGTGCTGTTTTTAGATCATCATCTTTCTCATGCAGCAAGTTCATATCTTACAAGTAATTTTGGAGAAGCAGCCATTCTAACTGTTGATGGTGTTGGAGAAAAGAAAACCACTACTTTAGGTTATGCAAAAGGGAGTAATATTAAATTAAGAAAACGTATTGACTTTCCCCATTCTATTGGATTGATGTATACTGCACTTACAACATTTTTAGGATTTAGAGCAAATAATGACGAATATAAAGTTATGGGCTTAGCTCCCTATGGGAATATGGACAGAGAATCAAACGATTTCTATCGAAAAATGTTAGAAGTAATTGATATTAAGTCAGATGGTAGTTACCGTTTAAGTATGCAATATTTCGGACATAATCAATTTGATAGTAAAGCATATTCTCCTGAATTATCAAAATTATTGGGAGTAAATCCACGTGAATTGGATTCGCAAGTGACACAAGAACACAAGGACATAGCAGCTGCATTGCAAATGGTCACTGAAGATGCAGTATTAGCAATGTTAAATTATTTGTATGAAGAAACAGAAAGTGAAAATGTTTGTATTGCTGGAGGAGTTGCTCTAAATAGTGTTCTTAATGGAAAAATTCTTGGCAAAACACCATTCAAGAGAGTATTCATTCAACCATCAGCAGGTGATAGTGGAACAGCGATTGGAGCAGCTAAGTATGTTCAACACGTTTTAGATCCTGAAGCAGAAAGAGAACATATACAACATTCATCTTTTGGACCAGAATATTCAAATGATGAAATCAGAAAATATCTTGATGATACTCGTGTTAAATATACTCAGTTTGATTCAGAAGAAGAATTATTGAGAGAGACAGCAAGATTGATTCATGATAAAAGTGTTATCGGTTGGTTCCATGGTAAAATGGAATGGGGTCCTCGTGCTTTAGGAAATAGAAGTATTCTAGCAAGTCCTCTTCATGAAGACATGCGAGATGTATTAAATGCAAAAGTAAAGCATAGAGAAATGTTCAGACCATTTGCTCCAGTAATTTGTGTTGATGATGCTCCGGATTATTTTGAGTGTGATGAGCCAGTTCCAGAACCTACTGATTATATGTTAATGGTTTATCCGATTAAAGAAGATAAGCGAGAATTGATTCCAGCAGTTACTCACGTGGATGGCAGTGGAAGATTGCAGACGATTAGAGAAAGTCAGAATCCGTTGTATTACAGATTAATTAAGCAATTTGGAGAAATATCTAGTGTACCACTTTTAGTAAATACAAGTTTTAATATCAGAGGAGAGCCGATAGTATGTACTCCTCACGATGCTTATCGATGTATGATGGGAACAGAGATTGATTATTTAGTTATTGATAATTTTTTAGTAAAAAGATCAGACAACCCCCGAGATATGTGGAATGCAGAAGTTAGAGAATAGAAATTGTCCCCCTATTTAGAGAGTAATCAAAAATTTGGGTCGGAACGAAGTGTAGCCGTTTAGCAAATGTTATAGATAGTTGCGTAGCAATTGTCCTCTTTTTTTTATCCCTGCTAAACGAAGGAAAGTCCATAAAGTGCAAGGGTATCGACGACAGGAGGAGAATTTGAGATTGTATTTAACATCGGAATTAAGAGAAGTAAAATTTTGAGGCATCCCACAAAAT
>CAZYSP010000031.1:0-4439 GCA_964650285.1 uncultured Methanosarcinales archaeon | reverse complement strand
CTGACACAGAACCGTAAACATTTTCAGAACCGTACATGATATGCGCTAAATCAGATATGTAGTCAAAAACTATCAGATCATGCTCAACAACCATAACAGCAGTATTTTCATCTGACAAACTTCTGATAAACTTGCTCACATTAATTCTCTGCCTTATATCAAGATAGCTTGTAGGCTCATCAAAAATATACAGATTAGCATTTTTTAAAACAGTAGCAGCTATCGCAACACGTTGTAATTCACCACCAGAAATCTTATCAATATCATTATCCAGTATATCCTCAATCTCAAGCTCTTTTGCTACTTCTTCTAATTTTCCTTTCTCATCTATTTTTTTCAGCAGCTCCTTAACTTTGCCTTTCTTTGCTTTTGGTATTAGGTCAACATGCTGCGGCTTGTAGCTTACATTAATTTCTCCTTCCTCAACCTTTTCAAAAAACAACTGCGTTTCTGTCCCTTTAAAAAAATCAATTATTGATTTAAAATCAGCTTTTTTTCCCAAATCACCGAAATTAGGTTTAAGCAAACCCCCAAGTATACTTATAGCACTACTCTTTCCTATGCCATTAACACCCAAAATACCCACAACCTTACTAAATAATGGTGTTGGCAAATTATACAGTGCAAACTTGTTTTCACCATACCTGTGGATTGGTTTTTTATCAAGAATTTCAGGCAAATTTACAACTTTTATTGCTTTTGGTGCTGCTTTTACGCAAATCCCGCATCCGATGCACGTATTTTCATCTATGCTTAAGAAGCCATCTTTAGCGACACTGATGCACTCTACCCCGGACCTGTTAACAGGGCAAAGACTCTGTATGTAGAGGTTTTTCTGCTTGTCCTTTAGCTTCTCATTATCCACAACAGCAATACGTTTCATAAAGCATTAGATTTTTTATAGCATTTATAAATATTAGGGCTATGCCTTTTTAGCATAGCACTCTAAAGATACATTTAAATATCCCCTATCCTAAAAAAATTATATGTATCTGAAAAAAGAGCAGATTCCTATAGTGGCAGTAAACATCATCGCATTAATTATTTTCTCAATAATTTTTTTAAACAGAAAAAACTATGAATTTATGATTTACATTGGTGTTATAGTCTTTTTTCTTCTGCTCATAATATCCACAAATAAAAAAATAAACTATCCAAATGGCGTCCTTTGGGGCCTTACTTTATGGTCGGTATTGCACATGTCTGGTGGGGGTATTTTCATTCAAGGGCAAAAATTATACCAGCTTATGATCTTCCCAATAGTAGGAGATCCATATAACATTTTCAAATTTGACCAGTTTGTCCATATAGTGGGGTTTTGGGTTACAACCATTGTATTTTACCACCTTTTAAAACCCCTTTTGAAAAAGGACAATAAAAAATGGATAGCATTGTCAATAGTTCTTGTGATGGCTGGCTTAGGAGCAGGAGCATTAAACGAGATAATTGAATTTACAGCAACAGTTTTAGTTCCGGAAACTGGTGTTGGAGGTTATGAAAATACATCTTTAGATATGGTATCCAACCTTATCGGAGCCATAGGTGCTATGATTTACATCCGGATTAAGGAAAAACCATAAGGTAAGATACATTTAAATAACCAGAATAATAACCAACCTACATGAAATGCGAAATCTGCAGCAAAAACATAGAATCAACATTCATGGGAAAGATACTGGGCACATATATAAAAGACGACAAAGGAAAAAAACATACAGTCTGCAGGGAATGCCAGAAAAAAACCCCGGACAAGGCAAAGATTTTAGAAAATATTAAGTAATTCTATAGTTATCCCGCAATTACTGCCCCGATAGCTCAGTTAGCAGAGCGGTAGTTTCGTAAACTACAGGCCAAGGGTGCAAATCCCTTTCGGGGCTTATTTTAAAAGCAAAGTTTTTATAAAGTTCTATGGGAAATATGTTGGTGGAGGAGATAAGTATTATAAGATATAAGAAGATATGTAATAAAAGTAAGAAATTTTTATTTCTGTTGTTTACAATATTTTTTCTGTTTAATCTTCTTTCAAATTCAGTTGCAGCACAAGAAGTTCAAATATACAGTAGTCAATACACAACCTGGTATTCCTATAGTGCAGATTTTTACAACAGCAAAAAAATAGAGGTTGATTCTGTAATTGATATTTTAGATAGGGCTATAGCACAGCTAAAAATAGATTTTGGTTATTCATTAAATTTTCCTATAATTGTAAAAATAACGGAAGGTAGTTGTTGTGGTGCTTATGCATCAGTCACAGAAATAGGTTTCTCTTCTGGAAATTTTGATAGTTCTCATAAAATGTGCGATAGTCAATTTACTGCTTTAGACTGGGCAAAAGGTGTAGCTGTGGGAGAATTTGTAAATGCTGCCACTGGACAGCTTACTGAAAATTGGCCTATAGATTGGTGGTCTAATGGTGTTTGGTACTTCCCGGGAATGGCTGTAGTACAGTCACTGAATGAAATTGGTGAAATCTCTCTTGCAAATTTATGGGAAAGTGAAGCTGCCAGTGGTTGTACAGATTACAAATCTCATAGTCTTTACAATATGTTCAAAGGCATAAAAACAAATTACGGATGGCAGGCATATCAAAATGCTTTTTCAGCAATAAGGCAGGATCAAATAAACTTGGGGGATATAGCAAACAACCCTTCCGAACTTAGAAGTAGCTATGTCTTGGCGTATTTAACAATGGGTACAGGGACAGATGGCAGTGAACTTATTGCAGATATAGAATCTTCTGGCAAAGTTTCTTATACAATTAGTGCCGATACTATAGCAGAAATTAAAAATGCCAGAGATTTAATTATCAATGCCGAAAGTCAGAATAAGAATGTTGACACAGTTTGGAATGTTTTTAGGGGTGGTGATTATGCAAGTGTAGAAGGCCTTTTGCAGGAATGTGAGAATTGCAAACAAGTAAGAATTGAAATAAATACAAAATCAGATTGGGTCGGTATTGATGAAACAGGTGGAGAATATAGTAAGATAGTAAGCAATACACAATCTCCAAGCTGTGGTGGAAGTTGGTACAGTACTGGCTTTAATCAAGATAACCATTTATGGGATTTTGCACAATCGGGTGGTTCATGTTGCGGGTTTAACAGAAAAATCATTTTTACAGTTGAAGTAGAAGATATTGATGATTATGTTAGCATTTTGAGTGGAGAAGGATGGGGATGTGGAGGTGGCGGAAGTATTGATGTGTTTAATGAAATCAATGAAAAAATATATTCGTCTACATGCATTTTAACAGGTTCTAATCAACCCTGCCCGCATACTTTTCAATTATCTGCACCTCCTCCATCATGTCCCACTTGTCCTGTATCATCAAATTGGGCTGCGTGTACAAATAACATAACTAGCAGAACCAATTACCAATGTTCTGCTGATACTAATTATGAATGTCAACCTTATATAGAAAATCAAAGCTGTTTAATTTGTGAAGAGAAATATCTAAATAGTTACAGGTGTTCAGGAGATAATAGGCAGAGGAAATATCAATTTTCTGATTGTAGCACCTCTTGGGATAATATAACAGATTGTCGATATGGCTGCGATGATGGAAGTTGCAGTTCAGCTCCTAAAAAATTACAAAACACTGATAGTGAAGTAAATGAACCACTCAAAGCGTGGAATTCTATTTTGGAAACAAACAAAACACTAGAATTGGCAAAAAGCCAAGATAAAGAAACGGAGAAAGCTGAAAGTATGTTGCAAATGGCTAGTTCAAAATACGATGAGGGTAACTATACTATTGCAGAAAAGTATGCCGAATCATCAGTAGAATATATTAAAAATAAAGAAATTGGATTGACAATATCGATTATTAGTGGGATAGTAATAGTTATATTCTTTATAGTGGCTGTTGTTATTTATTTTTATGTTAATAATCTTAACACTAAAAAGTAAAATAGATTAGAGGATAATAACACATTTTTCAAGCAAAGTTTTTATAGAATTCTATATAAGGAATAATTAAAAGGTGATAATATGGCAAAAATAATTGATGGAGAATCATATGGTATGGAAGCAATCAGGGAACTTTCATATAGAAGATTTGAGTTGAGCAAAAAAATTGAAGAAAGGTTAAAACTATTAAGAAATGAGTTTCATAATGATGAAATTCGTGAAAAAAGAGAAATTTTAATGGCTTCAAAATTATCCAAAGTCAAAAAAAATTCATTATTTTATAACAGTAAGAATGTTATTGAGATATCCAAAACTAAAAATGGTGTAATGGCGACCATAGCAAGAGATATGGCAGAACTTTCTCACGAATCAAAATTAATAAATGAAATAAATGAATTGTTTAAGGAATTAGTAGAACTTACACAAATAGAAAGAGAATATTTTCAAAAATACCGATAAATAGTCTAGTAATAACTCATTTCAGGGCTCACTTCCAAATCCTCTTAACTCTTGCTACACCCTTAATCTTA
>CAZYSP010000030.1:0-4476 GCA_964650285.1 uncultured Methanosarcinales archaeon | reverse complement strand
ACCCGGGCATAGGGTATGACAAAATTTATATTAATGGAAAACCTTGTAAATAAAATGACAAACAGAAAAAAAGTAGGATTAGTATTTGAAAGTTTTGGTTAATTAAGTTACATTAAAAAACAACAACTTTATAAACAAAAAGTTTCATTTTCTTAGTTTATGCCTGACCTTACTATATAGTATTAAGGCGCAGCTAAAAAGAGGTAAAGATTAAGGTGGCATTAAAAAGAGGCAAAAAAGAAGAGCTTAAAGATTATCTTTCTAGAACTGGTTATGCTCATCAGAAACTTGCCAAAGCAAAATCTTCAGCTAAGAATAAAACTCCAAAAAAAAATCCTTCTAAGTCAATTGCATTAATAATCCTAATTGTATCAATAGTCATACTTATAATAATTTTTTACACAGCAAGTCTTTCCCCAACAGAAGAAAAAACAAAGACAATTGTCCAAATGTACACCATACCTGAAAATCTAAAGGCGGATGAATTAGGTGAATTTTGTGTAAATATTTCCGGTAATGTAGACTTATTTAAATTGAGTTATATAATTGGTCCCACATCAATGAATTTTAATTTAGCTAATACGAGTTTGAGACAATGTGTCGGTGTTGTAATCGAACCAGATTTAGAATCCTGGTCAATAGATTTAATCACATCACAAGACAATATCTATAAAGTCGCAAAAGTCGAGGTTATAGAATGAAATTCAACATTCTACCCATAATCTTTTTAATTATGGTAATGCTAATTGGTCTCTTATTTTTACCAGTTCCAACAAATGCGGTGATGTGGGCTTGCACAGGTACTGTGACAGGTAATATCGCACCGAATTCATATTGTTCCACAACAACAGCATGTCCAGGTGGGACAAATTCACCTGGTGGATGTATAGATTGTGTCTGTCAAAGTGGACTTTGGCAGCAATGGTGTGGTGGCACCTGTAGTAGTTCGCCTGGTGGTACTTGTTGTTCGATGAATGGATGTCAAATTAGTTGTGTCGATATGTGGTGTACCCCTTGTGATAACATTGTTCAAACATGCCCAGATGGGGTAACAACAGTATCGTGTGAAAATACTTGTAGTGTGGGCAGTTGTAATAGTTGTACACCAGATATGAGTTCATGCCCACCTGTTGTCTGTGGTGATGGCACATGTAATGGTGGTGAGTCCTGCTCTTCCTGCTTTGCTGATTGTGGTGCATGTATTGTCTGTGGTGATGGCTCATGTAATGGTGGTGAGGAATGTGGTACTACTGATAACTATCCTGAATGTAACGATGATTGCGGAGTATGTCCTCCTCCGCCTCCACCCCCTCCTGTCTGTGGTGATGGCACATGTAATGGTGGTGAGTCCTGCTCTTCCTGCTTTGCTGATTGTGGTGCCTGTGAATACTGTGGTGATGGCACATGTGATGGTACTGAGGATTGTGGTGATACTAATAATGCTCCTGAATGCAACGCTGATTGTGGTGCCTGTCCATACTGTGGTGATGGCACATGTAATGGTGATGAGACCTGTTCTACCTGCTCTGATGATTGTGGTTCCTGTGTATGCAATTCAGATGCCGATTGCAACGACAACAATGTTTGCACAAGTGATACGTGTCTAAGTCCAGGACATGGAAGTTCGTGCAGAAATACTCCAATTAGTCCTACACAGATAATCGTAAAGAGTGTTACACCATCTTCACCGATCTCATTAGATGCTGATGAACAATTTACTGTTACATCAACAGTTGAAGACAATTGCGGAAATCAATTTACTAGCGGTGGTGTTTATTACAATATTGTTGACAGTACAGCAGCCTGTGAAACACAAACTTATACTGCTCAGCTATCGCATATTGGAAAGGGTGTGTGGCAGGAAAGTGTTAATGCCCCCTCAATAAGTGGAACATATCAAGTTTGTATCAAAGCAAGTTCTGAAAGTATAGCATGTTCTTCCGCTGCAGATTGTGATGATGGATATGCATACACCGCTGATGTCTGTCTGAATCCAGAAACCGGAAGTTCTTCTTGTGAGTATACTCCGATAGTATGTAATTTCGACGCGGATTGTGATGACTTAGATATCAGTACAACTGATACATGTGTAAATCCGGGAACTGTAAGTTCTTCTTGCACAAACACCCCTATAGCGGCTCCAGAACCAGGTATTCCGGCATTTGATACAGAAGGTTACCGTTCAGGAGCATATGTGGTTCAAAGTAATCCAGCCCAGACTTTAAGTAATGACGGCTTATACGGAAGTATAAGAGTACATGACGCTTGGGTTGCACAATGGGAAAATGGCAATTTTATCTGGGATTTTGGAGAAAGTTATAATGGGGTATTTAACATTAAATGGTATGGACAAGCACAAGGTAATTATGGATGGAGTACTGATGTAACATTTACGATTAGCGCCTCTAATGATCTCAATACTTGGACAACCATAAGACAAATAAAATTAACAACCCCAAATTCACTTACATCAACATATACCGACAGCATTACTGGAACATACCGTTACATAAAAGCAGATATTTATTCAACCAAAAGAGGAATGTGTGGACATTGTTATCTTTACGTCGACTATGTTGAAGCTACTTGAACTATTAATAAAAACTGATTACAGGTGTTAAAAATTCAAAATAAAATAAAAATTTCAATTGCGGCAATAACATTTTTATTTTTACTTAGTTATGTTTATGCATTGCAGGATGGTTATGGTGCAAGTTCAGCAATAACTATCATATCTCTTGAAAATACAAAGGCATTATGTCAAGATGGAACAGATAATGATGGTGATGGCAATACTGACTGTGCTGATACTGACTGTACAGGCTTAAATACAGAGAATGGACTGTGCTGCCAAGCTGCATCTGATTGTGCACAAGATGATTGCGTAGAAGAGAGTTGTGTAAGCAATGTATGCGGCTACACAAACAGAAACCAATGCGACTTGACAGAATGCCCAGCTGGCCAATATTGTGATACGGGAGGTGGTGATTGTCAGACGCCTGATGCTTCAAGTAATGTATGCTTGAACTGCGTTCCAGACAAAACTTCTGGATTCAACTGGGTATGGGATAATGCAGAAACTGATGCAGATGAATCAAACCACGAGGATGCTGGCAAAGCCTTTGCAACAGATTTATTTAATTCTAATGCAGATCCTTGCTCGCAAGCAAATGGATGGTCTTGTTATGATTCAAACAACAATCCAGTAAGCCATAAATCAGCACTGACAACAGGAAATTGTTGCGGTGATGATGCAAGTGAATTTTATAAGCCAGATTATCATGGGCCAGAATGTACAGGTGATATCAATGATTGCGTATGGTCAACTGGAGATACACAAGCATCTGATACAGGTAATGCAGGATGGTGGTGTTTCCAGCATGAATGGAATGAATGTAAAGATTCAACAATAGGAACAAAAGTAGGAGGTGTAACCTGTGCCGGCATAGCAGGAAGTAATGCTTGGACACCTAACAGCTTAGTATTAACAGAAAACCAATACTCATGTACAGATAGTGAAGATAATGATGGTGATGGTCTAACAGACTGCCAAGATCCTGATTGCGCAGGTTCTATTTCTGGAACTGTAACAGATAAAGATACAGGCAATGCTATAAGCGAAGCTCAGATAGATGTAACGCAATTTGCAGATGTAGAACATACAGTATATACAGATAATTCCGGTTACACAACACAAGATCCAGTTTTGTGCACCGATAATATTGGAACTTATGACATAATAGCATCTGCAGATACTTTTATTTCATCAACAACAAATATACAATTACAGCCAAAGGAACAGCTTCAAAATGTAGATTTCACTTTAGTTCCAGGCACAACATGCGAGGATGACTGCACTTATGCAGGGGACAACACAATACACCAGGAATGTGATGAAATTAATGGTTGTGCTTTCTATGATGAAACAGCAAAACAAGCCTGCAATCTTGCACAGCCAGGATGGGTTAGAGATTATTCTGAAACCAAAGAAATAGAATGTGCAGAAGGTACTCCAAGAGATAAGGCAAAAGAAAAAGCAACTGTCACATGCGAGCTTGAAAACCTAATAAAGACAACAAAACTTGTTACCTATAAAGGCAAGCTTGTGAAACTTGTTGTTGTTACATGTGGGTAAAATGGCAAAAAAGAAGGCAAAAAAAAGAGAAGGGTTTAACTTCGACAGAGCAATATTCTTATTGTTGATGCTCGCATTGTTTGTAATATTCAAAACATCACTTGCGCCTCCCAAAGCAGCTAATTTAATGCAGGAAGCAGAAACTGTAATAAACATTCTCACTAACGAAAAAACAGAAGCAAGTTTACTGACACAAAATAGTTTAACAGAAGAAAAAGTTGAAAATCTGGATTATGATGAAATAAAAAATATCATTGGAGTAGAAAACGATTTCTGTATTTTTTTTGAGGACATAAACGGAAACTTGGTAAAAATTGATGATATGGACCCGGGCATAGGGT
>CAZYSP010000029.1:0-4490 GCA_964650285.1 uncultured Methanosarcinales archaeon | reverse complement strand
CCCTTATTGGGCTTTTCTTAAGATATGCACTGTTGTTACACATCCTGCACCACCAATGTTATGTGCAAGCGCATATTTTAGATTGTCTACCTGCCGTTTTCCGGCCTGGTTTCTCAACTGCAGAACAAGTTCATAAATTTGAGAGATTCCAGTAGCGCTTATAGGGTGACCTTTTGCCTTTAAGCCTCCACTGGTATTTGTTGGCAAATATCCATTGATGTTAACCTTACCTTCTCTTATCAATTTAGCTCCCTCCCCTTTACTACAAAATCCAAGGTCATCATAAGATATTAGCTCTACTGACGTAAAAGCGTCATGGATTTCAGCAATGTCAATATCTTTAGCAGTTGTTCCTGATTGGTTATAGGCGTTTTTTGCAGCATGAATTGTAGAACTCCATGAAGTCAGGTCTTCCCTTTCAAAGCTGGATAGTTTACTTGTGCTCAATGATGATCCTGCAATTTCAATATCTGTTTTATCTCTGCTTATTATTACAGCAGCAGCGCCATTGCATGGTATGCTACAGTCAAAAAGCCTTAGTGGAGATGCAACTATTGGTGATTTCTTTATCATATCCAGGGTAACTTTCTTTTTATAGAACCGCGCTTTTGGATTGTCAAATGCATTTTCGTGGTTCTTTAATGCTACAAGCGCAAGATCGTCAGAAGTTACGTTATATTTCATCATATATTGCTGGGCAACCAAAGCATTTTGTGCAGGAAATATCATACCCTCTGCCTGCTCGTAGATTCGTTCCCCACCTCTTAACATCTCATCTGTAACTTTTTCTGATATGTTTGCAACAAGTTTTTCAAAACCTATGGCTAAGACATTTCTCGCATTATTTACCTTTTGGAAATTAATAGCATCCCATAGTGCTGCACCCCCTCCACAACACCCTGCAGGAACAGAAAGTATAGGAATTTTTTTCTGAAACATACTACTTACCATTGGGCCTGCATGTTTTTGCCTTTCCCCATTAGATTCTGCTTCACTTGTTGATATAAATATAGCATCAATATCATCTAATGATACATTCCCAGAATCTAGGGCTTCATTTACACATTCGTAAACTCTTTCGTAAGATGCTTTTTGGCTCACATCAAACTTTGACATACCTACTCCTTTTATATACGACATTTTTAATGCTAGAACTTTTTCTTTATCTTCATTCCAAAACTCGCTACTTTTGATTTTAGTTTATCTGCTACAGTAATTTCCTTTTTGTTGGGACTTTGTAAAATACTTTTCAACAGCATTACCTTTTCTGTATCATCCATATTCTCGGGAATTTCTGCTATCGCCTTTACTCTGAGTTTTTTCAGTTGTTCTATAGCATCTTTTCCATATGCTACTAGCCTGTTTTTTTTCTGCAGCATCTCTTTTGTTATTAATGATCCTATAACCAGGTTAACTTCATCACCTAATAAGCCTACAAGTTTTGCTGTCATCTTTAATGCAGTGTTGTAGGTGTAAGGGTTTGCATTTCCATCAATAAGCTTTATTTTGGTGTGGGCAGTCGCATTTTTTTCAGCTGGCTTTAGTGAGCATTTTATCGCTTCCAGTTCATCTCCAACAATCTCTATCTTTTTTGTATCGCAATTCCCTACATCAAGCAAAGATGCTATTTTGACGTACTGTGGAATTGTAAGAATTCCCGATTCAGCGAAAACAGCATCAAGAGCCACAGGATCTTTGCTTAAGAACAACATATTCAGGAATGCTGGTTCGCCTAATAAAGTAGGACCATTACCCTGCAAACCTATAGTTGCGTCACCTATAGTCAGGAATTCAGGAAGAGTTTTGATTAATTTTGGCAGTGTTTTATTTATGTCTTTTTCAAACATTCCTTTTTGGGTATCTTCATCAACTACCCTGAGCATATTTTCCATTGCCCCGGAAATTATAATCTGGGAATTGGTCTTCATTACTGGCATGTTTATTATCTTTCTTTCGAGAATTTCCCTTGCAATCCTAAAATTAAAGTTATCATATGTTTTTTCCAGATATTCTGATTTGGCCAAGTCAATAAAAGGTATTTCATGCTTTTTGCAGACATCAAGAACTCCTGCTTTTTTTGCAGAGGCCATAGTATCATTACCCAGCATTGCTTGTTCTGCAACAACAATATCTTTGACCTCTTTTTCCTTTAGGTATGTAATTAAAGCATTTAACAATTCAGGATTTGTTGTTACAGCCCGGTATGGGTATGTTGGCTCTATTATGCTCGGCTTTATTAGAATCTTGTCTTCAGGCGAGATGCTGTAGCTGTGCAACAACTCCATAGATTCCTTCAGATATTCATAAACATCATACTTTATTTTTGTTATTATAACCGCATCATCAGTTGTGGCAGGTTTTATTTCGTAGTTACCCCCTATTTTATACTCTCTCATCACCTTCTTCGGAATCCTGTTGCCATGTTCATCTTCCAGAAGCAGAACATAATAAGGTATTATTGGGTGCATTGGCGATGGAATATTAACCTTTGTTATGCCTATGACATTTGCCTTTTTGCTTACCTGCTTTACAATTTTGCCTTTAGTATATATGTCTCTCTTAATAGGGTAGATCCATTTTCTCTTTCCATCCTCAGAAACCCATCTTATTATCATCTTAACCACTTATGTGTCTTAGTATATGCACAGTCACAGTGCTTCCAACTCCACCTACATTATGCACAAGACCGACTCTTGTTTTATCAAGCTGCCTCTTTTCTGCCTGGCCGTGCATCTGCTTTACTACCTCATAAATCTGAGAAACCCCAGTAGCACTGACAGGATGGCCTTTTGCCTTTAAACCGCCACTGGTATTTACCGGCAATGCCCCGTTTATTTCTGTAATGCCCTTCCTGATTAATTTTTTTCCTTGACCTTTTTTTGCAAAACCCAAATCTTCATAAGCCATCAGCTCTACAGGTGTAAAAGCGTCATGGAGTTCAACAAAATCAACATCTTTTGGAGTTATGGCTGCTTGATTATAAGCGGATTTTGCAGCAAGTATAGTTCCTTGCCAGGAAGTCATATCTTCCGATTCAAAAGCAGGAAGCCGGTCTACATATAACGAGGAGCCAGCAATCTCTATATCTGTCTTGTCCTTGCTTATTATGGCTGCAGCAGCTCCATCTACTGAAATGCTACAATCAAACAGCCTTAATGGAGATGCAACTACTGGAGATTTCTTTATCATATCAAGAGTAACTTTCTTTTTGTAGAACCTTGCCTTTGGATTGTCAAATGCATTCTCATGGTTCTTTAAAGCCACTAGTGCAAAATCTTTGATTGTTGCTCCGGATATTATCATATACTGTTGTGCAATGAGGGCATTTTGCACAGGAAAACTGAGGCCTTCTGCCTGCTCATAGATTCTTTCTGAGGCCATCATTAAATTATCAGTGATATATTTTGTAGGACCTGACGTAAGTTTATCTACACCAACTACCAACGAGTTTCTGGCTTGCGAGTTAATTATGTTCCATAGTGCTGCACCACCACCGCTGCATGCAGCTGTTACTCTTATTATTGGTATATTTTCATCTTGCAGTATGCTGCTCATTACACCTTGAAATAGCCGTTGCCTTTCACCATCATTTGCAGAATCACCTTTTGCTATTATGATTTCATCTATTTCTGATAGAGGCATATCTGCATCATCTAAAGCCTCCATTATTGCATCATAGCAAAGCTCCTGTGTCGTTTTTACATGAACTCCAAACCTTGTCATTCCAACCCCTTTTATGTAGTGCATTTTAGATAAGAATCTGACTTATTTTTTGGTGTATCTTTCACGGAATTGTTTTTTGTCAACTATTGCTAAGACCATTTTTACTTTTGAAACCAATTTTTCTTTTCTGAAAACACTTCCACTTACAAAAGCTATTTTTTTGAACATAAAAGTAAGTTTAGCTTCAAACGTCAGAGTATGCCCCGGAAATGTTGGTCTGAAAAATTTTGCGCCCCTTATTTTATATGCCAAAATATCTTTCTCTTCGTGATTGGGAATATTATACCTTACGAGCATTGTTGCAGATTGCCCGAGACCCTCAACAATTAAGGCTCCTGGCATTATAGGGAAATCTTTGAAATGGCCTTTAAGGTAGCTTTCTTCTGCTCTTACCTCCCTTATTGTAACAATATCCTTTTTGTCAAGCTTTAAAACACGGTCAATAAACAAAAAAGGCTCATCATAAGGTATTATCTGCTTAATTCCATCTACATCTATTTCTCCGTTGGCATCCTTAAATTTGTCTATTGAATTCACGCTCAGACTAACATTAGGGCGTTTAAAAAGCTTTCGCTGGAAGACATTTTCAGATAAAGTTAAATATTCCATCTTTTTTAATAGTTATATGGTCTCAATACTAGGTCTGGATTTACAATATATAATCTTAATCATTATTGTAGTTTTAGTAATATCCTTTATATTTTTCAGAAGATATTTTTCTGCATTGATTTATGATTTTGTTGTAGATCCTTTACTCTCATTTGCTG
>CAZYSP010000028.1:0-5135 GCA_964650285.1 uncultured Methanosarcinales archaeon | reverse complement strand
ACTTAGGAAAAGAATTAAAAAAAGCTGAAATTGCCCTGGCATTGGGAAATTCTAGCTATTATCAGGAATAAATTTTAACATATAGAGATTTGCGATGTTTTGCCCAGAATGTATGAGAATGTGGCAAAGTCTTACTTCTTTCGGATCACTTTAATGTTTTGATAAAATTTTTTTTCTCTATATATGAAATGCAACATTTCTACTACTTTTGTTGCTTTTTTAGGCTATTTTTGATTAAAAACACAATATTTAAATAAAAGTGTTGCGTTTTTTAAGAGTTTGTCGGATAATAATGAACCGCAAAGCCAAGCTATGCCAGAGCGGACTTTAGGCAAAATTCCTAATCGGCAGTTTTGATAAAAGACTTAGCGTGATTCTGCCCACCCGCCTCCCCTAAATTGGCAATGCTTGGCTTTGCTGATAAGAGGTTAATTTAATGGCAAAGAAATACAATGAATATTACCTTAATTGGAATGAAATCAACAGCATCATTACTGCAGCCAAAAATTTGAAAGAAAGTGTTGTTCTAAAGATTCTAGCAAGAACAGGCATGCGTAGATTTGAGCTTGCTAACATCAAAATCAAAGATGTTGATTTTGGAAGAAAAAGGATATTTATTGAAAAGGGTAAAGGGGCAAATGAAAAAGACCCAAAGTCAAGAGCTGTTCCAATTGATGATGATACCTTGCAAGCTATCAAATTTTATATAGGAAGCCGTAAAACGGGCTTTTTGATACAAAGTAATAAGAAAGGCCATGAAGGCATATCTTTAAGCCAAATAAACAGAATTGTGGCTAATTGCGCTAAAAGAGCGTATATTAAGAATCCTAATCCTAAGCTTAAGAATATGAATCCGCATATCTTTAGGCATAGCTTTTCCAGGCTTAGCCTTGCTGCTGGTATTCCATTTAATATGGTTCAAAAGATGGCTGGACATGCTGATGCCAGGACTACATTGCAGATGTATGGTGTACCCTCTATAACAGATACGCAGCAGTTATATGAAGAAAAGCTTATTGATAAATTTAAAGCAAAGCCTAAGAAGGATGATGCTAAATTGAGTGAGTTTGGAAATGAGCAAGATGGAAATAAGCAAGAATAGAGTTTTTTTCCATATTGAAATTAATCTGTTAAAAACAACTAAAAGTTTTAATCAATAACTAAAAGGTATTAGAATAAGTATGATTAAAGGTTTTAATAAAAGATTAAAGGTTTTAAACTAAAAATTGACCAGTTCTTTTTGCGCTGGGTCTATGCACAAAATGTTTTCTTTTGCCTGTATGCGCTTGAACTCTGGATTAAGTTTAATGCATGGAATGTTGTTTATGTATTTCTTCATTAATGGAATGCCTTTTTCTATTAATCTTGCTATGTACTCACTTACAACATAACCTGGAAGAGCTGTTTTTTTAATTATATCTGCGTAAGAAACGAGTCCTTTTTCACCCCCTAAAGCATAAATAACCAGGAAAACATGTTGTTCTGTTTTTGTTAATGGCTTTATATCAAAGCTTTTTTCTATTGCAGTAAAGTTGCTGTATTTCTGCAAGAATATTTCTATTGTCTCTATTCTTTCTGCCAGTTTTTCCAGCTTGTCATTAACCTCATTTACACACTCATAGCTTGTTTGTATCTCGCCTGTATTTTCATTAATAGCCTCTAAATGCCCGTCTAATTCCTTTTTAATGGTTTTTAATGCTTCTTTAAGCTCAAAATTAATGCCATTTGGTTTTTTTGAGAAATAGCGCTTTCTTTGCTTAAAAAACTCATCAAAAATCATTACCACCCCAGATTTTTGGTTAAGTTAGCTTATTTATAATGTTTTATATTGTTGAAAATATTAATTTTAATATCTATTGTTCTTTAATTTGCTTGTAGAGGTAGTATTTTTGCCTTACTTTTTTTACTGTTCCTATTTCTTCTAGAGCTTCTATTTCGTCTAAAAGACGGTAAAAAGAGCTTTTCGAGCATAATCCCTGGTCATAAACTATCATATCCTTTAATTGTAAGCTGCTTATTTGGGTATATTTTCTTATATAAGAAAGTATTAGCTGCTTTACGTATTCTTTTGAGTTTCTTGTAACGCGTTTTACTACTTTTTCCCTTATTGTTGCTTTACGTTGCTCTTCTAATTGTGTAAGTCTTTGTGTTATTTCATGTATTTCTGGATGTGCTGGTGTATATGGTTGTTTTCCTTTGGCTATGGTGTCTATTCGCTCATTTATCATCTTTATTCTCTCTGTTATGTTGTCAAATGAGTAGTAGCTGTCCACTATTTTCTTTATATCTTCTGGCCTTTTTGGTATATAAGACAGCTCCAGTTTTAGCTGTTTTATCTGGTTTTCCTGATCCTGGTTTTTTTGATGCAAATGGTTGAGCCATTGGAAGATTTTTTGCGTGTCGTTTTTTACGTTAGAGAAAGATCTTGCCAGAAGGTGGTGCATTTGGGAAAGTTTTCTTTCAATGTCTGACTGCCTTTTTATCCAGAACATAATTGATTCGTTAATTAGATTTTATTTAAATATTTCGTTTTTTGGGACTATATTGGGAATGTGATGGGATAAGTTTGGGAATCTATTAAGACGAAAAATTTAAATATTTGGGAATTAATTGGGATTGTATTGGGAATATAGTGGGACTATTTTGAGACTGAAAGCAGAAGTTTACCGTCGGGAAATGGCTGGGAATGAAGCGGGAATGAGACTGAAAAAAGAGATTTTAAAATAAAGAAGCTTCAATAAAAAATTTAGATTAAAATTTTAAAAAAATAAAAATTAAAAAAACAGTTTTTTAGAAAATTAAAAAATAAACGTTGGTCAAAAAATGAAGGTTTTTAAAATAAGGGTTGTTAGCAGATTTGAGAGGGCTGAAAACAGTCTGAGAGTGAGAGCTTGAGGGTGTATGGAAAGGGCATGGGAAGGCCAAAAAGGGCTAAAATAGGCTAAAAATGGCAAAAAGTGAGAGTTCCAATAGGGGTAGGATAGGTTCAAAGAAGGCTCTGGCAGTGCTTTTATCTGGCTTAGAGGGCTTTAAAGGGCCAAAAGTAAGAGTTGAGCAGTATGCTACAGATGCTGAGGTAGCTGCAGAAGTGCTTTGGCAGGCCTATATGAAGGGAGATATAGGAAAAGTGAGTATTGACCTGGGCTGTGGGCCAGGCATACTGGGTATTGGTATGTTAGCTTTAAATGCCCAGAAAGTGTATTTTGTTGATTTTGACAGTAAAGTACTTGAGGTGGCTAAGAAGAACCTTGCGAAAATGGAAAGTGAGGGTTATGCAGCTGGAGAGGCTATTTTTAGGTGTCAGGACGTTAATGATTTTAAGGAAAAAGCAGATTTAGTAGTGCAAAATCCGCCTTTTGGGGTCAAGATTAAGCATATGGATAAGATTTTTTTAAAAAAAGCTTTTGAAATTGGCAAAGTTGTGTATAGTTTTCATAAAAGCGAAAGCAAAAGGTTTGTAAAGGCGTTTTCCGACGACAATGGCTTTAGGGTTACAAACATTTTGGACTTTCAATTTCCGTTAAAAGCAACGCAAAGCTATCATAACCACGGGATAAAAAGGATAAATGTAAGCTGTTTTCGAATAGAAAAGAAAGGTTTTTAAATAAACTGGAGTTGCTTATTTTCATGAAATTCAATGTTCTTGAGAACAAGAAAAACAGATTGGTTTTTGAGGTTGATGGTGTGGGGCATACTTACACCAATATTCTAAAAAACGAGTTATGGAATGATGATCATGTCAAGGTTTCTACTTATGCTATTAAGCATCCTCAGGTTAGTAAACCTAAATTTATTCTTGAAACTGATGGAGATAGAATCCCTAAGGCTGCTTTAAGCGGGGCTGTTGGCAGGTTAAAGAAGCTAAGCGAGAAGTTCAAGAAAGAGATGTCTGCTATAAGGTAGGCTAAAAAGGCAAAATTCTGGGGTTTTAGGCTTTGTTTTGAGCGAAAGTATTATAAATCTGATAGTGCCTAAGTCCAATATGAGCTTTATCAGAACTAAGAAAATTGATGGCAAGGAGTATGCTTATCTTGTTGAGAATAAGTGGTATAAGCGCAAGGTTAAGGCTAAGGGCAGAGGTCCTAGGCAGAGAGTTTCTAAGTATTTAGGCAGGGTTTATTATTTCAATAAAACAAATAATAATGATTTTTTTAATTATAGTGACATTAAAGATTTAGAACAATATTTGAAAAATAATAAGAATAAAATATTTAGGGATTTGGTGGAATGGGAGCTTTTTAGGCACAGTATCAATAAAAACGACGTTACAATAGACTATACTAATAAAAAAATTATTAAAAATAATAAAGAAGTAAGTTTGAGAATAAATGAAGGGTTTCTAAATAGTTTTACATTGAAGAGGTTATTTAATCTTAGGGCTGGGAATAGTTATTTTCTTGCTAAATGCTTTGTTGATGCTGGTGTAGAGATTCCCAAAGAGATTTTTGTTGGTATTTTTGGGAGATAGTTATATGGTAAATATTTAAATAATACTTCAAAATAATGGTAAGTAATGATAAAATCTAAAAGTGGTGTGATTGTTGGATTAGAAGTGCATACTGAGATTAATTGTGATACCAAGCTTTTTTGCGGGTGTGCTACTAAAGGCTCTGAAGAGCCAAATACAAGAACATGTGAGGTTTGTTTAGGGCAGCCAGGTAGTAAGCCGGTGCTTAATAAAAAGGCTTTAGAGTTTGCTTTAAAGTTATGCTTGGCTTTAAATTGTAAAATTAGCAAGGAGTTAATTTTCTCAAGAAAGTCTTATTTTTACCCGGATATGGCTAAAAACTACCAGATTTCTCAATATGAGATTCCTTTGGGCAATAAGGGAAGCTTAAAATTAAGGTCTGGGAAAGATGTAGGGATTACAAGAGTGCATATGGAAGAAGACCCTGCTGCTTTAATACATCCAAAAGGGATGCAGGAAAGTGCTTATGTTTTAGTTGATTATAATAGAAGTGGAAATCCATTATTGGAAATTGTTACAGAGCCAGAGCTGGAAAGCGCTGCTGAGGCAAGAGAATTTATGAAGCAATTAATTACAATTTTGAGTTATTTAGGTATATTTGATATTAATTCCAATATAATAAAGGCAGATGCTAATGTTTCTATCAAAGAAAGCGGTTTTGTAAAAC
>CAZYSP010000027.1:0-5721 GCA_964650285.1 uncultured Methanosarcinales archaeon | reverse complement strand
AAATCCTATCTTCTTGGTCTATTGAAATAAATCTATCATTAATGTTTAAATCAGCCCTTTTATTTTTCTCATCATCAACAAACTCAATTGTCAAAACAACATCTATCTCCTCATCTTCAATATCGTCAATCACACTCTGGTCCACCTCAAAATAATAAACATTTGTTCTAACTTCCTTTTCAATAAACTCTACTTTAATCTGCTCTACACTATAGCTGCCTTTGTTGGTCCTGAAAATTACCCTGTTTTCTCCAACATCTAAAATCCCTATAGGTATTGGCTGTCTGTAAGCATCCTCACACACAGGAACAGCAGAAAACACTTCTCTATTGTTTATGAAAACATCCAGAACACCCACACTAGCCACATTCTTACAATATGGGACAAACCTCAAATTTGCTCTCTCTATATTAAATAGTTCTGTCCCTGTCAATGTAAACACATTCCTGCTTTCCTGTTTGCTCCTGTCAGTTATATCTCCCACTATTTTCATGTCATCAAGGCTGTATTCATTTGTTTTCCAGAACCTGAAACCTACAGAAGAAACGCTAAACTCAAAAGTATTCTCATCCATAAGCAGATTTCTCTTTAACATTATTGGTGCAACAGTTTCCCCAGCAATATCATTCTCATATACAATCTCATTATTCAGCTTAATTGTTAATATGCCCTCATGCTTTCCGGCTTTAAAAGACAACATAACATTATCTGCGTTTTCCAAATCATCTATCCCAAAACTAACAGTCCTGTCTTTTTTATCGAACCACCCATTCCTTACGATAAAGGGATTTATTCTTTCAAGCTCCTTTGCATCAGTCTGTTCAAACAAATATATGTTTGGAATATTTTTGTCTAAGACGCCTTCAACAGTGTCAAGTCTGCCTGGAAATTCCCTCAACAATATATTCCCCTCTTCCTCATCACCGTTGCCACTAATCCTTTTTACACTCTTATTTTCAAGCAATGCCTCTCTCTCAGATTCCGGAAGAAACAGTATGTATAAAATAATTAACCCGGCAATAACAGCTACTAATACTGCTGCATTAATACCGCCTTGGGATTTTCTCAAAAATTATCACCTATCAAATATTTTTTATCTACCTTTGTGTGAAAAATGAATAGTTTAATATATAAATGTTTTGATTTATAGAATAAATACTTAACAGAACAAAAATGAAACTTATATTCTCGGACTTTAAAAAACACACAGCAAAAGTAAAAGTTGAAAATCTGGATGATCTATGGTATCTAAACCAAATAATCGAAAAAAATGACATTATCAAAGGAAAAACACTTAGGAAAATAAAAATAGGAGAAGAAACACAAAGAAAGCAAAAAACAACAAAAAAACCCGTTTTCTTGCTTATTCAGGTTGAGAAAATTGAATTTAGCAAAACATCCAATGTATTGAGGATTTCTGGTTTAGTAAAAGAAGGACCAGAAGATGTACCTTTAGACTCGCACCACACATTTAACGTTGAAGAAAATTCTATTATCACAATAATAAAACAAAAATGGCTGAAATTCCAGATTAATAAGTTAAAGGAAGCAAGCCGAGAAAGTTCAGCAAAAATATTAATTTGTGTACATGACCGCGAGGAATCTTATTTTGCATTAATGAAAAAATATGGCTATCAGCTGCTTACAAGCATTAAGGGTTCAGTTACAAAAAAAGCAGATGTAAAGCAGGTAGAAAGCAATTTTTATAAGGAAATTATAAAACAATTCCAAGAGTATGATAAAAGATACAAATTAAGCAAAATAATTATTGCAAGCCCTGCTTTTTGGAAAGAAGAATTAATGAAAGAAATTGAAGATGAAAATTTGAAAAGTAAAATAATACTTGCAACATGCTCCTCTGTTGGTGAAAACGCAATTAACGAAGTCCTAAAAAGACCCGAGACAGAAAATGCATTAAAACAGGACAGAATTGCCCGCGAGTTCAGATATGTCGAGGAGCTTTTTGTAGAAATATCAAAAAACAATTTAGCATCTTATGGCTTAAAAGAGACAAAAAATGCAGCTATCGCAGGTGCTGTAAAAACACTATTAATAACAGATAGTTTTATACAACAAAAAAGAATAGAAAACAAATACGAAGAAATAGAAAATATTATGAAAACAGTAGATAATACAAAAGGAGACATTTTAATAATAAGCTCAGAGCATGAAGCAGGAAAAAAATTAGATGGCTTGGGAGGAATCGCAGCCATTTTGAGGTATAAGATAAATTACTAACAAAAAGTTTATATTCAAAACAAAAAGAGGTCTTACTATGCCTGACGATTTTACCTCTGTTCTAAAAGAAAAAAGAGTTTTTAAGCCTTCAAAGGAATTCAGCAGCAAAGCGCACATCAAAAGTATGGGGCAGTACCAAAAGATCTATAAGAGATCAGTAAAAAATCCTGAAAAATTCTGGGCTGAAAAAGCCCGCAATCTGCATTGGTTCAAGAAATGGAAAACAGTTCTTAGAAATGACAATGGACATTTTAAATGGTTTGAAGGCGGCAAAATCAATGTTTGCTATAACTGCATTGACAAAAATATAGAAGAAGGAAAAGGAAACAAAACAGCAATAATATGGGAAGCAGAAGATGGACAAACAATAAAATATACTTATTCTCAGCTGCTGTATGAAGTCTCAAGATTCGCTAATGTTCTTAAGAGCCATGGCTTGCGTAAAGAAGACAGGGTTTGCATATACCTCCCTATGATTCCGGAACTTGCAGTAGCAATGCTCGCATGCGCTCGCATAGGATTAATTCATTCAATAGTTTTTGGCGGGTTTAGTTCAGAATCCTTAAAGGACAGAATCCTTGATTGCGAGGCTAAGATGGTTATTACTTCCGATGGGAGCTTTAGAAATGGAAAGATATTGCCATTAAAGCAAAATGCAGACAAAGCTCTTATGAATTGTCATTCTGTGAAAAAAGTTATAGTTGTACAGAGATGCAAAAACAAGATCACTATGAAAAAAGGAAAGGACTTATGGTGGCACAAGGAAATGTCAAATACAAAAATCAAAGACAACTGCATTCCAGCAAAAATGGACTCAGAAGATACTTTATTCATCTTATATACATCAGGAACAACAGGAAAGCCAAAAGGAGTTTTACATACACAAGCTGGCTACCTACTTTATGTTAACCTTACATTCAAATGGATATTTGACATAAAAGATAATGATATTTACTGGTGCACTGCAGATATAGGGTGGATAACCGGCCATAGCTACATAATTTATGGTCCCTTGTCAAATGGAGCAACATCCTTAATGTATGAAGGCAGTCCAATATATCCAAATCCAGATAGGTTCTGGGAAATAGTTGAAAAATACAAAGTTACAATTTTTTATACAGCGCCGACAGCTATAAGGGCATTGATGAAATACGGCAATAAATGGCCCAAATCTCGCAATCTTAAAAGTTTAAGATTGCTGGGAACTGTTGGAGAATCAATAAATCCAGAAGCATGGATTTGGTATTACAATGTAATAGGAAATAAAAAATGCCCAATTGTCGATACATGGTGGCAGACAGAAACAGGAGGAATTTTAATAACACCTTTACCAGGAGCCACTCCACTAAAACCCGGCTCTGCAACCTTGCCTTTCCCAGGAATAGTCCCGGAAGTTCTTAGAGAAAATGGTTCAAAAACAAATGCTGATGAAGGAGGATATTTAGTAATCAAAAAACCATGGCCAGGAATGTTAAGGACAGTATGGCGCAACCCAAAACGATACAAAAAAACATACTTCAGTAAATTCCCGGGAATTTATCTGACTGGAGACAGTGCAAGAATAGATAAAGATGGCTACCTCTGGATAATGGGAAGAACTGACGATGTGATTAAGGTTGCTGGCCACAGGCTTGGAACCGCAGAAGTAGAAAGCCATATAGTAAGCCATAAATCTGTTGCAGAATCCGCTATTGTCCCAATACCGGACACAATTAAAGGCCAAGCAATTTATGCTTTTGTCACATTAAAAAAAGGAGTAAAACCTACAGACGAACTAAAAAAAGATATTATTGCACATGTAGCCAACAATATGAGTCATATAGCAAAACCATCAAAATTACAATTTGCAGACGATTTGCCGAAAACAAGGTCTGGTAAGATAATGAGAAGAATCCTAAAAGCAATAGCAGAAGGAAGCAAAGACATAGGCAGTACAACAACTCTGGCAGACCCAAGTGTTGTTGAAAAACTGCAAAAAGAAAGAATAAAATAAAAAAGTTTCAAAAACTTTATATATAAGTTCTGTTTAAGATTTTTTTGCTATATAGTTAAAATTCAATACCACCCGATACAAATGAAAGTACTGTGTTGGGGTAAAAAAACATAACATATTAATAGTAGTATCAATTCATTTGTCCCCTTTTAATAAAAAAAGGGGGGTAGGTTTTAATGATAGTAAAAGAAGAATTTTTGAGCAAACTTAGAAGATATTTCTCTTTAAATCTGTATGAAGTAAAAATCTGGACAGCTTTGCTAAGCCGAGGAGTTTCAACAGCCGGCGAACTATCAGATATAGCGGATGTTCCACGCTCCAGAAGCTATGATGTTCTTGAAAGCCTGGAAAAAAAGGGATTTGTTGTTATGAAGCTAGGCAAGCCAATAAAATATCTTGCTGTTCCTCCTAAAGAAGTTCTGGAAAGAGTCAAGAAAAATGTGAATGAGTATGCAAAAGAGCAAATAGCAAAGCTTGAAGACCTTAAGAAAACAGAAATTGTAAATGAATTAAACACATTGCATACACAAGGTGTTGAGCTAGTAGAGCCAGCTGATTTATCGGGGTCATTAAAAGGAAGGCATAATTTATACAATCATCTTGAGCTTACAATAAGAAATGCCGAAGAATCTGTTTCAATAATGACCACAACCCAAGGCTTAATAAGAAAGATAGAAGGCTTCAAGCCAACATTCGAAAAGCTAAAGGAACGCGGTGTAAAAATAAGGATTGCAGCACCATTAACAAAAGAAACAGTAGCTACAGTAAAAGACATAGCCGGAGTTGCAGAAGTAAAAAATGTGGATACAAAAGCAAGATTCGTAATTGTTGATGGAAAAGAGATTATCTTTATGATAATGAACGATGCCTCTGTACATCCAACTTATGATGTAGGTATATGGGTTAACACCCCTTTCTTTTCAAGTGCATTAGAGAGTTTATTTAATATAGCGTGGAAGAGTATGAAACCTGCAAAAGAAGCTCTCAAGAGAAGATAATTCTCTTTTTTATTTTTTTAAACAAAAAACTTATAAAATAAAAACATATTCTACTTCTAGTATTTCCCAAAATGGACGAAAATAAAATAACCAACTTTAAAAAAATAGCAAATGAAATAAGAAAGGAATCTTTAATAATGATTCATCGAGCTCAATCTGGTCATCCTGGAGGTTCTTTATCTGAAGCAGATCTGCTTTCAGCATTATACTTCTATAAACTAAAAGTAAACCCAAAAAAACCGCATGATAAAGATAGAGACAGGCTTGTCCTGAGCAAAGGCCATGCATCTCCTGCTTTTTATGCAGCACTGGCAATGAAAGGATTTTTTGATAAAAAAGAACTGGAAAGCTTTAGAAAAATAAACAGCATGCTACAGGGCCATCCTGAACTAAAAACTCCCGGAGTTGATTTTGCAGGCGGCTCGTTAGGACAAGGTGTTTGTTTTGCCAATGGGCTGGCAATTGCAGGAAAACTGGACAATAAAGATTACA
>CAZYSP010000026.1:0-5889 GCA_964650285.1 uncultured Methanosarcinales archaeon | reverse complement strand
TAGCAGTTCTTGAGACGCGTCATCGCTTATCTCTTCTTTTTCCAGGTTTTCGATTTTTTCTTTCTGCACTTCATCAGCGCTTGCCATGACTAAACCAATCAGCAAAAACAATGCTATTGTAAGTATGAAAAATATCTTTTTTGCCAAATTACTTTTATTGACTTCTTTATCCTTTCCCATCATTTTTTATTCCCTTTTTCAAATCATAAAGTATCAAACTCTTGACATAATCCGACTTATCAACTCCTAAGCCTTCAGAAACTTCCAAAATCAGCTTATTCAATTTCTTCGTTACAGTAAATCTCATTTCTGGCATTCTAACTCTTTCTTCCCCCTTTATCTTTCAAATCATAAAGTATCAAACTCTTGACATAATCCGACTTATCAACTCCTAAGCCTTCAGAAACTTCCAAAATCAGCTTATTCAATTTCTTCGTTACAGTAAATCTCATCTCAGGCATTTTATTACATAATTTCCGGATTAAATATGGACTAAATATGGACTCAAATACTGCCTTATTAGTATACAAATATATAAACTTTACTATTTATTATACTAATATAGCAATTAATATATTGATAGAATAAGAGCTTAAGAAGTTGTTTTCCTGGCAAACATAGTTTCTGCACAGACATTTAATTTAGAAATCGATCTGCCAGAGACTTATGAAAGTGTACCCAAAGGAGAAAATATATGGTTTACAATAAAATTAGTTAATTTGCCAGTCAAGAAAGAATAGATATCACATTAAAATATGAATTTTTGATATTAATAGACAATTAAAAGCCTTAAAAACTGAGACTGTTGCAGTCGAAACCCAAGCATCTTTTGTTGGAAATTTAAGAGTTCCAGAAGATTTAGAAAAAGGAATTTATTTTTTGAAAGTAACTTTAACTTCTACATCTTCACAATCAGAATCTGAAACCTCTTTTAATGTCATAGGGGGACAAACAAAAGCTCAAATTCTTCTAGCTAAGGTCCTAGGAATTTATATTACTTTCTCAATATTCCTCATTCCACTAGTCATATTATTTTTTACGCATATATTTTTAAGAGGGAAAAATTATATTGAGAAAATAATTGTAATATTTATAGTTTTAATTTTTTTTTTACTTTTATTGATTTTAATATTTAACCCATTTCTAATATAATTTAATGAAATTTCTTTAGACAATTTTGTTATTGAACTAAAAGAGAAAAATGATTTTTTCTTTTGTCTCTAGGAATTTAGAACATAAATAATAGGTTTTACTTAAAAATTAGTTACAAATCTTTTAGTTCGTCCTTTATTTTACTTACCTTAGACATCTTAAAATTAAGCCTCTTGAGTTTCTCTTCAAGTTCAACTTTCTTAGAACCAATTTCAGATTCTTTATTCGCTAAGGATGATAATTTTTTTCTCAGCCTACTCTCTTCGCTTCGAGTCAAATTCATATCCTCTCCTGTTTGCACCAAACTATTTTCTAAATCTCTTTTTTCATTATACAGGTGCCCCATCTCCTTTTTTAAATCTTCAAGAGCATCTGTGAGCAATGCTGTATGATTCTCACCCTCCTCCTCATATTTCGGAGACAAAGGTTTACCCATGCCAATTTTCTTTAGAAAAATGTCAACTTTTTTAATTTTATTATCATTGATTACCATAAGGATTTCTTATTAAAAACTTATATAAAAATGTTTTGTTTATTATAAGATTAATTCTCAACTAACGCAGCTTTTCAAATTTTTTCTGAAGTTCTATTAGTTCATTATACAGTCCTTTTTTCTCCGAAAATTCTAATTTAGCATATAATTCTCTTGCCTTAAAATAAATTTTTCTTGATTTTTTGATATTACATCTTTTTAATTCCCTCTCTGCCTTTAACAATGATCTATAGCATTCGGCAAATATTGAACTTTCAGCTTCTTCTTTAGTTTTCTACTCCTATATTTTTGGACCTTTTCTTTTTTCAAATAACCTTGAAAATATACTCTTTTTTCCAGCAATTTTTTCTTTCTTTCTGATTTTCTCCTTGCTTAAGCTTTTTATTTCATTTTCCAGGCTTTTTTTGCTTTTTCCGTAAGATTCCTTGCTTATAAATCCAGAATTGTAAGCCTCAAGCAAAGAATCAAGTTTTTTCTGTATCTTGCCCCTTTTAATGGAAATTCTTTTCATCTCTCTAGGGCTTATTTCTAGACCGATAGATTTTAGAATTTTATTTGTTTTAATAATATATTTAAGGTCTTTATGTTCTCTTAAGTTAATTATAGTTAGGACTATTAGTAGCACTACCAAAATTGTCAGTACACCTATTAATGAAAATTTTAATATTATCTGGCTTTTAATTACCTTAAACAAAGAACTTGAAATAGCTGTATCCTCACCATAACGTACTTCCGCAGAAATTAAATAATCACCTATTGCTATATCAGAAGGCAGTTTGAAGTTTTTAATAAATTCTTTTTGTGTTTCAACTTTCACAATTTCGTTTTCTTTTAAAACAATATTATTATTTGAATCACTTATTTTATAATATAAACTAACATTCACCATCCCGGGAACCCCAAGATTAATTAGACCTATTTTTATATTTAAATCATCCCCAATTAATATTTCTGATTTTATTAAATCTAAAGCAATGTCAAATAAAATCTTTTTTGACTCTACATCAAAAATTACTCTTACTGATTCGTTAATTCCATCACCTTTGATTAATATTTTTCCACTATACGCGCCAATAGATATACCCACTATTTTTAATTTTATTGACTTACTTTCTCCCAGTTCTAGAGTAATAGAATCCTCACTTAAAAATATAAATTCTTCTACACCGCTAATTTTTAAATTGAGCTCTAGCTTTGTATTACCATCATTTGTTATTCTTAATGACTCTGTTATAATTTGGTCTTCCTTTAAACTAACCTTTATTAAATCCGTATCTAATTTTATAGAAGGTGAAATTTCTTTCTCAGGTACAAAACCAGCTCCTAGACCTCCACCACCACCTCCACCAGCAGCAGACGGTGCAGCAGCTGCCACTTCTTCTTCTGCTGCCGCTTCTTCAGCAGGTGCAGCTGGTTTAGTGAAATCTATTGTTATAGTGCCTGTTTTTGTTGTTTGACCAGTTACAGCTATTAATTCAGCATTTTTGTAGATAAGCCAGTTATTATAACTAACTATTAATCCAAATATTATTATCAAAATCGCTAGTAGATTATTTGATATTTTAACCATTTTTACTCTTTCTTTTTAAGCTCTTTACTATATTTAATCAAAAGTTCTCTTATGGCTTCTCTGGCTATCTCTGCTTGGTTGCTGAACAGCCCTGTATCTATCAAAACCTGCATCCTTTCCTTTAACCTCTTGCCTACTCTTATGTGCAACAATTTACCCATATATCATAAATATATCATAATGATATATATAAATATTGTGTAATTTTGGAACATTCTATACAATGAATTTAAAGAAAAAAATAGTTGATTTTTCGAAGTTAATTAATAAAACACAGTTCTTTTAATTATTCTATTAACCGAACAAAGTCTTTTTAAAAATAATCTTAACTTCTCCTGTATAATTTCCAAAATTAACATTTTCAGGAGCAGAAACCTCAAAAATTACTTGTCTATTCCCATTTTCTTCCAAAATAAAGTTATTTTCAGAAATTTTAACCCAATCTGCAATATAACCAGATTTTAGAATCATAACTTTTAGTGGGTAAGTTGCATTATTATTAACCATTATTAATCTTTGACTTGACGTACCTGGCATTATCATCCCAAATTTTATGGCATCTGCATCTGCATTAAGTCCAAAATGGTCATTAACTTTTACCCCCATATTTAGAGTTATTATATCTTCTATTACAAAAAAGTTATAAAATGCATAAGTTAAGAAAGTGGAGATTATAACTAAAAATATCAATAATAAAAAGAACTTAGTTATTTTCATTTTAAACTATATTTTTTGTTATGAATTTTTAAAATGAAAGCTGGAAAATTTGTAATTTTCTGCTGTTTTCATTTTTTACGTTTCTTTGCAATAATAATTATATTTATTGTTATAAGCAGCAATACTGCAGCAATTAACAAATTTGTTGTAGTTAAGTATTTTAAGATTGATATTTCTTCTTTCTCAGTTATTATTTCTATAACATCATTAAGTTTGGTTGTTTGTCCTTCATAAAACAAAATGATTTCTACATCATAAGTTCCTTCACCCAAGCCTTCAGTGTCCCAAAAAGTGCTCACTATCTTTTTTTCCCATGGTTCTAAGCTAACTGAAACTGTTTTAAAGGAAGAAACCTCTTTCGTGTCATTAAAAACTTTTACTTCTGCAAAAATATCATTTATCTTACCATTCCATCTAGATTCTATTTCAATACCAAATTTACCTATTTTGTCTTTAAAAAATGTCTTTGTATAATTAATAATTTTAACATTTAAGGTTCCCATCTTAAAATTAGCTTCTAAGTCCTTTGATTTATCAGCATAAGTTACATGCGCAATAGCCTTGTATGCCCCAGCAGCATGCTCGGAAGAATCAAATAAAGCCATTAAATTTTCCCGGGCATTAGGTTTAATATTTTTTTCTTCAGTAAAAAGTTTTTCCACGAGCCTTTCATCACTATCAAATATATCTATTGCTGCTTTTGCGTTATTAATATCCTCTTTTCCAAGATTATTTATTGTAACAACAAAATTAGCAGTCTCATTTATGTTTAAGTCATTAACATTAAAGCCTATTTCAGCATATACACCCGGATAAGGAACTTTTATGTCTATAGGTGTCCTTATTGATGCTATACCTGCTACAGTTCCTCCTCCTGAACCTTTTTCAATTAAACCTACTAATACTCTATTTTTCCCAGGGGTTTCAATCTCTGCTGGTAATTTTACTTTAATAACAAAAGTGCCATCCTTTGCCATATTATCCTCTTCCAAAGTTACATACTCTGCTAAACCGCCTTCTATATAAATCCCTATATTTTCTACCCTTTCAGTTTTAAAAGCGAATGTTTCCTCATAATTAGGCTGAAAATCAATCTTTATAGAAGAAGGGCTTATTCCAATTGCATTAACTATGCCCATGTGCATCATCAACAATATCAAAAATAATACAAAAATTACTATTAAATTTTTTTTCATTAAAATAAATATAAATTCATTCCTATTTAAACTTTTCTAGAACGATCTTACATTAAAAATTAATAATTCAAAAAATAAAAATTTTTATTATTCCCCTGTCCCTGTAATAATAAACCCTGCAATCTTGGCCCCTACTGGAGCATCAAGTGGTATTGTTATGTTTATGTCAATGTCCAAAGAATCACTGGCATCTATAAATAACAAACTTGGGCATATGTTTTTATTTGATGTGCTTATTTGCTCCCACCCAGCTCCACAATCACTTGTATCTCCTCCACAACCATCATCTGTTGTATTAGGCTCAACAGCAGTTCTATCAGTGCCAGATTTATTAACGCAACTTCCAGCTTCATTTACACTCACATTCCATCGGAAATCCCCACCGCCTGTACCAATAAATGTTGCAAGGGATATATTAGACCTTAGCTCTACACTCAAATTTGTATTCCCATCATTCTCAACTGTAAATCCATTTGTTTGATCATCAAAACCAACACATCCCTTATAAGGGGTATAAACTGTACTTAGCGAGCAGTTACTATATGATCCAGTAGTATTTACACTGCCTGTGCCAAATGCCACACTTGAATCTGGAAATTTTATTGAAGAAACAGTTTGTACTGTTACAGTTGCAGTTCCATTTGGAATAGTTGCAAAACCTGTTATTGGGGCTAAACCTACAGAACTCAGTCTAGAATTTACAGCCGATATTGAAATATAAGCCCCTCCTAAAGATACAACTACTGTTGCAACCAGCAGAG
>CAZYSP010000025.1:0-6655 GCA_964650285.1 uncultured Methanosarcinales archaeon | reverse complement strand
AGCAGCCAAAGCCAATCTATATAGGAAAAATAAACACTTCTGAAAGAGAGATAAGGGATTTAATCAAGGCATGGATAGCTATATCAATAGCTTTTGCAATTGTTATGAAAGGCTTTGTAAGCCTGAGTTTTTACCAGGTTTTTATTGTGGCTGCTGTTACAGTCGGGACTGGATTTTTACTGCACGAACTGGGGCATAAGGTTGTAGCCCAAAGATACGGTTGTTTTGCGGAATTTAGATCTTTTGACCAGATGTTGATTCTGGCAGTTATAATGGCTTATTTTGCAGGTATTGTATTTGCAGCACCTGGAGCTGTTATGATATCTGGTCCTGTAGGAGTAAAAAGAAATGGTAAGATATCTGCAGCAGGCCCTGGTGTAAATCTTATTTTAGCATTAGTATTTTTATGGTTTTTGTTAATGAGTCCAGAAGGAATATTAAAAATAATAGCATTTTATGGCTTTTTCATAAATTCATGGTTAGCATTATTTAACCTGATACCTATAGGGAACTTTGATGGTAGAAAGGTTTTGAGATGGAACAAAACTGTATATGGTGTTA
The DNA here is from genome assembly GCA_964650285.1 of uncultured Methanosarcinales archaeon. Lineage (GTDB taxonomy): Archaea > Nanobdellota > Nanobdellia > Woesearchaeales > GW2011-AR4 > JACPJP01. The sequence continues at coordinate 6,094 of CAZYSP010000025.1, read as the reverse complement.
TGGTAGCAATTGCCTTTGGATTAATGTTTTTGCAAAACTTTATAAGTGTAAAATAATCAAATTCTAAAAGAGGTTAGTATGCCTAAACTCAATCTCAACAGCAAAAAAGTATTGGTCATTTCAATAGTTCTTCTTTTAGTTGCAACCTTAAGCTTGATTTTTTATTACAATAATAAGATTAATGAGCAGAATGAGAATTTTAATACAAAGCTTACAGAACTAAACAAACAAATTTCTGCAGACTTTGAGCAGCTAGGAGAGGATATATCTTCCTTAAAAGACAGTCTAACAATTGAAATAGACCTTATTGACACTAATTTAAGAAATTTTAAAACACAGAATGAGGAGGATATAAATACATTAAATAATTTAATTGATGAAATAGAGGAGCAAAGCGAAATACAACTTACTGAGCTAAAAGAAGAGTTAAAGAGTATAAAGGTAGAGAGCAAGGATTTTACTGCAATAATTGATGATGTTTTACAGTCTGTTGTCAGCGTAGGCACAGACAAGGGTTTAGGTTCTGGAGCAGTTATTGATGACAGGGGCTTTATTGTAACTAACTACCATGTTGTTAATGGAGCTAAAATAATCAGGATTCTGACTTACGACAATGTAGTTTATGATGCTGATTTAATTGGTTATGATGATACTGCTGATGTAGCTGTGCTTAAAGTTGATGCTTCTCTGGAAAATTTAAGGTTTGGTGATTCTGATGATGTCAATGTAGGAGAAAGAGTAATAGCTTTAGGCAATCCTGCAGGGCTTTCATTTACTGTTACAGAAGGAATTGTTTCAGCTGTCGATAGAAAAGGGCCGAATGACCTTGAAATTTATCTGCAGACAGATGTTCCGATAAATCCTGGAAACTCAGGAGGTCCATTAGTTAACACAAACTCCAGGATAATAGGAATCAATAACTTTAAGATAGGAGGATTTGAAGGCCTGGGATTTGCAATAGAATCAAATACTGTTAAAGGGGTTGTAGATGATATAATAGACCAATATTTAGAGCAAACTCAGCAATAATAGACAAATTTAAATTGTTGTTAGTTGATAATAATTATTTTAAATGAAAATGGCAAAAAAGAGGAAAAGTAAAAAAGCAGTGCAAAAAAAGGTTTAAAAGAAAATTGAGGCAAGTTATAAACCTGCTGAAGTGGAAGATTCTTTTTTCTCAAAAATTTTTAAGAGTGATATAAAGCCAAAAGGCAAATATAGGAAAAAAGAGGAGAAAGATTTTGGGAATATACAATGGGGGATAAGTGATTTAGTGGTGGAAAAAGGAATGGAAAAAGTAAACAAAACCCCAGCAGCATAAAGAAAATCGACATATAAAAATAAATAACAAGCCAAAGTGGGTGGTTTTTGGCTTGTCTTTTAAATAAAGATTATCAAGAGCAAGCAAAAAGAGGGTGTCAAAAGCTTGCCCTTGATTTATTAACCAAAAAAACTTTGGAGGTGTTAGTTGGTTATAATGTTGAATAGTATAGGTATTTATTAATCATTATGAACAGTTAATACAGAACAAAGATTCATAAAGTTTATAAAGGGAAAAACGCTTTTTTAAGCTGCAATGTTATTTGAGAGTGTGCCATATGGGCTTCCTTCTTATGTATTCAGCCCAAAATGGTTCTATGGCTTTGATTCTATTATTGAGCTAATAGCTATAATAGTCAGTGTATTGCTTGTATATTATAGTTATAAATGCTTTAAATTAACAAAGGAAAACAAATATCAGTACTTCAGCACTGCTTTTTTGTCTCTAACCTTGGCATTTATTGCAAAAATTATTGGAACTTTGGCAATTTATAAGCCAACAATTACAAGGTCTGCGCTTGGAAGCTCAATTCACCAGACATTTACCAGCTTAACTCCTTACAATATTAATGCACTGGCGTTTATTGTATATATTTTCTTTATGCTGCTTGGGTTTATGATTTTATTCCTGATAATTTCAAGGCTTAGATGGAAAAATCAGAGAGTTATTGCGCTTTTGCTTTATTTTGTATTTCTTGCAACGTGGATTGGTGTTATACATTACCAGTTATTTTATCTTACATCATTTGTTTTACTTTTGCTTATAACCTATTCATATTACCAAAACTATAAAGAAATTAAAAGTGAAAACGCAAGATTTGTAGTAATTGCCTTTGGCATACTTCTGGTTTCTCAAGCTTTCTTTGTTTTTGTAATATATTCAAGAATTATTTATGTGTTAGCTGAATTAATTCAATTACTTGGCTTTGTATATTTGCTGATACCTTTTATACTGATTTTTAAGAAAAAACCAAGGTAAAATGATTGTAAAAAGACGGGGGAAATTAGAGATAATTGCAGATATTCTTAGATCCATCCGGAATAAAGAAGGCAAAATCAAGCCTACACATCTTTTGTATAAATCCAATTTATCTCATGCAAAATTAAAGGAATATGTAAATACGCTTCTGGAAAAAGGGATGATTGAGGAAAAAGAGGTAAAAGGCAAGAAGATGTTTTTCATGAAAGACCGGGGCCATAAATTTTTATTGGAATTCGAAAGAATAAAAGAGTTTTCTGATAGTTTCGGACTGTAATAGTTTTACATCCCCATACCAGGCATTCCAGGTGGCATTCCTCCTGGGGGCATTCCTGCTGGAGGTGCTTGTCCTTTTCCAGTAGATTGTATTACATCATCAATCCTTAAAACCATTACTGCAACTTCTGCTGCTGAGCTTACAGCTTGTGTTTTGATTTTTAAAGGCTCTATTACACCTTTTTTCCAAGCATCCATTACTTTTCCAGTAAAGACATCAATTCCAGCCCATTTTTGTTTCTTGCTATGAGCTGCTTTTAGGTCTGTCATTGTGTCTATTGGATCTAAGCCAGCGTTTTCAATTAATGTTTTTGGGATTATTTCCATTGCATTTGCAAAAGATTCAACTGCAAGTTGCTCGCGGCCTGATAATGAATTTGCATACCTTCTTAATGCTATTGAAAGCTCAATTTCCGGAGCTCCTGCTCCTGCTGTTACTAAACCTGTTTTTAATGCAGCTGCTACATCTCCTACTGCATCAGTTACTGCTCGTTCAATTTCATTTGTGACATGCTCTGTACCACCTCTTATTAGTAAAGTAACTGCTTTTGGATTCTTGCAGTCCATAATATAGGTAAATTCCTCATCTCCTACTTTTTTTTCTTCTACAATTCCAGATGCTCCTAAATCATTTTCGCTTAAATCTTTTAAATTGTTGACTATTTTTGCTCCTGTTGCTTTTGCTATCTTCTTCATATCACTTTCACTTACTCTTCTTACTGCATAAACTCCTTTTTTAGCTAAGAAATGAATTGCAACATCATCAACACCTTTTTGGCATAAAACAACATTTGCTCCTGTATTTGTTATTCTGTTTACCATATCCTGTAGCATTTTTTCTTCCTGGTCTAAGAAGCCCTGCATCTGGTCTGGTGTTTTTATCTGTATATTTGCATCAATTTCTGTTTTCTTGATTTCTATTTCCCTGTCTATTAATGCTATTTTTGCGTTTTTTATTTCTCTTGGCATTGTTGAGCTTAATCTTTCCTTGTCTATTACAATTCCTTTTATTAGATTAGAATCATCTACACTTCCACCAACTCTTTTTTCTATTTTTATATTGTCTTTGTCTATATGGTTGTTTTCTTTTACCATATTTACTGCTTGTACTGCTAGAATTGATAGTATGTCTTTTGAATATTCAGCTCCTTTTCCTGTCATTGCTGTCTGGGCTATTTTCTTTAATGTATCTTCAGTAACTGATTTTTCTCCTATTTGGTCTAGAATTTCTTGGGCTTTTGTTTCTGCTAATCTATAACCTCTTGCTATAACAGCTGGATGAACATCTTTATCTAAAAGTTCTTCTGCGTTTTTTAATAATTCACCTGCTAAAACAACTGCTGTAGTTGTACCGTCTCCTATCTCATCTTCCTGGGTTTTAGCTACTTCTACAATCATTTTTGCAGAAGGATGCTCTATATTCATTTCTTCCAGAATTGTAACACCATCATTAGTTACTGTTACATCTCCTAAAGAATCTACAATCATCTTGTCCATACCTTTTGGACCTAAAGTAGTTCTAACAGTTTCTGCAACTGCTTTTGCTGCTGCTATATTGTTTCTCTGAGCTTCTCTTCCTACACTTCTCTGAGAGCCTTCAGGCAGAATAAATATTGGTTGTACGTTTTGATTTTGTTGCATTTTTTAGTTTCCTCCGTATTATAGTTTTTTAATAGAAATTACCTTAATTTCCAAGAAAAGTAAGTAAGCAGTTCTATATAAAGGTTGTGGTTTTGAGGCTTTGACTATAAACCCCCATCTTGACTATAAACTATATAAAGGCTACAGAACTGAACTAGAAATCCAAGTCTTTGGCTATAAAGTGGAGATAAAATGAAACTAACAGAAAAACAGAGAATATCACTTATATCATTTATTTGGGGCTTTATAGTCAAAGCCTGATGTTATGTTAACTAACAGCAAAACTACAATATTTATTCAAGGATGCTTTTGGCATAAATGCCCTAAATGCTATAAAGAGCCTAAAAGCAATAAAGGATATTGGCTGCCTAAAATAGAAAAAAACGCAGGAAGAGACAAAAAAAATAGGAAAACTCTTAAAGCTAAAGGCTATAAAGTGATTTGCATATGGGAGCACGAAATAAAAAAGAATTTTGACAAAACATTGAAAAAGTTTTTAGCGGAAAGATGAAGATGGAATACAAAATACAAAAAAAAGATTTAGAAAAATGTTTTAAGTTTGCGGTAGAATATCGCTTAGACAAGACCAAATCAGCCACAAATAGAACAACTGGGCAGTATCGCGGGCTTGGTGGTATTATTGATAATTTTGTTATCGGAAAATTGATTGAAATAGGAGTTGCAAAAATAATAGAAAACAATACAAAAAAAGAATGTGTTTTAGATTTTAATATACATAAACTTACAAAAGAAAACATTTCAGATCCAGATATAATAAAAATAATTGAAAATGGAAAAGAAAGAGACCCTAATTTATTCATAGAAATAAAGAACACATCCCCTGAAGATAGATGGGTTGGTTTGACTGTGGAGCAGTTTAATACTATGCTGAAAGGAAAATTAGCAAAAAACGACCCAAAAAAAGTGATGATAATCTGTGCTTCTTTACTCACTAAAAACAAAAATGGTGATTTAGACCCTTTAGGAGTCTACTTAAAATCAAAAATTGATTCAGGACTGCTAAAGAAATTCTGTAGCATAGACGAGCTGTATATAAAAATATATAATATTGTAACAGGAGAAGAGCTTAAAAATAAAGGAACCAATTTTAATGAAGGTTCGTATATGTATGAAACTGATATAATCATTGAAGCAGGAAAATTAACAACAAAAAGAGTTCTTAATACAGAAAATAAAGATACATACAAAAAAATTGATTTTGAAAAAACAAATATTCCTATAATTATGTGTGACCTAAATCCCAAACCAAAAGAATTTGGCGAATTTAAATACAAGGGGGATATAGATATTTATGTAAAAGAAAATCGCAAAAATGGCAAATTGAAAGAGTATTAAAAAAATGTGGAAAACAACAACCAAAGCAAGAAACAAGAAAACGATAATAGTTTATTATGTCATAGCTTTGATATTTGTTTCAATAGGATTATATCTTAATAATGCTCAATTGTATGTTGTTGCTGTTGCTTTCTTATTAGGCGCATTATTTAGAAAGTATTGGTTGATGAAGAGGTTGAAGGATTAAAATGATTTACAAACATCTCCCAGATATTTACAAAAATTCCCCATATAACCATGCTAGATATAGTTTAGGTAAAACTGGCAGTAATATGTTAATTACAATTGGGGTTAATCCTAACACTGCAGATGATAAAGAATCAGATCATACTACAAACAAAGTAATAAAATTTAGTATAAAAGGATTTGATGGGTGGCTAATATTGAACCTATATCCCCAAAGGAAAGACAAGCCAGAAAATCTTGATGAAGAAATTAATCCCGAATACCATCAAGAAAATTTAAATGAAATAAAAAAAAGGGTTAGTGAACAAAATAACCCTACTATATGGTGTGCATGGG
>CAZYSP010000024.1:0-7754 GCA_964650285.1 uncultured Methanosarcinales archaeon | reverse complement strand
GACTACAAGACAAGAGGCTATCCATTAAAGGAAGACACCCATGAACACTACCAGAACCAGATGGACATATACAACCTGCTATTGAGAAAAAACAACTACAAGACAGAGGATTACGCTTATCTATTGTTCTATCATCCAGACAAAGTAAATGAAAATGGCGATGTTGTTTTCAATACTGATCTGATAAAGATGAAGGTAAGCATAGAGAATGCAGAAAATATATTTAAAAATGCCCTTGAAGTGTTAAAAGATAAGATTCCAGAAGCAAGTGAAGAATGCGAATATTGCAAATGGGCAGATGAGAGCGGAAAATAAAAGATTTCTTATCTAGATAAAGTACTAGAACAATTAAAAAAATCATTCAACAACAATCTTTAGTTTTTTCCTCTTAGGGCTGGAAAATGCCAGATCGACCAATTTATAATTTTTTATGCTTTTGGCTTCTGCATATTTTTTTGCAGCTTCTTCTGACTTAAAGGTTTTAGGTCTTTTTTTCCTGTTCCTGCCTCTGACACCATGCATCTTTAACTTTCTTCTCTGCCTTGTATGCAGTTTTGCCATACAATATTCCCTAAACTGGATATATATAAGTGTTTTGTTATTCTAAACAACAACCTTATTAAATCAATATTTTTTTCCAATCTATATGACTAAGTTATTGCCATTTGAAAAAGTAAAAAGAGAAATTCTTATAAAAAAACAAGCAAAAACTGACAGCAAGCTAGGCTGCAAACCAGAAGAAAGAACAACAGAAGAAATAATTAATTATGGTGTTGTTAATATAAACAAATGCCAAGGCCCTACTTCTCATCAGGTGAGTGATTATGTGCAGAAAATTCTTAATATAAATAAAAGCGGTCATTCAGGAACTTTAGATCCTCATGTTCATGGAGTTTTGCCAGTAGCATTAGGCAGAGCTACAAGAATTGTGCAGACACTGCTTAAATCCGGAAAGGAATATATTGGAATAATGCACCTGCATAAAGATGTTGGTGAGACAAAATTAAGGGAAACAATAAAAAATAATTTTACAGGTAAAATAAAGCAAATCCCTCCTTTAAAAAGCTCTGTAAAAAGAGTAAAAAGAGAAAGAGAAATTTATTATTTTGACATTATTGAGAAAGAAGAAAAAGATGTTTTGTTTATTGTAGGTTGTGAGGCGGGTACTTACATAAGAAAACTAATTCATGATTTAGGGCAAAAACTAAAAACAGGAGCTCATATGCTCGAGCTTAGAAGAACAAAAGCAGGTCCTTTTAATGAAGAAACATTATTTACATTACAGGATTTAACTGATGCATATTATTTCTATAAAAATGAAAAAAATGACAAATTCTTAAGAAAAATTATACAGACAATAGAAAATGCCATAAAGCATTTACCGAAAATATGGGTTTTTGACACAACTGTAGATAATTTATGCCATGGTGCTGATTTAAACATTCCTGGAATAAGCAAATTAAATGATGAAATAAATAAAAATAACATAGTAGCAATTATGACTTTGAAAGATGAATTAATAGCTTTAGGGACTGCTACGTTAGATTCTGATAATATTCTAAAGAAAGAGAAAGGTTCAGCAGTCAAGACAGAAAAAGTTTTTATGGAGCCCGGGGTTTACAAAATAGTATAGCAATAATAAACCAAAGGAATTCTATTTATTTTAAGAAATTCGCTATAGCGCCAATACCAAACCCAACAAGGAGTATTATAATTCCCTTAACGATGACTTTAGAAATACCATCCCAGAGTCCGACAAATATCCAAAGAAGACCCAAGCCATCTAATAAAAGACTGACCATTAGTGAAAATATAGTTGCGCTACTATATGCTGCACGGCCTTTCATTTTAACCTATTAAGGTATTATAGAATATAAAAAATTTCCTATTTAGAGGGCTGTGTCAGAGCGGACTGAATCCAAAATGTCGCATCTTGATTTCATTTGGTAAATATTATTTCGTGCACATACACGGCATTTTTATTAATGTCTTTGCATGTTATTCCCACCCACCTCCCCGTGAATTGCGAGCGACTCGCAGTCGCTCGTCGCGTTCACTAGGCACAGCCGTACTTTTTGAACAGTGCTCTTTAAAGCCTAATTATACCCCAATATATATATTTTACTACAACAGTATATTAGTATACAAAAACATAACATTTATATACTGTCACTTTAATAGTAATTAGAACACATTTATTTATGTAGAACTATAGAAAAAATTGAGGTGATTTGATATGGATTTTATAGTGCAAGAAGCTGTAAAAAATCAACAAAATATTAACTATGATAATATGGTTGGGCAAGCAAATATTAAAGTTCTGGGTATAGGCGGGGCTGGCTGCAACATGGTATCCTGGCTCTATAAAAAAGGCATTAAAGGAGCTGAAATTGTTGCCTGCAACACAGATAAACAGCATTTGGATATTACAAGTTCTGACAAAAAGGTTTTGATAGGAAAAGAACTGACAAGAGGCTTAGGCTGCGGCGGTTTTCCAGATAAAGGTGCGGAGGCTGCTCAGGAAAGCATTCAGGATATTAAGGATACTGTAAAAGCAACAGACATGGCATTTATATGTGCTGGCATGGGCGGCGGTACAGGAACTGGTGCATCACCACTTATTGCACAAGTTGTAAAGGAGTCTGGTTCAATTGTTATTGGCACTGTAACAATGCCTTTCAGCATTGAAAGAGCTAGGATAGATAAAGCTGAATTTGGCTTGCAGCAGCTAAGACAAGTTTCTGATACTGTTATAGTTATAGACAATAATCGTCTGGTTAATATTGCTGGAAATTTGCCAGTGCAGCAAGCATTTGCAGTTGCAAATGAACTAATAGCAACTATGATTAGAGGAATTGTCGAGACAATCGCTGTTCCAAGCTTAGTTAATCTGGATTATGCTGATGTTAAGGCAATCATGACAAATGGCGGAGTAGCAGCTATTGGTGTAGGAGCTTCTGATACAACTAATAAGGTAGATGACGCTGTTAAAGGTGCATTAAGCAATCCCCTGTTGGATATAAGCTATAAAGGTGCAACAGGCGCTTTGATTCATATTGAAGGTGGTCCAGATATGACTCTTGATGAGGTAAGCAAAATAGGGGAATTAGTTACAGAAACCCTTGATTCTGATGCAAATGTCATCTGGGGAGCCAGGGTTTCAGAAGAAATGAAGGGAAAGCTTACTGTAATGACAATAATGACAGGGGTTCATAGCCCGTGGATTCTAGGCAAATTGAATGCAAAAACAGAGAGAAAAGAAAATGTTGTGTTTAATAAGGAACTGGGAATTGATTTTGCTTAATTTAACTTTTTTATTTTTTTCCTTTAAATAAACCTATATTCTTTCCGGCATCCAGCCAGCCAAATGCGTAATTTAAGGCTCCAAATGCAGATGCTTTGTCACCTTTGTCTTCAAAATACTTGGCATCTTTATAATATCTTTTTGCAGTATCAATAAAATGCAAAGCATTATCATATAATTTATTATTTTTATTAATTTTAATTTCTATATTGTCTAATGTTTTTTTGGTTACTTTGAATTCTCTTTCTAATCTTTCGTTAGTTAAAGTATCCATCTTATTTATTCAAGAATTAATTAATTATTTTACTAATTTTCTCAGCTCTTTTCCCTTTTCCAGTCCAATATCAACCATTTTCATTATATCGTCAGCTGTTAATGGATAATCTCCGCCTTTCTGCATTGCGCATAAAGTTCCGTCGCTTAAGCTTGCAACAGTAAGCCTTGCATCAATTACTTTTTCTTCTTCTGAACTGGGATCAACAATAAACTTATCTCCAATCTTGATTACAGTTACTGAAAGCGGAGTATCTTTCAGCTCAAGGTCTTTGCTTGTTTTCTTTTTGTAATCAATTACATCATCTTTATATTCTGGAAACTTCATGTTTTTCAATGCTGCGATAGCTGCCAGAGCAGAAGCATCAAATAAGTTCCCAGCATCATTAATTGTGCATATATCAATAATTATCATCCATACTTTTTCCCTTTCCTTTATGCATAATTTTTTGAAATCGATGCATTTGCTTTCACGAATACCGCGGTCAACAATTCTTGCAAGCTCTATTGCTTCCTGACCAGGAGGTCCTAATTCAAAATCAGGGCTTGATAACGGCAGTAACTCAGCTCCGACCATTATACTCCCAGCATCCGGGGTATCGGGATAAGGCTCCATAACCTCTACTTTTACACCTACCATAACATCTGTCTTTCCTATTCTTACGCGGGCAGAGCCTTCTGCAGTATTAGTAACATCAACATCCACTTTAACAGTCCTGTAATCAGTTAATTTTCTTCCATCCAGCCTGGTATTAGCCTCAAAAAGCTTTATTACATGATCCCTTAATTCATTATTCATTTGTAAACACCATATTATTTCTTAATTTCAGTTTTGTATTTATCTTTCAATGCTTTTTTCTGCACTTCATAAATATCCTTTAAAACTTTTTTTCCCATCTCAAGAGCCTTTTTAAAATCATCTTTTGAAATTACGCCATCCATCTGCAATAAAGTAATTTCATCATAGTTAGGCATCATAGCAATTGGTATATCAACCACAGGACAGTCTTCATATGCCTCTTCCTGGTAATCCAAATCAACAACAAGCTTATCGTCAACGCGGCCAACAGAAACTGATGCAACTAAGTCTTTCATTGCTAACCCTGCGTCTGCAAGAGCGATTGATGCAGCGCAAATGCCTGCACATCTTGAGCCAGCTTCTGTCTGCGGCAGTTCAATAAAAACATCAACTACAGAGTTAGGATAATCATTTAAATCCAATACTGGCAATAATGCTTTTTCTGTTACTAAAGAAATTTCTTTTGAACGGCGAGAACTGCCAGGTCTTACACGCTCTCCAGTGCTTGAGAAAGGCATCATATTGTAATTGCATCTTAAAATTCCTTTTGATGGATTCTGCAAAAATTTTGGATGCAGATTTCTGGGACCGTAAACAGCAGCATAGGCCCATGTATTTCCTATCTTAAAGTATGCAGAGCCATCTGCATTTGGAATTACTCCTGCTTTTGCCTCTATCTTTCTTGCCTCATCAAATTTCCTTCCATCCAGTCTTTCTTTGTAAGCCATATTATCACCAAATAATTATGCTTTTACTTTATTCTTCTCCAAAAACTCCTTAACTCTGTCAGTTAAACCACTTAAGTGACTTTCTTCCTCAATCTTTCTTATGCTGTTAACAGCCAGCAGTTCTCCTTCAGGACTTCCGCTAATCCAAACAAGACCATTTTGTCCGACTGTTATGTTGCATTTTGTTGCATCCTTTATCATTGAAACCATGCTTCCCTGTTTTCCAACTATCCTAGGAACTTTATTGCTTACAACACTGATTATTCTCCCGCCTTTCAGCTTATGTAACCCCTCACCTTTCATTGTCACATCAACAAGCTTCTGACTTGTCACATTTATTATCTTGCACGAAACACAATCATTTATATCATAGAATTTTGTAAGATCTGCACCGCGGGCAATAAATTGTGAAGTAGCTTCTTTCATGGAAAGCATAGCTGAGTAAGGGCTGTTAGTGTCCAAACGCCAGCCGCTCATATTGACATCAATAACTCTGCATATAATTGTATCATATTTTTTTGGGATATATCTCCCAGACAAAGGAATGAGTTTTATTGTTCTTCCATCTAACTGTACTAATCCAAGCCGTGCAGCAATTATGTTTTCTCCTTCCCTGTAAGTCCCAATCCCTGGAAAGCTGTCCATTCCTACAGCTAATATTTCCCCGGGAACTACAATGTCCTTATCTTTTACATTTATTTTGCTCATTTCGTTTTCAAAACCTTTGCCTCAACTTCTCCATGGCAGATGCTGTTTACCTTTTCGTAAAATTCCTCTTCTAAACCACCTGGCATCTCTACCACAGCTACCCAGTAGCCATTGTTCTGCCACTCTTCCCTTAATATAGTGCTGTATTTTTTAACAGTTGGGTATGCTTTAGCAGCATATTCCGGCCCTATCTTGACTGCAATTTCCTTGACCTCGAACTTTATTGGAATGATTGCCTTTAATTTTTTTAACGCATCCTGTAACTGCTCTTCTACAGGTGCAAACTCATCAACATGGAATTTTATCTCTTCCAATGCATTCTCAATTCTGATTACAGGGTGTGGCGCATGGGTTGTTGGATCAACACCGTTCCTGTGGATCATGTTTATGATTTGTTTTCTCTTGTTTTCCCTTAAATTGCTTCTGTATTCTGAGGTTACCTGTATGTCCCCTTTCAGTATTATCTGCTTTGCAACTTCCTCTGCATCTGCTGTCTGGAATATCTGCTTCATGGCTGTTTCAGAAGCCTCTAAACCCTTTTTTGCATCTGAAAAAATTTTCATAGCGGCAAGAACATCTTTCATATTAACTTGCTTGTTCTCCCTTACTGCTATTGCATTATTGCAGTCAACCAAAATCTCAAAATTCTGGCCGTGCGTCTTTAACTTTGCAATAACTGCTTCATCAACAGTTACCATGCTTAAAAATTTCCTCCGTAAATTTTTGGCACCACTCTGTGGTTTTATTTTTTCTTCTTTATATCCTTAATATCTGCAGCAGTCTTTTCTATTTTTTCCTTAGAAAACTTTTTGAATTTTTTTTCATCAGTTTTAATGTAAGCTGCGTCTATTCTTTCAATTTTAAAATTATCACCCAAGATTTTCTTCAGGGCTTTTAATGACAGTTTAAGTCCTTCCTCTATTGTTAAATCTTTATTATACTCTTTATGCAGAATTTCCTCAACCTCAACCTCGCCTTCACCAATAACTGTTGCCATATACTGGAAGAATATTCCTGTTGGGTCTGTTTCATAAAGTTTTGGTGTGTGGTCATCAATTCCGGCAACTAAAACAGAGACACCAAAAGGTCTTAGACCTCCACTCTGAGTGCAAACCTGCTTTAAATCACAAATATCTTTTACTATTGTCAGCGTGTCGATTGATGAATCAAAAGTAATTCTGTGCTGTTGTGCTTTTAGTTGTGCGCGCTCTATAAGGACGCGGGCATCAGATAAAATTCCGGATGCAGTTGCGCCAATATGCTCGTCTATCTGCCATATTTTCTCAACAGCCTCTGGCACCACTAAGCTGTCAATTACCCTTTTGTCTGTAACAAACAATATACCATTAGAACATACCATCGCTATAGCAGTAGATCCTTGTCGTACGGTCTTCTTTGCATATTCTACCTGCAGCAATCTTCCGTCAGGACTAAACATGGTTATAGCCCTGTCATAACCCATCATTTGATGCATTGGTTGCATATTTTCTGCTTTTGCCATTTTGTTTTAGTTTATGATGCCTTATTTAAATACTTTTGCTGCGCTTTTCTCAAAATACCTGAAGCGCCTACGCTTTTTACAATCGCTTCTTTTCCTTCTATATTTTTTACAAAAACCAATGATGCTTTTAGCTCATCAACATGCTTGTTGTTCACTCTCATGATTCCTCTTTGCAAGGTTTCATTCCATTTGTCATTTATTGGTAAAATTCCGGCCTTTGCCATTCCTAAATTGCCCAAAAAACTGTTTGCTGCATCCAAAATTGCTTTATTGACATGAAATGTATCATTAAATCTATGCCCGGATATGACTTCAAAAGCCAAGTACCTTTTCTTTTCCCTTAAACTTGGTAATAATGGTTTTATTTTTGTTTTAACCATTGTAATCAATTGAGAAGATAGTATATTTCTTTCTCCTTCTCTCTCACAGCAAAAAGGATAG
>CAZYSP010000023.1:0-7974 GCA_964650285.1 uncultured Methanosarcinales archaeon | reverse complement strand
TTGATACAAATTTATTTACATGCAGACCTTTTGCAATCCAGACATTTGCATATCTGTAAAGCTCTCCAAGTGCAATACCAAAGCCTATTGCAAATACAGGCACTAAAAGCAGTGTAAAGCGCACACCTTTTGTGCTTGCGTATGTTGTAGCAATAAACCATAAGACCAGGAAAATAGCGTATTTTATATCTATATCTGTATCAGATTCCCATAATGCTATCAAGATTCTAATTATAATAGGGATGCTTATCAGTGCTAAAAATGTATTCAAGTCCTGAATTTTTAGCAGGAATATTATCAGGTACCATGCCAATGCGCCAATAACAAACCATATTTTTTTACGTTCCTTAGTTGTTAATGTAAGAGTAATGCCTATTAAAGCGATTAGAAAGAAGTAGAATTTCCCTAAACCAACCTGATTTATTACGTTGTTTAGGGAAGCAGGATTTTGCTCAGCAACTGTTGTAAAAACATTCGGCCATATTGTTGTGATGCCGACTTCTTTCAGCCGTGCAAAACCCATTGGATTCTTTGCAAACTGTTGGAAGTGCTCAAAATTTACAAAGAGGCTTACGCTTAATGCAGACACTATAAAAAATATTACCAGAAACGTGATGGAGTTTTTTACTGTTTTTCGTTTTGTGAAGCTGACAAAATTCCCAATTAATTCTTTTCTATGCACAAATGTATAGTAGGCTATGTATAACACTGTGGAGATTAAAATAAAGTCAAAAATATACCACCAGCCTCCCCATGTAAAGCTGTAGAAGCTGACTAATAGTCCACTTGCAATACTTAAAATTATAGTATTTTTTACACTCTTCGCTTCTAAAGCCTCAAGGAAAAGCCAGGCTATGAAAAGGGGGAACATTACATTATAGGCGTCTGTGTCAGCAAAACCCCCCGCGGTTCTGATTAGGAAAGAAGGGTGTATCGCTAATATGGTTGCTGCTATAAAACCTCCAAAATTGCCAGCGAGTTTCCTGGTTATGAAAAATGCAGGTATTACAGCCAAGGCAGAGATTAAAACAGGGATATAAAATGCAACCGCCATAAGATTAAGGTTTCTGTTAAAAAGACTGAGGAATTTGTATAAATACGCTTCAAAGTAGGCATGAAACATATCCGGAGGTACACTCCTTCCTTTTGGTGCGACCATGTGGTTGTCCCATTGCTCCCCATTCCTGATTTCATCTCCAGGATGGCCTTTTTCTATAACATTTTTTGCATGCCTCATCCAGAAATAAGGATCAATTGCGAGCAAATAAGTCTGGCCTGTATCGTCTTGTAACCTCGATTTAAAGAAGTTTGATGTGCCTCTAACCTGCTGATTAATCTGTGATTTTTGCTCTTTTAGAACTTTTTGCAATTCATTTTCCACTAATGCATTCTTATTTTGATCCGGAAGATTAGGGTATTGCTGGTTTATCTGAGTTCTTATCTGGGACCTCATGTTGTCTATGACAGCACTAGCTGCCCACTCATCTGTTATAGGCAAATATGCTGGTTGCACTCGTAAAAATATTGAGAGGAAAATTGGTATAATTAATAACAGCAAGACTCTATGCTGTGCAAAAAAACCTTTAATTTTTTTATAATCAACAGATAGTCCTTCATCTGATTCCACAGATTTTGATTCTTCAGATTTCTTGAATATGTTTTTAATATTTTTTATTTTTGAAAAGTCAATAGAAATTTCACCATCTTTTTTTGTTTCTGCTTTTTCTTCAGTTGTAACTTTAACTGGCTCTTCCTCTTTCTTTCTGAAAATATTTTTTATGTTTTTTATTTTTGAAAAGTCAATAGAAATTTCATCGTCATCTTTTTTTTGTTCCTCTTGTTTTGTTTCTGCAAGCTGATTTGGCTCCTGTTCTGTTTCCTTATCTTTTATTTCTGCATGTACTTTAGGTGTCTCTTCTTTCGGCTCCACATCTACTTCTTTTTTCTCTTCCTTTTTTCTTTTGAAAAAATTCTTTATTTTTCCAAAGTCAATAGAAATCTCGTCGTCTTTTTGTTCTTCCATGAAAATCCACTTTATAAATAATTTGGAATAGTATATTTTTTAAAAACCTTTTGATTTAACTCTGATTAAAAGGCAAACTTTGAAAAAAGCAAAAACCTTGGCTCTCTTAATAATAAGTTTAAAACCAAAGGTATTGGTTTGTCCCTGTCATATTTTTTCAGAATTTTTTTTATTTTTTCTTGCGACATTAATTTAAGCAGGCAATCATAATCCTTGTCTGAGAATTTGTTTAGAGTATTTCTTATTTTCAGGTGCAGTAATAATTCTTTTCCATATTGTCTCTTAAATTCTTCATTGTAATCTTTATTATTAATAATACAATCACATAATGTATGAGCTGCTTTTAATGAGGGTATAATGCCACCACCGGTTGTTGCCTTGACTTGGGTAGCAGCATCACCAATTAAGTATTTATTATTTTTTTGAATTATTTGATTTGGATTATAAATAGGAATAATGCCTGATTCCCATTGTATTATTTTTTTATTACCAGTCCTTTTTTTTAGGAATTTATAAAAATATTCTTTGGGGTTTGATAAAGAAGCTAAACCTAGTCTTACAATATCTTCTGACTCAGGGACAACCCATCCAAAGAATTTTGGAAAGCGGCTGCCAAAGTGGGTTTCAAATGCATTAAGTTTAATTTTAAGCTTGACTTTTGCCTGCATTCCGATGTAAAACTTTGTATTTGCTAAGCCAGAAGCGTTTGCAACTGCTGATGAGGAACCATCTGCACCTATTGTTATATCTGATTTTATTTCTTTGAGCTTATTATTCTTTTTGTTCTTGATTTTTATTGAGTTTTTTCCATTGAAATTAAGAAATTGGTGATTAGTTAATATTTTGACTCCTTGATCAGCTGCCATGTCAGCTATGAATTGATCAAACTTATCACGCCATAGTACTATTTCATCTGTATTTGCTACAATGCTTTTATTTTTGCTTACAACAATAACTCTGCTACAGCGGTTAGCAACTACATTTTTTGGGAGTTTTACAAATTTTTCAATAGAACCAGTGACAATGCCTGTACATTGAACAGGATTACCTATTTTGTTATGTTCTTCTATTATAGTTACTTCTTTTCCCTGCTTTGCGAGAAGATAAGCAAGATAACTTCCAGCAACTCCGCAGCCGACTATACTTATCATGGTTTTTGTTAATTTAGGATAATTTATTAATGTAGCGGAAATGGTAAATTTTTTAATATTTAGTTACCATTTCCTGATATAGCAAACGTGGAATATGTATGAAAATTTAGCACGTTTGCTATAATTTATTTTTTAAACAATGAGGTTTATATATCAGTTTTAATTACTTAATAATAGTTATACAATGTATTTACTGTAGTATGCTAAAATAACGAAACATTTAAATATAAGTGAGGGATATTTGGTTTATATTTAATTTTAAAATAAAAAATCATGGGGGAGGTTTATTAAAAATGATGAAAAAGATTTTTAGTTTATTGATGGTGTTTCTAATCGGTGTTTTGATGAGTGCTACAGCTTTGGCTGGAACATATAATATTGATTTTGTAAAGGTTAATGGAGATGAAATATCAGAGAGTGGAGCTAATTTTATACTCGATGTTGAGAGAGGAGATGATCTTAATGTTAAGGTAAGATTAAATTCAGATTCAAATCTTACTGACGTGCAAGTAGAGGCTGTTTTAAGAGGTATAGACAACAGGGATAGTGTAGATGATATTACTGACACATTCGATATGAAAGAAGATGTTTCATATACAAAAAAATTAACATTACCCCTAATTCAAAAAATTGATCAGGACCAATATTTATTAAGAGTAAGAATTTCTGACAGAGATAATCCGACTAATGAAACAACATATAAACTTGAAATTGGTACACAAAGACACGACGTTGAGGTAAGAGATGTTGTTCTTTCACCAGATACAGAAGTAAAAGCAGGAAGGGCATTGCTTTCAACTGTTAGGATAAGAAATAGGGGAGAAAAAGATGAGGATGGAGTAAAAGTTGTTGTAAGCATACCAGATTTAGGAGTTTCAGCTGCTGATTTCATCGATGAGCTGGAAAAAGAAGGGGATGATGATGACCAAGCAACTACGGAAGAAATGTTTTTGAGGATACCAGACAACGCTGAAACTGGAGAATACGATGTTGTTGTTGATGTCTTCTATGATGATTTGGACAAAAAGAATTCATATACTACATCAATATTTGTTTTAGGAGCAGAAAGTGCTTCAGGAACACCTAAAGCAGATGAAAAGACAATTATAACTGTTGCTGCTGACAAGCAAAATGCTGTACAAAACGGAGCAGAAGTTGCTTACCCTATAGCATTGACAAATGCAGGAGCAAGCTCAAAGACTTATACAGTAAGTGCTGATGGCGCTGCATGGGCAAACTTTAGAGTAAGCCCATCAAATGTTTTGGTAATAGATGCTGGAGACAGCAAAGCCTTTACTGTTTTTGTCGCTGCAGGCGCAAATGCACCAGCAGGAGACCAGACATTTGCAGTAACAATTACCAGCAGAGATAAAGTGCTTAAGCAGCTTCCTCTAAATATAAATATTCAGGAAGGACAAGTAAGCGGAGTTTCAAAGGTTAAGAGAGGCCTTGAAGTTGGTTTAGTGATTTTAGTGATTTTGCTTGTGATAATTGGCCTGATAATAGGCTTTAGCAAGCTCAGAGGAGAAGAAGAGGAAGAAGGCAAAGAAGAAGAAAAAACCTATTATTAAGTTTTTTCTTTTCTTATTATTTTTTATATTTGTTTTGATTTCTTACTAGGTATACTATGCCAAAATGAATGTCAAAAAAATCTTTTTAAACTTATTTTTATTGTTAGTTTTGTTAATTGGCTTAGTTAATGCACAAGAGGATTTTACAGCATCTTCTTTACCATCTATAGAATTATGTCCTTGCTCAAACCAGGCATATGCTGTTACTATTGAAAATACTGGTACAGTTGCAAGTTCGTATGAAGTTTTAGCAAGTGGTACAGCAGTAGGATGGGTCAATTTTAATCCAGATAAATTTATTTTAAGTCCTGGTCAAAAAGGAAGCTTTTTTGTTTTTGTAAATTCTGACTGTAATATTGAAGGTGACTATGAGCTAGAAATTTTTATAACGACCACTAATGGAGTGACAAAAGTCATTAAACAGGTTCTTGAGTTTTCACAGTGCTATGATTACTCTTTAGAGCGGGGCAATGTTATAGACGAAGCTGATGAAAGCATTGAATTTTCGCAGCATGATAAGTTTTATTTATTGTGCAAAGATGAGCAAAAATCCATTCCAATTCTGATTACAAACAATGAAAATTTTGGAAACAGGTATAGGCTGTTTTTAGATGCTCCGGAATGGGCTGGCTTAAATGTGGGTAGTGCAGGTCTTGGCACAAAAAAATCAGGCATTTTTCTTATTAATTTTGATACAACAGATACAGAAGGAGAATTTGATTTCAGATTAAATGCAATAAGCGAGCTTGGAAAGGTACAAAGAAAAAAGAGTATTGAGGTTAATGTAGGAGAATGTTATGCTTTAGAACTAGAGCTGGAAAAAGAAAAGGATGTTGTTTGTGGTGGAGAGGAAAAGAGTTATGATGCGGCAATTAAAAATACAGGAACTTTAGGGCAGAATGTAAAATTGGAATTAAAGGCCCAAGAATGGGCAAGTGTTGGGAATGATTCTTTTTATTTGGGGTCGGGACAGGAAAAAATCTTAACATTAAGTGTAAGCCCTGATGACGATGTTTCCGGGAGCTTTTTAGTAGAGGTATTTGCAGTAGCTGGCAATAAAACTCTTGGTTCTGGTGAGGTTGAGATTGATGTTATGTCTAAATCAGATTGTTACAAAGCAGATATAAGCACAAAGACGAGCATAAATAATTTTTACAGTCATGATTTGTTTTTTGCCAAAGTAAAGAATAGTGGGATTAAAAAAGCTGCTTATGATGTAAGTTTAGAAGGTGTATCATGGGTTAGCGCAAGCCCAAAAACTTTAGAGCTGAATCCAGGACAGGTTGGAAATATAAATCTGAATATTAATCCTAGTACTGATGTTGATCCAGGCACATATGGTATCGAGATAAACTTGGAAAGCAATGGTGCAGTTTATTCTAAAAATGTTGATATAGTGCTTAGAAAGGAAAGCGAGTTTATGAAGAAATTTAAAGCAGCTGTAAAGTTCTATCAGTATTACATTTATTTGTTAATTTTACTTATAGTTTTGATTATTGTTTTTAGAAAGCAGATAAAAAAACGCTATGAAAAATATAAGGTCAAGAGCGAGAGATTGAGGGCTTTAAGGCTTGCAAGGAAAAAAAGAGAAGAGGAAAGGGAAAGAGAACTGGAAGAGAAAAGAAAGGAAGAGAAAAAAGCAAGGAAAAAAGAGAAGAAAAAAAAGAAATTTGATATATTTTTTAAAAAATATAACTTATGGATTTATGTATCGTTACTAATTGCAATAGGAATCTTTTTAGGGCACCAGAATAGGCTGTTCAATGCAAGATACCTGCATCTTTACATCAGGAATTTCTTTGTCGGTTACCTGTACTATATATTAATAGGCATTGGTTCAATTGTTGTGATATTCTTGCTGTTTTTATTTTATAATCTTATCCGCAAAAAAAGGGAGAAAGTAAAAAAATTAAGCAAAAAAGCTGAGAAAAGAGTAAGGAAGAAAAAAACCTTAGGCAAAAACTATTTTTGGATATTTGTTATTATTTTGATTGGTCTTTTAATTTATGCTAATTCTTTTAATCTTTTTGACGATGTAAGGGATCTTTTTATTTTGTACCAGTATTATTTTGTACTGGGAATAGTAATTCTTGTTGCAATAATATTATTGATAAGATTCTACAAGCCATTGTTTAAATTTCTTAAAGAATAAAAGTGGGGACGCAGGGATTTGAACCCCGATCTTGGGCTGTCTTCAAGGGATTTCTATCATCGCTATTAGCTCATATCTCCAATGACTGGAGGCCCCTATTCTGCCAGATTGTACGGACTTAGTCCTTTATACTACGTCCCCATTAAACTAAAGAATAAATTGACGCTATTTAAACATTATTATTATTTCATTAATTGAGAACCAATAAAGACAATTCCAATAATTAAAAATATCATAAAAAATAATCAAAAATAAAAATTTCGAAAATTAATTTTGTCACCTATATTTGTCTTTGATTTTTTTATTATGTTTTTTGGCAGTTCTATTATATACTTTGCTTTATTTTTTGGAGTGTAAAAAGCAAATGGTCTTAAATTTTCTTTTTTCTCTAAGACAATTTTATTTTTATTTAGGAATAAAACATCTATCGGGTAAAAAACAAAAAGCATATGTAATGGAACTATTTTTTCTTTTCTGGAAATAAGAATTAATGGTTTTTGTTTTCTTGAAAACATTAACCCTAAACCTTTGGATACACTACTTTTGCATATTTTTGCATTTTTTGCAAGCAAAGTTTTTTTTGTTGTGTTTTTTATGCACATTTTTGGTAAAAATGTGTTCGATAATAAAAATTTAGTTATTTGTTATGTATTCTGGAAAATATACTTCAATCGAAAGCTTTAAATATCATTTCGTTTTTTTTAATTTTTTGATAAAAAAGAGGGAGTGATAGTAAGAAAGTTCTGACGACAAGTTTTTATTTTGTTTATATCAATGAAAATCTAAACTAATATGCTAATATAACAAACGAAACAAAAAAATTTTTCAAAAAATTTTTGAGCTTCGGAGATCTTGATTTCCGAAACATTTAAATATATGTTGCAGGGTAAGTTACATAAAAACAACTAAAAAATATTTTTTAGTATTTAAAATTAGATTTGCGGGGCAGATATGCTTATAACTGCCTCGATTTTGCAATAAAGGGGGAGTTTTTAATAATGGGAAAAGAGGGTAAAGCTAACATTAAGTTTATTGTTTCTATACTATTCTTCTCGCTGTTAATGGCAATTCTGGTTT
>CAZYSP010000022.1:0-8107 GCA_964650285.1 uncultured Methanosarcinales archaeon | reverse complement strand
GATGTCTAAGATTGAAAGTTTAGTAATGCAGTATGCATCAGAAGCAAAAGATATGGGACTTGAAGGGGAAGAAGCAAGGGATTATGTAGGACGCAAATTAGAGGAGGTTAAAGATTCAGAGGAAAGTGGTTTGGAGAAGACAGTAGAAAAAGGAGCTGAAGCTGGAGAAAATGAAGCAAAAGATACAGAACATAAAGAATACTCAAAAAAAGAGACGGTTAGTGAAGATGCTCAGGAACAAGAAGATAGTGGTGAGGATACTACAGATAAAGCATCAGCTGAAGAAGCTGCAGCTGACTCTGAATAATATCAAACCTAATAATTAATAAATAACTTCTATTTCTAATTTAAATTATGAAAGTAGTAACTCTTGATTTTGATGGTGTAATTGCAGACAGTCAGTTTGAGTGTCTAGTTGATGGTTTTAACAGCTATTTAAAATTGCATAAAAATACCAAGTTATTTGGTGGACAAAAAATAACTTTTGATAATTTCAATAAAGTAAAAAGAAAACATAAAACAACAATAGAGAAATACAAAAAATTAAGGCCATATGTTATTGATGGTTTCTGCTTTTATGTTATTCTTTACATAATAGAAAACAATATTAAAATAAAAAATCAGAATCAATATAATAAGGTAAGAAAAAAGTTGATGGAAAAATTTTATGATAAATATATACCCTATTTTTATAATGAAAGATTCTTATTACAGAAAAAAAATTTTGGAAAATGGCTAGAATTAGAAACTCCATATGAAAAAATAATTGATGGGATAAAGAAACTCGAAAAAGATTATATAATAACGATAGCAACAAACAATAGAAAAGACAGTATACAACCATTTTTGAAAAATTACAATATTGAGCCTTTAATTATTTCAGATTCAAAAGTAAGCATAGATAAAAAGAAACAACTGAAACGTATAAAAAACAAATTAAAGGTAAATTTTGACGAAATTCATTTTGTTGATGACCAGGTAAGGCATTTTTCAAAACTAATACCTTTGGGAATTAAGTGCTATCTTGCAACTTGGGGTTATAATAATGAAGAACAACAGGAAGAGGCAAAGAAGCAAGGGGCTATATTTCTTAATAAGGATAATTTTTATAAAGAGTTAGTTAAAAAACACAATGTTTAAATATAGATTAACTACTCTCGAATAATATCACTACTGGTTAAAATGAAAAAATTCCTGCTAATAGCATTTTTGACAGTTCTTTTGTATGCAACAGGAGTTTATGCAGTGCCCGACTTTTATATTGTTGAGGATCATGTAAATGGTTCAAGCAGTGCTGGGCAGACTTTAAGTGGCCAAACTTTTAGTGTTAATAACAATGGCACTACCAATTTGGATATAAACTTTACAGGTTATACATTGACTAAGGGAAATGACCAACTATCTATAAGTTCTTTAGGTAATATAACTAATATGGATAATGGTACAACACAAACTCCAACTTTCTCTGTTGTAATTCCGACTCAACAAAAACCAGGTTTATACACAGGAACTTTAACTGCAACATCAAATGCTTCAACTACAGACACAGTAACAATTAATGTCAATGTAACTTCTACTTACAGCGTAAGTACAACTCCTGCTTCTGAAATAAATTTAGGAAGTATAAGTCTCAACACAACAAAAACTGATTTATTGTTTAACATAACTAACACTGGAAATGACAACCTAACAAACGTTTCTTTTGGCTTTAGCGAGAGCGGTTTTAATTTGCAAGCAAATAAAACCAACTTTATTCTTGCTTTTAATGAAACAGAGACAATGAAATTCAATATAACAGTTCCAAAAGATTCGTCAACAGGCAATGTAACTTTGGGTTCTGTAACGCTCTCTTCAACGGAACTACCTAGTGAGACATTATTTGCTGTTAAAGCAGAAGTAGGTGGTGGATTGGTAATCGAGGACCTTGATGTTTTCCTTACAACGAGATTAAAACGAGGCCCTGATGGGATTCTTAGGTCTGAGAGCGGAAATGATTTAGATGTTTATGATGGCAGAAAACTTAATTTTGGTGAAGAAAATGTAGGACCAGAATCAGAAATAAGGTTTAACTTCAACATAGAAAACACTTTTACAGATGAAGAGGACATAGATATAGATGACATCAGTGTTAAAGTCACAATAGAAGAGATAGATGATGGTGATGATATTGAGGAAGAATCAGATGAGTTCGATTTGGATGCAGACAGCAATGAGGACCTTGATGTAATAATTATGATACCTTTGTCAGTTGAGCAGGAAGTGTATGCTGTAGTAATAGATGTTCAGGGGGAAGATGATAACGGAAATGAGCATACAGCACAAATGAATTTGAAGATAGACATTGACAAAGAACCAAGGGATATGGTAGTAAGCAAAGCTTCTCTCTTTCCTGAAAAAGTTAAATGCTCTGGAAGCGCAACATTGACAGCAGCAATAAAAAATATAGGTTCAAGGAAAGAAGAAGATGCAATGATTGAAATAATAAATACAGATTTGGGAATAAATTTTGCCAAAAAAAATATAGAACTTGAAGAAGACCCATTTGATTTTGACAATGAATTTACAAAAAAATTAACAATTAATGTAGGCGGGGATATTGAAGCAGGGACATATCCAATAACTGTAAATTCTTACATACATGAAGGTGCTTTATGGGAAACAGAAACAGTTAATTTGATTGTTGAAGCCTGCTCACAGGCTGAAGAAAAAGTTGAAGAAGTAATAGGGGAAATTAATGAAACAGAAATTGTGGAAGTTACTGGGGAAGAACAAGAGGAAATAACTGGGGAAATGAAAATTCCTGTATTAAAGCCAGACACTACAACTGAAGTTTCTCTTACAAAAAGTCCTGCATTCTGGGTTGCAATAATTCTGTTAAATATAATTATAATTGGTGCTGTTACTTTCTTGATTGTTAAATTAGTTAGGAAAAAAGGATAAATTAATCACCAACTTATAACAACTAAAAATATACCTAATATAACAATAAGTATTAAAATCAAAAAATATTGTTTCATATTTTATATATGTTAGTCTTATTATTCAAACTTATAGAAAAGTTCTAATTAAGTTAAAGTTATAAAGTATTTTACTCCTCGATAAACTCTTTCATCCTATCTACAAAATCCTCTGCTGATTTGAAATATTCATCATATTCTCTTCCTTTTATTTCTTTGATTTCTCTATAGGTAATCATTTTCATAAGTTTGTAGAAATGCCGCATTATAGTCACATATTTTTTTTCAAGTAACTTTTTCTTTACTAACTTTTCTTCCAGCAAATCTGCAACATGCTCTGGAGTAGGTGGTATTTCCCCGTGCTTCATCAAGGCTGCATGCGCAGCATCAATAACTCCCCAGTATAAATCAAGAGTAGCCTGCAGCAAATGCCACTTGCTGTTGTGCAGTGTGTTTGGAGCCCTTATATAATAAGTCCAAATGCTCTCTGAAGTGGGCCTTATCTTTCCTTTTTTTAGCAAAACCTGCAGAGGCTCGAAAAAACCAGAATCAATTAGAGCAACACCATCCCTCAATATATTGATACCTATAGGATCACCATTTCTTATATAATCCCAGAATGATGTAAATCTTAAAGTGGTTATGTGCAGTCTTGTTGAGATTTTTACAATTGTCTTGTTTACAATAACGCGGTAAGCTTCAAGCACTTCCGGGCTTAAACTTACTGTAAGATCATCAATAATGACTAAAATGTCTATATCACTTTTCGCAGTTGTTTTTTTTCTTGCAGAAGAACCAAATATCACAACAGCTCTTATTAAGCCACCCATCTCCTTGTATATATCGTTTGCAAATCTGTATGATATATCTATATCTTGCTTCTCATACTTTTCCAGGTTGGGATGCTCTCTTCTAGGCAAATCAAACTTCATAATAATCAAAATTCTATTAGAAATTTATAAACATTTATGACTATTTTTAAATGATAAAACAAAAAACTCAATTCAACATTATTTCTGTATACCAGAGTTTTTGTTGTTTACCTGGTATAAACTGTAAATAAATTCCCATTTACCAAGAATTTATCCTCTACTTGGAGGTTTTGCGGATGAAAATGATAGCCATAATGCAGTAGTTTTCCCCTTAACTCATTTAACAACTTTTTTTCCATACCACGATGCATAGGGCTGTCAGGATAAACAAACACAATATCAAATTCTGATATGTTGTGATCATAAAAATCGTTATTATGGAATATTGCATTGGGTATGTACAGTTTCCTCTGCATTTCCAATGATTTATTAAATAAATTTTCGTCTATTTCAACTCCTACTGCTCTCTTACAGAACAGGGCTGCTGTTAAAACTACCTTGCCATCACCGCTTCCCAAATCAATAAAGCTTTTGTGTTTGTGCAAATTTATCCTTTTAAAGGCTTCATAAATCTCATCAGCCACTACACCTCCAAAAAAGCCCTTTCCAGTGCTCCATAAAGGCAGCTTGCCTTTTCTCAGCAAACTTCTATAGAAATCATCATACTCCTTTTTTATCTGTGCAAACAGCTGGGGTTTCATTAAATGTATTAATAAAGAACTGCTTTTTATATTTTGTTGTTTTGCTTTCCTATAGCAAAACTTAAATACGTTCTTAATTTAGTTTCTGGCATGGTTGGGAATCTATCGAACTTCACAAAAATTGATATTTTAAGATGCCTGTTAAAAGTAGAAAAACCAGTAAGCCGTTCTGAACTTTCAAAAACTTTGGACTTGGGAGAAGGAACAATTAGGGCTATTTTAGATATATTAAAGAAAAATAAGCTTTTGGAATCAAACAAACAAGGGCATTATTTAAGTATAAAAGGGAGCACAATTGTTAAAAAAATAAACAATAGTATTAATATAAAAAAAATAAACTTAATTGATGCATGTCTAAAAGGAAAAAAAATAGCTATCCATATAAAAAATCCAGTCAGGATAGACAAATCTTATATTTTAAGGGATGAAGCTATCAAAAACGGCGCAGACGGCGCACTTATACTTTTTTATGATAAAAAGCTCAAGCTTTACGACTTGGATTATAAACGGGATTTTAGTGAAATAGAAAAAAAATGTGACTTGAACAAAAAAGATATTGTGGTGGTAGCTTATGCAAATTCTTACAGGCTGGCTGAACATGGCGCACTTGCAGCTGCAATTTGCCTTAATAACGATTTAAAAAATATTATGCGGAGATTTAAATAAATTCTATAATAATTGTTTTGATAATAGAAAAGTATTTAAATAAGTGTGGTTGGATATAACATCCAATGAGGTGATCTGGTGGGCAACATAAAAAGCACATTATTAGAACTGGTTACACACAATTTTTCTGAGATAAACAAAAAAAGGAGGTTAAATAAGAAAAATAACAAAAAGACTAAAACTAAGTTCATTCATAATTCTACGTTTTCTATTTCTACTATTTTAATGAATTCTACAATTAGGGAAAGCAAAAATAAAGAAAAAGAATCAAAAGAAGAGGATTTAGAGGAAACTGCGGAAGAAGAGCAAGAAGATAAAAATAAAGTAATTGTAAATAGCGGTTATGGAACTATAAATAAACATTATGGTATGTCCTCTGTTGCCAAATACGCTGATTACAACAAGATATGGGGCCATCTTGGAAGTTTTAAAACTTATAATATGCATTGGAACAATGAAAGTTCAAATAACATTACAATAAAAAATGGGGAAAGTTCAAGAGAGATGGTAAGTATGGGAACACTTGATAAAGCGGCAAAACATTTCAAATATTTTGTAGGAGGGGAACTACTGGGAGAAGTCGGACTTGCGCCGCCAGTTGGCTCAAACATTAATTCAAAAGACTGGGAAAAATACAGGTTAATGACTTTTATGTCAATTTATAAGCCGTTGCTAAAATTGATGCACTCTACAGCCTGATTAATCATTCTAAACCAGCGTATTTCTTTATTTTATATAAAGCAGCTTTGCTTGCTACCAGTATGTTTGCAACTTCCTTGCTCGCTGATTGGTATTTTGTCCTGTCAAGCCTTTCCCCTATCCTGTCCACAGCATCTGCCTGCGAGGGTGTCAAATTACCCATCATACTTGAATATGCAATATCCTGCAGCTTAGAATAATCGTTATAAACCTGCTTAAAAGACATATAACCATGATTATCACTCTCTGTTTCAGGAGCCTCTTTTCTTACAGTCCCTTCCAGCTGTCTGGATTCCTCTTCAAACAACCTCCCAATATTTATTTCATCCTGTTGAGGAGCAATTTCTTCTGCAACTTCATCTGTCTTTAATTCTTTTTCAGAGTCTTTTATAAGCCCATCTATATCAACTATTTCCGATTTTCTTTTTTCTTCCAGTTCCTTTAATCTTTTCAATCTGGCTTTAGGCTGTAATTTACTTAGTTCTTTTTTCAATTCCTCAATATCTTTGTTTTCCGGCATTTTAAACTAGTAGACTTGTGTTATATATACTGGAGAATATAAATTTTTTGTCTGCAAATGTCTAATTCAAGCTGATTAATATTCAACAGGCAAACTATCCAACAGTTGCTTTGCTTCTGCATTGTCAGAATCAACTTTCAGAATTGCATTGATGTTCTTTTTCGCTTCCTTATAAAGTCCTTTTTTTAGGTTTATTTTTGCTCTGTCCAGTTTTCTGGCTATTAACCTAGTCAAGAGAGTTTTGTTGTGTACATGCTGTTGTTCCTGAGCTGAAACCGCACCTAAATCCGAAAATTTAGAAAGTTTTTCCTCAGATGCCTTTACTTTGTTTTTTATAATCTCAGACATTACTTTTAAGTTATCATCACTGTCCTTAAATTTATAACCTTGGGTTGATTTCTTGGCTAACTGCTGTTGCAGTTTTTTAATCTGTAAATGCAGGCTTAATTCCTTGTAGAGTGTAAGCAGTCCCTCGCCTAACTCTATTTTTTGTGCTAAAAATCCATTTGGCAGAGTTATATAGACTTCAAGTGCATTCTCATAAAAATCTTTTGCTGGTTCCAGCCTTCCTATTCTAAGGCTGGAGAATGAATTCCTGATAAGGTTTTCTACTTTTACAATAGAGTCGTTGAAATCATTTATGAATTTTGAATCTATTTTATCATGGAGCTTTTCATAAAGCTGAAAAATTTCCTTATTAAGTTCTTTTTTCTCTTCAAGAAGAAAATCAGGAATGCTATTCCGCATATCACTTATTTCAGAATATAGCCTTGTTGCACTTTCATACTTTCCCCTTTCTAATTCACTGACTGCTTTTTCTATAAGTTGCTTTATTATGCCCTTTTCCCTTTTTATTGTTGGCAATAATTTATCTATCCTGTCCTTTACTTTCTTTGCTGATTTGTTGAGCTCTGTATAAAGCTCATTATCCCATTTAAATTTCACTTCTGAAACTTTGTTCCAAAGCTCAAAATAATGTTTAATAATATCTCTCTCTTCTTTAGTGACCTCAATAGGTACAGGCTTTTTTTCTATATCCTCTTTTTTTTCAGCTTGGATTTCCTTATCCAAAAATTCATCAACATTCATTTTCTACTGGATTTCTGCTAAAGATGGACCATATATTTTTTCCATAATGCATCTACTTTCTCCCCCGATATATTCTTTGAATTTGCTTTTGCATAAAAATCTTCTTTAATTGAGTCAAGATTTTCCCGGACATATTTTTTCCATAACTCATTTATTTTTTCAGGTGATATATTCCATTTGCCTGCTTTTTGAAAAAATTCTTCTTTAGTTACTAACTTTTTTGCAAGGCTGCTTTGTATATCAATCTTTTTTTCTTTTTCCTGACTTATATAGATATATGGTGTGGTAAACTTATATTCTATTCCAAATATATTTTCTTCAACAAGAAAATCAACTAAAGCCTGCACAGTATTGTTGGGCATTTTTAGTATTTTTGCAGCATCTTCTACAGATATTTTTTTCTTTAACCTTACCAGCTCATACAAATCATCAGCACTTGTTTTCAGAACATTATTGGCCATTTTTGAAAGTTCATAACATGAATTCTATAAATTCAACTACTATAAATCAAATGGATTTTCAGGATATAAAAACTTTGTTTATTTTTTTTGAGTAGTATCATCCTGGTGGAGGACATATTTGTTCGTCAGCTGAAAGCTTATA
>CAZYSP010000021.1:0-8125 GCA_964650285.1 uncultured Methanosarcinales archaeon | reverse complement strand
TCATTTTATTCTTATTTACTTTCCAAACTTTAGCATCTTTATATGCCTAGTTTGCAAATTTACTATAGGTACCCTGCTTGGTTCTGGGTTGTGTCCTACTTTTTCTTGGAACGTTGTTTTGCTTTGCCAGCAGCTGCCAGAAATTAAAGTAACATTCTTGTAATTTGCTGCTGCTGCTTTATGTATATGACCACTAACAAAAAAATCAGGAATCTTGTCTATAAACAACGAGTCTGTGTTGGCATCTGGGGCATATAAAGTAGAAGTATATGATGGTGCCAAATGCCTTTTTTGTAACAAAAATTTCATTAAAAGATCTACCCTATCATAGCCGCCTTTGTTTCTTATAGATTCTACTTCTGCAAAATAGAAATCAAACGAATAGCCATGATAAATCAAGACATCAAAACCAGGAAAATTATCTGATGAGTGTATATTCACAATAGATGGATTTGAAACCATAGTGGCATTTGGTAAATTATAGAGTGGCGCTGCAAAATCTTTGTAAACGGCCAATTGGGGTTCTGCCAGCCTCATTGCATCGTGATTCCCGGGGCATATTATTAGTTTTATTTTTGGGGGTATTTTGCTGAGAAAGTCTGCACATACATTATATTGGTCTTTTATGTCTTTTATCTCAAGTTCCTTCTCTTGGTTGGGGTAAACACCACAACCATCAACTAAATCCCCAATAATAAATATATATTTAACTTTTGATGCTATTTCTCTTTGTGTTTTGCTGCCTAGCTCGCAATTTGTCCACTTTAAAAATCTATTAAAATCATCTTCCAAAAAATTTTTAGATCCTATATGTGTATCTGATAAGAATAGAGCATACGTTTCTTCCTTTGTTTTTTTTATTTCTTTGGTAAGGGGTATGTCTGGGGATAGTAACTTGTTTGCAAATATTATGTTATTACCATTCACCCCGACTACACCTATCACCTCATCTAGCACAATATCCTGCACTGCCCTGAACAAATCTGGCCTGTTTTTGTTTACAAGCACATTCATATACCCTGTTTTGTCTTCTACTGTAAGGATGTAATTGTTGTTTTTTGTTTGTTTCTTATCCTGTACCATTCCGATAACAGACACTTGCTCTCTGTCCCTTTTATTAATCAGCCTGTTTATTGACATTGTATTCTGAAGTTCTTGCCTTTGTTTCAAAATTTTTTCTATCGCCTCATACCTATTATTGAAATATTGTATAAAGTCGTTTGCTTCTCTTTTTTTTGGTATTTTATCATAAGAAAAAACTATTTTTACGCTATTGTCTAGCTTTATTTTTTCTGCGGTTTTATCCCGGGCATCATGAACCAGAATTTGTTCAAATAAGTGCTTGTTGTCATCATTCCCTTTTTTTTCTGATGTTGCTTTAAACTTTTCCAGTTCTGGCCAATCCAGCTGCAAATTTTGTTCACGCCCAAAAAGATCTTTTATTTTATCACTAAGAACCGCCATGTCTTTAGAGCTTTCGCCTTCAATTAGTCTGCAAAACTCAGATAAATTTTTTTCGTTCTCAAGATATTTTAACAAATCGTGGTTAACGAGCAGGCCTTTTTTTAGAAACACCTCCACTATATTTTTTCTCTTTGTTTCGATTGTTTGCATTTTTAGACCAATGCTAATTCCTCTTCAAGAATTTTTTTGGTTAGTGGAAGAACTGATAGTGGAACAGACAAGATTATCTCTCTTGTCCTGCCGTATCTCCCTTTTGATATTGTTCTTGTGTTTATGATGCCAATTACTTCAAATTCTCGTATAATATCAGAAACTCTCCTTTGGGTCAGCGGCCTTAACCCAATCTTAAAACACACTTTTTTGTATAGATCATAGATCTCTCCTGTGTAGATTGATAAATTTTTATTCTTTGTAGATAAGATGGAAAATAAAACTGCTTGAAATTGTTTTGGTTGGGTCTTTATAATATCAAATATCTTTTCTCTTTCCATTTTTTCTTCTGCTTCATCAATATGTTCTGTTGAAATTGTTTTGCTCTTGCCTCTTTCTGCTATCTCTCCTGAAACCCTCAATAACTCTATTGCTTTTCTTGCATCTCCGTGTTCTCTTGCTGCATACGCGGCACATTTTTCAATAACTCCTTGTTCAATTACATTTTCCTTAAACGCCTTTAACGCCCTTTCTTTGAGTATTTTCTGCATCTCTAGTGCATTATAGGGTGGGAAAAACATGTCTTCTTCTGACAAGGATGATTTTGCCCTGGCATCTATGTTTTCTATAAAAGTTATATCATTTGAAATGCCTATTATTGTAATCTGAGAGTTTTTTAATTCTTCATTTATTCTTGTTAGGTTATAAAGCACACTATCTCCTGTTTTTTTGATTAGCTGGTCTATTTCATCCAAAACAAGCAAAACACCGCACTTCTCTTTTTCAACAGCGTTATAGAATATTTTATATATTTCATCAGTAGGCAACCCTGTGGAAGGTACCGATTTTCCGAAAAAACTGGCCAGTTGTGCTATCAGCCTGTACTCTGTATCTGCAACCCTTTTTAATTTGCAGTTAGTATATATTATTTTTAATGGAATGTTTTTGTTTTTAGAAACCTCATTCATATTATCTACAATATGTTTGATTGTAAGTGTTTTGCCAGTGCCCGTGTTTCCATAAATAAAAAGGTTGGATGGTTTTTCTTGTTTTAACGCGGGCGCCAAGATACTTGCTATCTTCTTTATCTCTAAATCCCTATAATATACAGTCTCTGGCATGTAAGAGGCCAGCAATGCGCCCCTATCAATGAATAAAGACTCCTCATACAAGAATTCTTCAAAAAAAGACACGAGACTCTTTTTTAACATACCATTTTCCATAGGAAATATACCTATTTAAACCTTTTGTTTGCCTCTTACAGCTACGTTTCCTGTGGAGAATAAAGCATCTATTGTATATGATATTTATGATAAATATTAATTATTTAATTATATTATTTATATAATTATTTTCAATATAGAAAAAATATAATAATAATTTTTAAAATAAAAAACACCAGACTATAAATTAAACATACAAACAAAACCAACGTTTTCCATAAGAAACAAAGGACTAGGAATGCTTTCATCATTTTATAGTAATAAACATAGTAAGATTTAAATACTCACAATAAATACCACACTATATGACTACAGACCAAGAAACAATAAAAAAGATAAGATTGTTTGGTTTAAACACTTACGAAGCCAAAATTTGGGCTGCGTTATTGAGCAGAAACATTTCAACAGCCGGCGAACTATCAGATATAGCGGATGTTCCACGCTCCAGAAGCTATGATGTTCTTGAAAGCCTGGAAAAAAAGGGATTTGTTGTTATGAAGCTAGGCAAGCCAATAAAATATCTTGCTGTTCCTCCTAAAGAAGTTCTGGAAAGGGTCAAAAACCAAGTAGAGAAAAAAACAGAAAAACACCTGTCAACGATTAAAAGCACAAGCTTCAGCAATTTAATAAATATATTCCAGGAACTATATGAAAAAAGCACAAACCATACAGACAACATAGTAGCTGTTCTAAAAGGAAGAAAAAACATTTACAAACATCTTAGTTTTTTATTCGGGAACGCAAAAAAAGATATATTATTTTCAGTAGAAGCCGGAGCAGAAGAATACTCTAAAATCATAAACGAAGCAAAAGACAAATCCAAAATAACAACAAAGTTATCTGATACAGGATTAAGAATGTGTGTTGTAGATGAAGACAATACACTTATATTTCCTATTAGCAAAAAAGAAGTACACCAGGATTATGATTTGTGTGTATGGATCAAGAACGAACACACAACAAAATTCTTGAAGCAGCTATTAACATTCGCTTGATTAACACATAAAAACATTATAATACGAAAAGTTTTTATATACATCTATTTTAATACAAAATAATAATCATTTACAAAAAGAGGTGGTTGAATTGCCTTTAGGTGTTCAGGAAATTACATTGGCTGTAATTGTAGGTACTTTGGGTGCAATAGTCTATTCATTAAGAGTTCTTGTTCTTATGGAAAGAAGAATAGCAAGGATAGAATTACATATAGAAAGAGCTGTTGGTAAGGTAATGAAAGAAGAAGTTAGAATTGAAAAAACTTTAAAGAAGAAAAGGAAATAAATAATTTATTTTTTTATTTAATCATTTCTTCAAATAACAAACCTTTGCTTTTAGCCGTATCAACATCGATAATAACACTTTTCTTTGTTTCCGACATATCCTCTAAAGAAACAAAATACCAGTCATGACCTTTAAACCTTATTGCAATCCACGGCTCAGCACCAAAAACATCAGCAAATTTCCTCAATTGTTCAATGTCTTCTTTAGGTAAATATTTGTTTTCTTCTATACACGTTTTGCATTCAATTGCCAGTTTCCTCAATTTGTTTGAAGCCAAAATATCAGCAGAAGGATACCTCATTGACCCAGAACCTGCAACCCTTACTGCAGACCACGAATCAACACCCCAAAATCTATGTAAAAGATCTCTCTCTGCGTTTATGCCTTTGCTTTTGCGGGACATTTTTTATAAATTAATTTTCATAAAATCCTTTGCGCATAAAACATTATCAAAATAATCTCTTGCATCCTCTTCAAGTTCATGCGCATTTTTGTATCTTGCGCTGAAATGAGTTAATACAAGCTTTTTTGTGTTGCTTCTGTTAGCCATCTCTGCTGCCTGCTTGGCAGTCATATGCCCATACTCCTCTCCCTTTTTTTCTAAATTCGAGGCATAAGTAGATTCACATATCAATAAATCAGAATCTTTAGCTAAAATATCTGCTTCCTTGCAGGGAACAGTATCGCTTATAACAGTTACCTTCTTCCCCTTCACAATATGTGTGGCCTTTCCAACATCAACCTTCTTCCCTTTCCACACAACACTTTTACCATCTTGCAATTTACCCAATAAAGGTCCTTCTGGAATGCCCATTTTTTTCACAAATTTCAAAGTTATTTTTCTTTTATCCCTTTCAATAATATTATATCCCAGTGTTTCAATATTATGGTCTAAAGGTTCAGCTTCTAAAATAATATCCCTACCAACAAAAAACTTGCCACTTTTAACTTCATGAACCTTTAAATCTATTCTTCTGTCAAATACAAAAACACCAAACATATTTTCCATAAATTTCTTTGTTCCAACAGGGCCATAAATCCTTAATGTTTTTTCATAACCTGTAGCACTCATACTCTGTATCAGACCAGGCAGTCCTAAAACATGGTCTCCATGCCAATGACTTATCAAAATTTTTGTAATGCTTGTCAGCTTCGCCCCTGCAACTTTTAGCTGCCTCTGCATCCCTTCCCCACAATCAATAAGAATTCCCTCAGAGCCATAGCTAATTAAAATCCCGCTCTGGTTCCTTTCTTTAGTGGGCACCATTGAAGAAGTGCCCAAAAACAATATTTGCATCTTGCTATACAGTAATTAATACCCTCTTATAATTCTTTTTATTTTAGTAACATTTTTAAGTAAAGCAAAAAACTCTTTAGAGTTAAAAATGGCAAAAGCTAAGAAAAAAACAGAAAAGAAAGAAAAAGAAGAAAAAAGTCAAAAAATAAGATCAGAGCATGTTGGAGATAAGGTACTAACAGAAGTTTCAGATGCCTCAAGAGATTTGTATAACCAAAGTAGATATGGGGCTTTGCTCGATAATGGAAAACTGCAATTATCTCTCATTGAAGCCCTGTATCTTATGGAAAAAAATACTATCGCAGTTTACAAAACAAAAAACAAACAGATTAATTTTGATGAGTTTTCAAAAAAAGCAAAAAAACTGGAGACGAATTTCTGGATAAGATTTTGTGTATTTAGGGATATAAGGAACAGGGGGTATATAATAAAAACAGCATTAAAGTTCGGTGCTGATTTTAGAGTATATGACCGTGGTGTAAAACCAGGAGAAGACCACGCAAAATGGATTGTCTATGCAGTTTATGAGGGTTCAACATTAACATGGTATGAGTTTGCAGCTAAAAACCGGGTTGCACATTCAACAAGGAAACGTTTACTTATTGGTGTTGTCGATGATGAGAATTCAGTTAGCTATTGGGAGGTCCGGTGGATGCGGCCGTAACACAAAAAATATATAATAAATAAGCTCTTTCTTTTTCTTATGGAAGCAAACGAGAGAATCTTAGTCATTGTTAAAGAAAAAGGCCCGATTTTGCCAGCACAAATAGCAAGGGAAGTGAACGATAGTATACTAATGACCTCGGCAAGGCTTTCAGAACTGTTGTCAGCTAAACAGATAAAAATATCCAGCCTTAAAGTAGGTGGCTCTCCACTATATTACTCAGCAGGACAGGAAAACAAACTTCAAAATTTTGTAGACAACCTAAATGGAATGGAAAAAAAGGCATACAACACCCTATTGCAAAATAAGATTTTGAGAGATTCTTCTCAGGAGCCAGCAATAAGAGTAGCATTAAGGGAGTTAAAAGATTTTGCAGTGCCATTGCAGGTCAATTATGGTGACAATACAGAAATATTCTGGAAATGGTACTTAATGGACAATAAAGAGGCAGAGTCATCAATAAAAAATATACTCTCCAAAAAAGAAGTTATACAAAAAAAAGTATTTGAGAAGCCAAAAGAAGAAGCAAAGAAAGAGTCAATAGAATTAAAAAAAGATACAACTAAAAAAGAAAAGAAAACAATCGATAAAGCCTTGTTTTTTAAACAAATAAATAATTTTTTCAATAGTACAAAAATAAATATTACAGAAACTCACGAAATAAAGAAAAACACAGAAATAGATTTTATCATTGAGTTACAGACCCAAATAGGAAATGTAAGATACTTCTGTAAAGCAAAAAACAAGAAAAAGATTAATGAATCAGATCTTAGTACCGCTTTGGTGCAGGCTCAGTCAAAAACTCTTCCACTCCTCTTTTTGACTACGGGAAATATATCTAAAAAAGCAAAAGAAAAGCTGAATACAGATTTTAAGAATATAGTTTATAGGGAGATATAAATGGGAGTAGCATTAAAAGACGCCACTACAGCAAAAGAAATAGATTTAGATTTTTTAAAAGGTAAAACAATAGTTTTAGACACGTATAATATCCTATATCAATTTTTGACCACAATAAGGGGAAGAGATGGAATGCTCCTTAAGGATTCAAAAGGAAATGTGACTTCTCATCTAGTTGGTTTATTTACAAGAACATCTAACCTAATGCAGCGTGGCCTAAAATTAGTCTTTGTATTTGATGGTAAAGCTCCTAAACTCAAGCAGAAAGAACAGGAAAAAAGAAGTACTTTAAAATCAGAGGCAGAGAAAAAATACTTGGAAGCAAAGAAAATTGGAGATAAGGAAGAGATGAGGAAGTATGCTTCCAGAACCTCGCGATTAAGCAAGGACATGGTAGAAGAATCAAAAAAACTCATTTCTTTGTTAGGACTTCCGATTGTGCAGGCGCCTTCAGAAGGGGAAGCCCAGGCAGCATATATGGTGGGAAAGAACGAGGGATTTGCAGTCGGATCTCAAGATTTTGATTCATTAATACACGGAGCAACAAAATTAGTAAGGAATTTATCAATATCTGGAAAGAGAAAAAAAGGATCCTCTATAGGATACGATACAATAAAACCAGAACTGATAGATTTATCAGAAAACTTAAACAATTTGGGAATAGATCAAAATCAGCTTATAGCGCTGGCAATGATTGTCGGAACAGATTATAATCCTGGAGGTATTAAAGGCATCGGACCAAAAAATGCATTAAAACTCGTTAAACAATACAAAACAGATTTTGATTCTTTATTCAAGGAAGTCAAATGGAATGAAAATTTTGATTTTTCATGGACAGAAGTTTACTATTTAATTAAGAAAATGCCGACTACAGATAACTATAACTTAAATTTTGAAAATGTAAGAACTGAAGAAATTTACGAGCTTCTTGTTAATCAGCACGATTTTTCAGAGCAGCGTGTAAAACCAACATTAGAAAAACTCAAAAAAGAAACAGACGGAAAGCAGCAAAAATCACTAGGAGATTTCTAAAATGCCAAATAGATTAAAAGACCTGTTAAGGAAAAAATTGACGAAAAAAGAATTAGCTATCACACCATCATCTTTTGATATTGTCGGAAATATCCTTATTTTTTCAGATTTTCC
>CAZYSP010000020.1:0-9557 GCA_964650285.1 uncultured Methanosarcinales archaeon | reverse complement strand
TCAGAGCCTTCTGTCATTCTGAATTCTATTTCTCCGCATTTTTCCATCAATATCATCTTCTTTTCGTTGTCTATATCTAAGTTCAGGATTTCCTTCTGTATCTGCTTTATTATATCTGCACCAGAAAGGCCATAGTTGAGCATTATGTCCATTAATTTGTTTCTTGCATCGATAAATTTATTTTGCAACGCGAGTTTTAAGACTTCATCTACTTCTTTTGGTTTTGCAACTGAAGCCATTGAATATATAACTTCTTCTGTTATATTGTTGCTTATTGCTGCAGAGCTTTGCAATATGTTCTCTACTTTTCTAACATCACCACCGCTTATGTCAAACAAGGATTGCTTTGCCTTTTCATCAATTTTGAGCTTTTCTTCTTTCTCTATTTTTTCTATTACAGCGTAAATTTCCTTTTTTTCCAGTGGCTTGAACCTAAACATTGCACATCTGCTCTGTATAGGGTCAATAATTTTTGAGGAATAGTTTGCAGACAGTATAAAGCGGCATGTTTTGGTGTAATTCTCCATTGTTCTACGTAAGGCTTGCTGGGCTTCTCTTGTTAAAGCGTCACATTCATCCAGGTATATTATCTTAAATGGCACATCACCTATGGCTTTTGTTCTGGCAAAATCTTTTACTTTGTTTCTTATTATATCAATGCCACGTTCATCAGATGCATTTAGTTCCAAAAAATTTTGGTTCCATGAATCCTTGAACAGCTTTTTTGCTATAACCAGAGCTAAAGTTGTTTTTCCAACACCTGCAGGACCCGTAAATAGGATATGTGGTATGTTTTGCAGCTCTACAAATGCCTTTATTCTCCTTACTATTTCCTTTTGACCTTTTATTTCTGAGAAGTCTTTTGGCCTGTATTTTTCCGTCCAAATAGCGCTATCCATAAGAAATTGAGAATGGATGACAATTTAAATAATTATTGAAATTACGAGAATATTTAGATTATGTCTTCTTCTGCAATAACCATGAAATCCCCCATAGCAATTACAGCACTAAAGGGTATTAGTATTTTGCCTTCACTGTCTTTTTCAAGCTCTAATTTTGCTGTGTAGGATGTAGGATTGTGCAGCACTAAGTGAATAAGCTCTCCAGAACGTGTTTCAAATATCAAATCGCCCACTTCACCAAATCTTTTTCCGGTTTTGCTCACTACTGTTTTACCTATAAGCTGTTTTGAAACTTTCTTGTCTTCTTCTGCCATAATAATTCCCCGCGAGTGATTATTGTTAATTAAAATAACTTAAGTTATATATAAACTTTTTGATTAAGATTTATTGTATTTCTGACAATAAAGTACTGACTTCTGCCTCATTATAGCAGGTTTCTTTTAAACCACAATTAGTGCATTTATTCCTGTTTTCACAATAATTGGGTGGCTGCTGAGCTTTTAATAATTCTTGTACATCTTTGATTAAATTTATGATTTCCTCTCTCATGAAAGGATTGATTGCTATTTGCCTTGTTTCTTTTGCATCAAGGTAATTAATAAAACCTTCCTTAACTTGTGTTTTGAATTTTTCCTCCAGCAGCATTGCGTAAGCTATAATCTGGATTCTATGCCCTGGCCACACGCCATCTTTTGGTATTTTTCCTGTTTTAAGCTCAACAGGAGTATAACTTTTCTCATATACTTCTATTCTGTCTATTATCCCTCTTAATTGCAACTCATTGGATTCTACTCTTTGCTCGGAAATAATTTTTGGAGTTAATTTTTCCCACAATTCGTAGCCATAAATATCGTATTTTTGTATAAAGTCAAAAATGTTTTTGGCTCTTATCTCTGCCTCATTTAGGATTAAATGCCATGTTCTTTTGAAAACATCAACCATGTCTAGATTTACTTCTTTTATTTTTGACTTGTTTTTGATTATTCTTTCCCTTAATGCTCTTGAATAGAAGTTTTTGTATAAAGATATTAATTCTGAATATTGTATTTTTTCTTTTATTGATGAAACTATCTTTTCCTCACTTTGATTAATAAAATCATAAATTTCGTGCCTTAAAGAGCCTAAAACAAGACTTTCTTTTGGAGGCTCTTCCACAGCCAGGACTTTTTGGAGAAATAGCTTTCTAGAGCAGTAAAGATAACTACTTAACATAGATACAGAAATTTTCATACGAGAATAGTATAATTATTGGTTTAAATAGTTTATGTGTGAATGTCCAGTGCAAGAAACAATTTATAGTAAATATTTAAATATTAATCAACAAATCAAGCAATATCATGAATATTAAACAACGATTAGAGCTAATAAAACAGGTAGGAGAAGAAATAGTAACAGAAGAAGAACTGAAGAAGTTATTTGAAACAAAGAGAAATCCTGTTGCTTATGATGGTTTTGAGCCTTCTGGGACTAATATTCATATTGCGCAAGGTCTGCTTAGAGCTATAAACATCAATAAGATGACCAAAGCAGGCTGCAAGTTCAAGATGCTGGTTGCAGACTGGCATGCCTGGGCCAATAACAAGATGGATGGTAATTTAGAACATATACAAAAAGTTGGTAAATACTTAATAGAAGTGTGGAAAGCCTGCGATATGGACATAAAAAACGTTGAATTTGTTTGGGCTAATGAATTGATGAAAGATCAAGAATATTTAAAAATAGTTATGCAGGTTGCTAGGAATAATACTATAAAAAGAATTGTTAGGTGCTCACAAATCATGGGAAGGAATGAAAATGATTCATTGCAAGCTTCTCAAGTATTTTATCCGTGTATGCAATGCGCAGATATTTTCTACCTTAATGCTGATATCACCCAGCTTGGTATGGACCAAAGGAAAGTTAATGTATTGGCAAGAGAGATTGGACCAAAACTCGGGTTTTGGAAGCCTGTTGTTATAAGTCATCATATGTTGATGGGGCTAGGTCAGCCACCAAAAACTGAAAATGTGGTGGAAAGGGC
This sequence comes from uncultured Methanosarcinales archaeon, assembly GCA_964650285.1. GTDB lineage: Archaea > Nanobdellota > Nanobdellia > Woesearchaeales > GW2011-AR4 > JACPJP01. Next base: position 6,635 of record CAZYSP010000020.1, on the reverse strand, counting down.
CATTGAGATGAAGATGTCAAAAAGTAATCCTGACAGCGCGATATTTATGACGGATACTAAAAACGAGACAAAAAGAAAAGTTGCAAAGGCTTATTGTCCAGAAGGTATTGTGGAAAATAATCCTATTTTAGAGTACTGCAAATACATTATTTTTGAAAAATTTAAAACGATGAAAATAGAGAGGCCTGAAAAGTTTGGTGGGAACCTGGAGTTTAGTTCTTATGGAGAGTTAGAAAAAGAATTTTCACAAAAAAAACTACATCCAATGGACTTGAAACAAAGTGTAGCTGAGTATCTTAGTAAATTAATAACTCCTGTAAGGGAAAAGTTAGAAAAGAACAAAACTGCTCAAAAATTATCAGAGGAAATTAAAAAATTTAAGGTAACCAGATAACTATTTCTGTTCTATAATGACAAGGGTATATTTATTATTCAGGTATTTTCTTGCTACTCTTTTGACATCATTAATTTTTACTTTTTTTATGTTTTTAACATAGTTATCTGCTAATGATACACTGTTTATTGTTTCCCAGAAAGCCAGATTATCTGCTGCATGGAAATTATCTTCTATATTTAAGGCATGATGGCCTTCAATAAATGTTTTTGCTTCGTTAAGTTCTGTTTTATTTATATTGTTAAGCTTTTTGAACTGCTGCAGTATTATTTTTTTTGTTGTTCCTATATTCTTCTTGTCCAAACCAGCAAAAACAGCAAAAAATCCGTAATCGCTTTCATTCTCGTTTTGAACACCAAGATAGTATGCCAGGCCGCGCTTATTTCTTATTTCATTGAATATCCATCCAGATTGACCGCGTCCTAGAACAGCGGCTATAACATCAAATACATAGCTGTCTTTATGTGTTCTTGGAATTGATTTGTAACCTAAGACCATATAGGAATTGCTTGTTTTTCTTTTCTCAACAAACTTCTTTATTTTTGTTTGTAATGGCTCTTTTACCTTTTTTCTTAAAACTGATTTTTTTGGCTTTAAACTGCTGAAATATTTCTCTATTTTTTGTTTTACATTATCGATATTACCTACAACAGAAATAATCATATTATTTGGGATGTAGTATTTGTTGTAGTAATCATTTATTTTCTTCCGGTTAAGGTTTTTAACAGCGGCTACAGCCCCATAAGTTGGGTTTCTTGCAGGGTGTTTTTCAAACAAATTTTTTTGAAAGAGCATCCATTGGTGCTGCCTTGGGTCGTCAGTGACCATATTTATTTCTTTTAAGATTACCTGTTTCTCTTTTTCAATTGTTTTTTTGCTGAAAAGGGGATTTATAATCATATCTGAAAGTATGTCCAGAGCTTTATCAAATCTCATATTTATGATTTTGATGAAGAAAGCTGTCCGGTCATTAGATGTGTAAGCATTGAATTCGGCACCATATTTTTCAATCTCATTTGCAATTTCTCTAGAATCTTTTCTTTTTTTGGTTCCTTCAAAAAGCATGTGCTCAAGAAAATGGGAGATGCCATTGATTTCGATGTTTTCATCGTTAGAACCGACCTTAACCATTACTTCAACTGCTACTGATTTGGAACGGTTTTTCTCAAAAAGTATTGTTATTCTATTTTTTAGTTTGTATTTTTTCATCTTTAATGAAAAGATTTAAATCATTTTAAATGTTTTTTCTTTTTTATGAGAATACGAGAGCTAAAAAACATTTTGGAAAGGAAAAAGCTGGATTTTGCGCTATTTTGCAATCTTAATTCTACAATGGCAGATCCAAATATGTTTTATTTTTCCGGTTATAGCGGACTGGGTGCTTTGGTAATCCCAAGAAAACAAAAAGGGTTTATTATCGCTCCGAAGATGGAGGTTCAAAGAGCTAAGCAGTCAATGATAAAAAAGGTTTATACTATGGACAAAAAAAAGTTTTTTGACTCTATATATGCTGTAATCAAGAAAAATAAGATTAAGTCTAAAAAAATAGCAATAGACAACAATAATTTTACTTTAAATTCATATAAATATTTTAAAACGCGGTTTAAGGGTATTAAGACGAAAGATATTTCTTTAGATTGCTTAAAGTTAAGGCAGGTTAAAACTAATAAAGAGACTGTTATATTAAAAAAATCCTGTAATTATGCTGGTAAAATCCTGCAGAAAGCAATAAGAAACTTCAATGATTTTAAAACTGAATCTGATGTAGCTGCTTTTCTTGAGTATGAAGCAAAAAAGCTTGGATTGGGTATGGCTTTTGAGCCTGTTGTTGCCTCTGGAAGCAATGGGAGTATTCCGCATCATGAGCCTAAAAATGTAAAATTAAGAAAGGGGTTTTGTGTAATAGATTTTGGGGTTAAGTATAAAGGTTATTGCTCTGATATAACAAGGACGGTCTATTTGGGCAAACCTGGCAAAAAAGAAAAAGAAATTTATAATTTCCTACTAGATATACAGAATAATATTATTAATAAAATTGGAATTAATGACAAGTGTGGTAAGGTATATGAAGATTGTGTAAGAGATTTTGGTAAAAAAGCCAAATATTTTGTTCATGGCCTTGGGCATGGTATTGGTGTAGAAATTCATGAACTGCCTAATTTGACATCGAAGTCTAAAGATAGAATTATGGAAAATATGGCTTTTACAATAGAGCCTGGAATTTACATACCGAAGAAATTTGGGATAAGAATTGAGGATGTGGTTTTAATGAAGAAAAAAGCATATGTTTTGACTAAAGTGACGAAAGATTTATTAATTATTTAAAAATACATTTTTTTATGAAATACGACGAAAAAAAGTTTGATTCTTCTGTAAAGGAATACAAAAAGATTTTAGGAAATGTTAAAGCTAAATCTTTTTTAGTTGTCTTTGATATAAAAAACAAAAAGGCTTTTTTCTCTATTGCCCCTTTGTCCAGGGCCATACACGAGTTAAATGCCGATATGCATGTTATTGGAATGGACAAAAAGTCAAAAACCTTGGATGTATTATACGATGTATGGAAGGTTTTCAAGCAAAACAAAGCTGGGAAATTTGATGAAAAAACCGAGGCATTAATGGGTTTTGTGGAAGAGATAGAAAAAAGAGCAAAAGGGAAATTTGTGGGTTTATTTGAAAGGCCGGATTATACTCTAGAAGCCAAAGGATTTGGTTTTGAGGGTGATTATACGCTGCCATTCAAAGATAATTGGTTCCGGGAGTACAAGAGCAAGGAGCTTGATGAAACATGTGAAAAAATATGGAGGGATGTTTATAATCTAAAAAAGAATGAGAGAGTCTCTATTGGATTTGTTTTGATACAAAAAGACGAAATGCTTGGTCACCCATTAGAAGATTATCTGGATTCCTATGCAATAGCGTGGCATATGATGTTAAAGTGTAAAGACAAGACCGGAGTTTCCATGGTGGCTTCAACTCAAAGAAGATCTATGCTTGAAAAGAGTGAGGGAATTTCAGACTTAAAGGCAGTTTTAATAGGGTGCGAGTTATGCAAGGAAGTTGAGGAAGATGTGTTTAAAAAATATAAAAAGGTATCAAAGCTGCTGAATTTAAAGAGGATTAGCGTGATTGACGCCTCGTTCTTCATATCAGGGAAGGGTTATCCTGGGAAGCATAATTTTGGCGAGGTTATTGGTTACCCTTCTCCAAACAAGAAGACCAGATGGCAAAGCCCAGGCCAGATTATTTACAAGCTTGATTTTTACCCACAGACAGCGTTGGATGACCGCAATCCATTAGCAAGGGTTGGCTTTACTGAGACCCTGCCAATAGACATTTTTATTGAGACATGTAATATCGACTGGAAAAAGATGAGGGACAGGAACTGGAAGATAAAGGAGATTGCTGATAAGTGTAAAGTTATAAAGGTTTTTGGTGAAAAGATTGATGGTTTTAAGACTGATTTTGAAGTGGGCTTGGTAAAAAAAGATGGAATTCGTAGGTGGGTAAGAACATCTGATACTGATGTAAGAGAAAAAATAAATTCTGAATACCTGAAGATGACTGGAATAAAGGCGGGGACAATGGCTAATTTGCCTGGCGGGGAAACTTTTGTCACTCCAGAATATGTAAAGGGCACTATAGCAGGTGATGTTGTTATCAGCATTGACCAGAGCTATTTGTTATCAGATAAAGATCCGTTGATTATCCAATCTGATGGCAAAGAGTATAAGCTAACAGGCCCAAAGAAAATAATAGATAAAGTAAATGAAAAGAAGAAAGAAGCTTGGGAAATGATTATGAATCAGGAAAAATACAAGAGTTTGCCTCAGGAGATTATTGATCTGAAAAAGAAAAACTTTAACATGATAAATGAGTTTGCAATAAACACAAATCCAAATGCAAAGTTGTGTGATTATCTTATTGTAAACGAGAAGATAGCAAGGATGATGCATATTGCTTTAGGAAGTGGTTTTGAGCCTGATAGGGCAACAGAATATCATACAGACATTGTTATTAACAGCCCAAGACAGAAGATGAATATTTATGGGGTTGATGAAAAAGGCAAGAAGCATTGGATAATTAAAAAAGGAGAATTTGTTGTTTGAAATGCCAAAAGCAGCTGAAATTGTTCTGAAAAAATGTTTGGGTTTGAAGAAAAATGAAAAATTTCTGGTGATTACTGATTCTAAACTATATAATCTGGGTAATATGTTTTTTAGAGAAGCGAAAAAGATTACAAATAGTGCTAAACTAATTAAGATTCCTATCCCGAAAGTTAATGGTACCGAACCACCCAAAAAAACAGCGAAAGAGATGCTAAAGTATGATGCTGAACTTCTTATAACGACAAAATCGTTAAGCCACACAAAAGCAAGGAAAAAGGCCTGTAAAAATGGAGCAAGAATAGTCACTATGCCTGGAATTACTAAAAGCACTGTTAATCGTGCACTGAATATAGATTATAGGAAATTAAAAAAAATTGATAGTAAACTTGCTGATATAATTGATAATGGAAACAAGGTTAGAATAAAAACAAAACTTGGAACTGATATCGGTTTTAGTATTAATGGAAGGAAAGCTTATGGGAGAGAATCTGGGATTTATGATAAAAAGGGCTCTTACGGAAATTTGCCTACTGGCGAAATTTTTGTTGCTCCTGTTGAAAAAAGCGCTAATGGTGTTTTTGTTGCAGATGCTTCATTTGCTGGTATTGGCAAATTGAAAAATCCGTTGAAAATTTATGTTAAAAGGGGTTATGCTGTAAATTTAAAAGGGGTCAATGCTAAAAAAATGGAGGGTTTGTTGGATTCTGTCGGCAAAGAAGGAAGGAATATTGCAGAATTGGGTATTGGGACAAATGAAAAGGCCAAAATTACGGGTAATGTTTTAGAAGATGAAAAAGTTAAGGGTACATGCCATATTGCTTTAGGAAATAACACTGGTTTTGGCGGAAAAGTAAGTGTGCAGCTGCATCTTGATGGTATTATTAAGAACCCGACGATATTTGTAGATAAGAAGAAGATTATGGGTAATGGGAAGTTAATAATTTAGTTTCAAAAGTTATTTAAATACTAAAGCCTACTCTAAGACATAAAATGACCACAAAGGAGAAGAATATTATGGACAGTGTAATTTATAATCATAGTACAGATACTAGCCAGATTAATGAAGAAAACAAAATTCTTAAGGAAAGTGTAAGTAAGTTAAAAGAAGAGCTTGACAGGTTCAGGGTTCCTCCCCTCATGGTTTCTGAAGTCAGGAATGTTTTTGGGAAAAATGCCATAATAAGGTTGCCTAATGGAAACCAGTTTTATGTTAATGTTTTAGAAGAATGTGATAAGATTGTGTCTGGAGACGTTGTTTTGGTGGACCAGAAAAACCTCGCAATAATCAAAAAGGTAACTATAACAAAAGTGTTTGATATAGAGAGTTTTGTTATAGTGGAAAAGCCGAAAGTTTCTTGGAAAGATATAGGTGGGCTGGATGTGCAGGCTCAGGAAATAAAAGAAGTGGTTGAGCTTCCATTAAAAAAGCCAGAGCTATTTAAAAAAGTAGGTATTACTCCTCCTAAAGGTATTCTGCTTTATGGTGATCCTGGTACTGGAAAGACTTTATTAGCAAAGGCCGTTGCTTCAGCTACAAACTCCACCTTTATAGAAGTTGTTGGTTCTGAATTAGTCCAGAAATTTATTGGAGAAGGTGCAAAGATGGTAAAAGAAATTTTTGAGCTGGCAAGGAAAAAATCCCCGTCTATAGTTTTTATAGATGAGTTGGACGCATTAGCTGCTAAAAGGGTTGAGATAGGAACCAGTGGAGAAAGGGAAGTAAACAGGACTTTTATGCAGCTGCTGGCAGAGATAGATGGTTTTAAACCTCTGGATAATGTTAAGATTGTAGGTGCCACAAACAGAAAGGACATACTTGATCCAGCGGTTGTAAGACCTGGAAGATTGGACAGGCTCATACACATACCAATACCTAAAAATGAGGCTAGGCTGGAAATATTGAAGATTCACTCAAAGAGTATGGATTTAAGTAAAGATGTTGATTTACGTAATTTGGCTGCTATTATGGAAAATTTGAACGGAGCTGAAATAAAGGCAGTCTGCACAGAAGCGGGGTATTTTGCAATCAGGGATAACAGAACAAATGTAACAAGAAAGGACTTCTTAAAAGCTATAGATAAAGTAAGGCAGGGAGAAGAGGCAGAAGGAGAAGATTATTTAAGGATGTTTGG
>CAZYSP010000019.1:0-10649 GCA_964650285.1 uncultured Methanosarcinales archaeon | reverse complement strand
TCATTTCAGGGCTCACTTCCAAATCCTCTTAACTCTTGCTACACCCTTAATCTTAGAAATAAACTCAACAACTTCTTTTGGAACCAATTTCTGCCAGTCTTTATTCTTGAGAATCTTGTTTCTTATTATTGTTGCACTGACGCCTTTCAGAATATTGACCCTTTTTATTTTATATTTTCTTTTAAAACACCTTTCTGTCCATTTATTGCCAGTATACACAACATCAAATTTAGGAACTAAAGTTTCAACATGCTCAACCCATTTCCTATCATCATGAAAATCAGGTATTGGAAAAACAGTATACGCACTTATATCATTAGCCGGCAGCACTAAATCAATCATCTCTATCCTTTCCTCAACAGTAAAAGGATTTTCTTTTGTGCGCTCTTCATTGCTGCTTCCAACCCCTATAACAAGCTCATCAACCTCTTTCAAAGCATTCTTTATGTCCTGCAAATGCCCAAGATGAAATGGCTGGAACCTTCCAATGAATAAACCTCTTTTCATTATTACCTCTTTAAAACCACGGGCATCTCTAATTTATGCTTATTCTTTTCGATTCTGGAAAAAATATTCTCAACTTTTTCCTTTTCAAAACCCTTCTCAATAATATTTAGCATAGAATTTCCATCAACATATAGTTTCAATATTTTATCAATAACATCATACGAAGCTCCAAGCTCTTTTTCATCAGTCTGCCCGTGATAAAGCTCTGCTGTTGGTGTTTTATTTATTATTTTCTCAGGTATCCCTAAAAACTTTGCAAGCTCTTTTTCTTCTGTCTTGAGCAAATCCCCAATAACTTCAATGTCAACAGCACCATCACCATATTTTGTAAAATAACCAAGCAATATCTCTGTCTTATTAGAGGTTCCAATGACCAAGGAATTATGAGTATTGGCATAATTATACAGTATAACAGCCCTTATCCTTGAAGCAGTATTCATTTCCGCAATCTTATTCTGCTCCCATTCTAATTTCTCAAATGCTTTAATAAAATCATTAACATACACTAAGGAATAATCTATGCCATTTAATGTGCAGAATTCAACAGCATCCTGAATATTTTCTTCAGAGCTCAATCCTTTCAGCGGCATAATTAATGCTCTAACATTTTCTTTTCCAATTGCATCTGCAACAAGCTTTGCACTTACAGAAGAATCTATTCCACCACTCAACCCAATAACTGCTTTTTTGCACTTATGTTTATCAAAATAATCCCTTATTCCAGCAACTAATACATCATAAACTTGTTTTATATTTTTATTCTGCATTTTTAATTATATTTCTATTGATTATTATTTTTTATTCATTGATATTATTTTTTTAATTGTTTATTTATTTAATGAAAAATTATTAATGGTTGTTTTATTATTAATTTAATTTAATGGGAATATTCTATTGGGTTTTTATATCATTGTACTTCATTGTAAACTAATTATCAATATCTGCCAATATTATCTTATTTAAAAACCTTTTTAAATATAAGACAAAAACTGAACCTTATGATAAAAACCATATTGTGTGATTTAGGCAATGTAATAGTCTTTGTCAACCATAAAAAAATTGCACAAGGCCTGGCAAAATTTAGCGATAAGAGTGAAGAATATATATACCATTTCTTCCTTAATTCAATAGCTCATAAAGGTTTTGATAAGGGAAAAATAAGTGCAACTAAGCTTTTTATGATTTTTAAAAATAATCTAAACCTAAAATTAAACTTTAACCAATTCAAAAAGATATGGTCTTCCTGCTTTAGACCTAACAAGGATATGGAAGCACTTCTTTACAAACTTAAGAAAAATTACAAACTCATTTTGTTGTCAAACACAGATGAAATTCATTTTACATATTGCAAGGAAAAATACAAGGTTTTAGACATTTTTGATGATTTTATTTTATCTTATAAAATAGGTCATAGAAAACCAAACCCTTTAATTTATTTATCTGCATTAAAAAAAGCAAAAACATTTCCAAGCCATATATTATACATTGACGATATCCATAGGTTTGTTAAGACTGTAAAATTTTTTGGAATAAAATCCATTCAGTATAAAAATATTCAGAAATTAAAAAGTGATTTGAAACGTATAAATGTGGAAATTTAATTTAGAATGACCAAAAATAGCTTAACATAAGATTTATAAATAATTGGCACATACCATAATAAAATGAAAGTCGCAATTATGTATTCAGGAGGCAAAGACAGCACTTCTGCAATAGACTATGCTCTAGAAAAAGGATGGGACATTAAATATTTAATTTCAATAAAACCAACTAGAACTGATTGTTATTTATTCCATTATGCGACTGTTGAGCATACAACAGAATTAGCAAAGATACTTAAAATACATCATATACTAAAAAAATGTACTGTTGCGGATCCAGAAAAAGAAGCTCAAATTGTTAGAAAAATTGTTGAAAAAAAGCAAAAAACAACACCAGTTAATGCAGTTGTTTTGGGTGGTACCGGCTTACAGGAAACACAACTAAAAAGCATACAAAATGCTTTAAGGCCGTTAAGTATAGAGGTCTTTGCATCTCATGCAGGAGAAGAACACGATTTAATAATTGAGAAGATGCTTAACAAAGGCTATGAAATCATGATAACACAAGTTGCATCAGACGGCTTAATGCCTTGGCTGGGAAGAACGCTTACAAAAGAAAACTTTAATGAATTAAAGCGCGATTCAGCAAATTACAAATTCCACATTGGTTTCGAAGGTGGTTATGCAGACACTCTAGTTTTAGACGGCCCGATTTTTGACAAAAAATTAAAGATAGATAGTTTTAAGAGAATTGTTGAGGACAATTATTGTGGCCATATAAAAATAAATAAGCTAAGCATTCTTAATAAGGAAGAAAAGATTAGAAATAAAGACTAGGCTAATTTTGAAGACTTATAAACATCCTCCTTGTACGGTTTTGCCCTTACAATTTCCGCTTTTAAATTTCTTTTCCTCAGCTCTTCCCTTAACTTTTCCTCATCTACTTTTTGGTCATAACCCAAACATATAACATCCGGCTTAAATTCATTTAAAACCTCAAAAACATTATCTTTATGCCCCAAAACAGCTTTATCAACAAAATTTAATTTCTTTACTTGCTCTAACCTATATTCATCATCATGTTTTGGCTTTTTGCCCTTAAACCTCAAAATATTCTCATCCCTGCCAACAACTACAATTAAATAATCACCATAACTTTTCGCTTCCTTAAGATAATGCTCATGGCCCTTATGCAGCACATCAAAAGAGCCAAATGCCATTATTTTTTTCATAAAAGCAGTGGTTCAGGGCTATTTTAAAAATATTGTGGATTTACCCCCAAAAACTTTAAATACACTAAGAAAAGAATCTGTCTTATGCCAAAAAAAGAAGAAAAGCTTGGAATATCAGTAAAAAAAGAAGATGATTTTTCTGAATGGTATAATGAAGTAGTTATTAAATCAGAACTTGCAGAGCATTCTGTAATTAAGGGCTTCATGGTTATAAGGCCAAGAGGCTATGCAATCTGGGAATGCATTCAGGACTATTTTGATGAAAAAATAAAAAATCTAGGAGTAAAAAATGCTTATTTTCCCTTACTTGTCCCAGAAGCTTTTTTCAAAAAAGAAGCAGAGCATGCCCAGGGTTTTGAACCAGAGTTAGCGTGGATATCAGAAAAAGAAGAAGGTGTTAGATATGCTATAAGACCTACTTCAGAAACAATAATGTACGATTCTTATGGAAAATGGGTACGAAGCTGGCGCGATTTGCCATTGCGAATAAACCAATGGTGTAATATTTTGAGATGGGAAGTTAAACAGACAAAACTATTCCTAAGAACCCGCGAGTTTTTATGGCAGGAAGGCCATTGTGTTTATGAAACAGAGGAAGAATGCAACAAAGAAGCCTTATTATACCTTAATGAATACAAAAAATTATCTGAAGACCTGTTAGCCATTCCTGTTTTAGCAGGAAAAAAAACAGAGAAAGAAAAATTTGCTGGAGCCAAAACAACATACTCCTTGGAAGCATTAATGCCTGACGGAAAAGCCCTGCAGATGGGAACTTCCCATAATTTAGGCCAGAACTTTGCAAAAGCATTCAACATCAGGTACTTGGGCAAGGACGAAAAAGAATATGTACCATGGCAGAACTCCTGGGGTTTCTCCACAAGGTTAATAGGCGCTTTAGTTATGACGCATTCTGATGATAAGGGTTTAATTCTGCCCCCAAATATTGCATCAACACAAATTGTAATTGTGCCAATCTATAAAAGCGAAAATAAGGATAAAGTAATCAAAAAAGCCAATGAGATTAAAAATAAGCTGAAGAATTATGATGCAATCCTGGATGACCGGGACAGTTACACACCCGGATGGAAATTTAATGAATGGGAGCTAAAAGGAATTCCATTAAGGATAGAAATAGGGCCAAAGGATATTGCAAAAAACCAGGTAGTTTTAGTAAGTAGAGATAACAACAACAAAGAATTTATAAAAATTGCCCAATTAGATAAAAAAGTAAAAGACACTTTGGAAAACATACAAGCCAATTTATTTCAAAAAGCAAAGAAATTCCTTGATTCCAACATAACAGAAGCAAAAGACTGGAATGATTTTATAAAGAAAATAAAAAACAGGAAGCTTGTCAAGGCATTTTTCTGCGGGGATGTAGGATGTGAAGACTTGATTAAAGACAAAACGCAAGGTGCAACTTCCAGGTTAATCCCATTAGAGCAGCCAAAAAAAATAGGCAAATGTGTGCATTGCAGAAAACAAGGAAAATTCCTGGTTTATTTTGCTAAGGCATATTAATTATAATTATTTTTTATTGATTTTTAAGTATTATTTTTAAAAATTATTGTTCTTTAATTATTGTAAATTATTTTTAATTATATTTTTGTTATTAATTTTGAATTTATTATTGGAATTTTTTTATTGTATTTTAAATTATTGTTCTTTTGTTATTGTTGTTTTTTAATTATTGTATTTTTATTTCAATGCTCTAGCTATTAACCCAGAAATATCAATCTTACTAACCTTATTCGGTATTGTATTTGTAGTAACAACCTTAATATTTGCCTTCCTCAATTTTTCCAGAGCATTTTCCACTAAAATTCCATGCACAGCTACACAATTGAATTTTTTTGCCCCTAATTTTCTAAGGTTTTTTACAGATTCCAATATTGTATTTCCTGTACTTATTATGTCATCAACAAAAACAATATTTTTATTATTAACATTGACATTCTTATTCAATGTAACCTTAACTTTTCTTCCAGTGTATCTTTTCTTTTGCAGAATAACATACTCACATTTTATTTTTTCAGCAACTTTTCTTGCCCATTTGTAGCTTTCCCAGTCAGGACCTACAATCAAAGGCTTCTTGATATTTTTTTGTATGTAATCAGCAATAAAAGGATTAGCAGTTAATTTTTCTGCTTTGATAGAAAATAAATCAGAAAGTTTTGCTTCTCTATGCAGGTGTGGATCAATAATAAACACCTTATCAAAATACCTGCTCATAAGCCTGCCCATTACCTCAATGCTTACACAGTCACCTGCCTTAAACCTTTTATCCTGCCTTAAATAAGGAAAATAAGGTGCAATAAGAAGAACTTTTTTAGCCCCTAAATCGCGGGCAGTATCCGCAGCAAATATTGCTTCTACAACACAATCGTTTATAGCCCCGTAAAAAGACTGAACCAAAATAACCTCTTTGCCCCTGATATTGCTCATAAACCTTACCTTAATCTCGCCATCAGGAAATTTCTTTACCAGCAACAAAGAATAAGAAGCTTTCAGCCTTCTGGCTACTTTTTGTGCTAAATGCGTCCCATTAGAACATCCTATTATTATCATAATTATTCATTAATTTTATTATATTTATATGTTACTATAATACTTAAAGAGTTTAACAGCAATCTTTTTAAAACACTATATTTTTCTTTAGATTAATGCCGCTGTAGCTCAGCCTGGTTAGAGCGCTAGAATTAGATTTTTAGCGACACTCATATATTTGAGTTATGAAGCTTTTTAGCTGATGATATACCTCAAACCGGGTTATCTAGAGGTCTCGAGTTCAAATCTCGTCAGCGGCACTATTTTTCCCTTAGAAATACTCTGCCTTTCATAAAAGTCTTATCTCTTTGTTCTTGTATATGCTCTAAATATTCAAATAATCTATCATCATATCTCTCTGTGTTTTTCTTTGTCGGATAATAGAAATCAGTTTCATCATGAGAAACTTCAAAGCTTTCCATAGCTCCAGTAATATCTTTTAATCCACCTACATCACTTTCTTCTTTCTCAAAAGCACCAATCAATATCCTAGTCATCAACAAAATAAAGATAATTATAATTAAAACTATAAACAAAATATTTAGTATTTTGGTTTCCATAGTGCTATATAATGAATATCTGTTTATAAATCTTAACGCCACGGGCAGGATTTGAACCTGCACAGTCTTGCGACCAAGGAGGTTCGAGCTCCTCGCAATGCCAGATTATGCGACCGTGGCACAAGAATAAGTATTATTTATTGTTTTAAAAAACTTATCAATGCTAAGAAATAACACACCCAGTAACAGCAGCTAACCTATCAAAAGACTGCACATTTTCATATTTCTGCTTATCAACAAACCATGTAGGTGTTATTTTAACTTCTGGATTTTCAGTAAAATCTCTGTAATCGATAAGCCTTATAGAGTTTCCAAACATTGCTTTTTGGGCATCAGTATATTTGCACCAACTTGCACCATACATAACAGCCCCTTTATCAGTTAAGCATTGTGCAAAATCATCCAAAGGAGTTGGCTTTAATGAATTTATATAACTAAAACCAATACCTCCCACAATCAAAACAAAAACAACTGAAACAATAGAAACAAGAAGTATTTTTTTCTTATTTTTTGGTTTTTTTATTGTGTTTCTTTCTATGTTGGATTCTGTTTTCTGAGTTTCATGCCTGATATTTCCAACCTCTTCCTTGCTCAAAGCCATTTTATCATGCAGCTACGCTTGGCTCAATTTGCAAAGGCTCTCCAAGGTCAGAAACAGGAGCTACTCCGCAGCCTCCACCTACATAAGGTTGCTGCTGCTGGCCTTGCTGACCAGTTGCATATCCTGTTGGATAGGGGTTTGATTTTGTGCAGCCAAAAACCAACAACACTGCTAAAGCCAAAACCACCAATAACACTAAACATTTTTTCATTTCTATACCACCACATATCTATTGGTTTTTTCCCATATATAAATATCTTACTAAAATCTCATATAAAAATTAGAGTCTTTTGCTGAAAGGTTAACATTTAAAAATATTGGCATAACACCTTCAATTATGAAAAAGGCCATAATCATTGGTGCAGGAATAATAGGTCTGAGCATTTCCTACTATCTGAAAAAAAATAATTTTGATATTATAGTATTAGAAAAAAGCAAAGCAGGAGAAGAGGCATCATACGCATCAGCCGGGATGCTTGCAGCACAATCAGAATTTGATTTTTATGAAAAATTCATGGATTTCTGCATCAAAAGCAGAGATATGTATGCAGACTTTTGCAAAGATATTGAAAATGCTTCTGGAATTAATGTTGAATTACAAAAATGCGGAATGATAAGGCCTGCATTGAATGAAGGGCACGAGCTACATTTTAAACAAAACTACAAATGGCAGAAAAAGCATGGCTTCGAAATTGAATTCTTAAATGGCCGCGAATTAAGAAAAATTGAGTCAAAACTGTCTGAAAATATAGTTTCCGGATTGTATACTAAAAATGATGGGCAGGTTAATAATAGAAAGTTAATGGAAGCCTTAATTATATCCAATAAAAAAAACAATGTAAAAATAATTGAAAATTGCGAAGTTAAGGATTACTTGATTAAAAATAATAAAATTAATGGTGTAAAAACAAATAATGGAACTTTAAATGCAGATATTGTTGTTAATGCTGCTGGATCATGGTCATCATTAATATCCCAGGAACTAATCCCAAATTTTAAAGTCAAACCAATTCGTGGCCAAATAGTTTCTTTACAAGCCAATAAAGAGATTCTAAAAAAAGTAATTTTTGCAAGTGTGCTTGGAAAAGGTGGCTACATAGTTCCAAGAAAAGACAATACAATAATTTTAGGCTCAACTGTTGAAGATATTGGTTTTGAAAAAAGAAATACTGAAGAAGGCATAAACTCCATACTAAAAAACTGCTTCAATATAATCCCAAAACTAAAAGACTTGAAAATAATAGAAAAATGGTCAGGCTTCAGACCTCTAGCAGAAGATCAACTGCCAATCATAGGAAAAACAAATATTGAAAACCTAATCCTGGCAACAGCCCACCATAGAAATGGAATTCTTTTAGCACCAATAACAGCAAAAGCAATAACAGAGCTGATTGTAAATGGTAATATTCTCCCGGAAATAAAAGATTTCAACATTGATAGATTTAATAATAAAAATTAAACCTTCTTAATCTTCTCAACCAACTCAGAAGCAGCTTTCCTCACATCCTCAGCAGCCACAACAGCACTTATAACTGCAACACTTCTAACTCCTTGCCCTAAAACCTCATTAATATTATTTTTATTTATTCCGCCTATTACAATTACTGGTTTATGAACATTATCCAATACTGGCTTTATAATCTCAACACCTACTGTAAAATCTTTTGTCCTTGTTTTGTATATTGGCCCTATTGTAATGTAATCAACATCCTCTTGGTCAGCATCTACAGCCTGCTCAACACTATGCGTAGACAAGCCAATAATCAGCTTATCCTTACAAATTTCTCTTGCTTCTTCTATGGACATACATGAAATATCACTTTGTCCTAAATGAACACCATCAGCTCCAATTTCCATAGCAACATCAATATAATCATTCACAATAAAAAGAACATTATTCTCTTTACAAATTTTTAACAGCTTCACTGCTTCCTCTTTAATCTGCTCTTTATCCCATTCTTTTTCCCTTAACTGTATTATCTCTGCACCGCCTTTTATAGCTTCCCTGACAACTTCCTCATTACTCCTGCCTTTAGAAATAGCACTTTCTGTTATTACATACAGCTTATTATCAAAATTTTCCATACTAAAAAGAAATATTTTATTATTTTTAATATTATTGGTAAGTATTGGAATTTAATTTTCCAACAAATTTATTAATGGACTTACTTATCCAAAATAATATGCAATTCAAAATAAAAACACAATCAAAAAAATCAAAAGCAATATCCACAATAATTCATTTACCATTTTTATATATCCTTATTTTATTCTCTCTTAGAACTTTCCTGATAGTATATTCCAGCAACAATTAAAACAAAACCTATTAATATCCAATACCACCATATTATTTCAGTAAATCTGTATGCAACTAAAGCACTTGCAAAAAGGACAATTCCAAAACTTCCAAATATCCTGCCAGCAATAATAAGCTTGTCCATTTATCTAACAACTCCTTCTGTTGGGCTGGATGCAGAAGCATATAATTTCTTAGGAATCCTTCCAGCCAGAAAAGCATCTCTTCCACTTTCAACAGCAAGCTTCATGGCTCTAGCCATCTTAACTGGGTCTTTGGCCAGAGCGACTCCAGTATTTAATAAAACCCCGTCTGCACCAAGTTCCATAGCAATAGTTGAATCAGAAGCAGTTCCAACACCAGCATCTACAATTATTGGCACGCGGGCATTTTCCAAAATAATTTTTATATTGTTTGGATTTAATATCCCTTGTCCAGAACCGATTGGAGCTCCAAGGGGCATGACAGCACCAGCACCAGCTTCCTCAAACCTCTTTGCATAAACAATATCATCATTTGTATAGGCAAGAACTGTAAATCCCTCCTCAACCAGAACTTTTGTGGTCTTTAATGTCTCTTCATTGTCCGGCATCAGTGTTTTTTTATCACCAATAACTTCCAGCTTAATCCAGTTTGGCAGTCCAACCTCGCGTGCAAGCCTTGCTGTCCTGATAGCTTCCTCTGCAGTAAAACATCCAGCAGTATTAGGCAATATTGTAATCTTGTTTGTATCAATATGACTCAACATGCTTTCTTTGCTCTTATCCCTTAAATCAACTCTTCTTATTGCAACAGTAACAACTTCTGCTCCACTAGCTTCATGAGCCTTTTTCATTATTTCAAAATTCTCATACTTTCCAGTGCCTATAAATAATCTTGAATTAAACTCAAATTTACCAATTTTTAATTTATCATCATTCATATATTAACCACCACCAACAACCTTAACTATCTCCAAAATATCATTATTTTTTAATTTTGTATTATCAAATTTTTCTCTATGAACAACGTTTTTATTCAATTCCACAGCCACAGTATCATTATTTAATTTTAAAGAGTCTAATAAATCTACAATATTGTTACATTCTAATTCTCTCTTTTCTCCATTAATTATTAATTCCATTTCCGCTCCTTTAGTATAAGATAACTATAACCAATTTAAAAACGTTTTTATTAAGAACCAGAGATACCTATCTTATTCATAACGCAAAGTCCGTCACTTCGTTCCTTGACATTAGCGATACCCATTTTATTCGTATCGTAATGCATACTCATTGACATTCGTAGCTTTGCGTTATTCATAACGCAAAGCATCCACAGGCTTTAGCTTTGATGCTGCTCTTGCAGGAAAAAAACCAGAAGCCG
>CAZYSP010000018.1:0-10841 GCA_964650285.1 uncultured Methanosarcinales archaeon | reverse complement strand
CCAGTAAACACCGCAATCAAAACAACCAAGACAATAAGTGCTATAGCAACTATTATAATGACATTAATAGAAAGTCCTTGGGATTTCTTATTCATTATAGCACCTCTTTATTATATAATATTCTTATGAAATAAGTTATATATAAACGTTTTGATTTTTTAGTAGCAGACAAAAGTAAGTGCTTATAATTCTCTGCTACTAAAGTTTGAAAGACAAAACAAATTAAATTAATCTTTTTTTGTTTTCTTCTTTTTATAAAAAGTTTCAAAAAGTTTCTCTCTCTTCTCTTTCTTTGCTTTTCTTCTTTTTTTTACAATTTTCCCTATTTTCCTTTTTTCTTCTGGTGTTCTAAAAACCTGCACATACTTAGATATAGAATCCAAAACATTTGGAATTTTTTTAGGCTTGATCAAATAATCCTTATAGTAATAAAATACATAACTGCCAGCTCCAAATATAATTATTATGATAACAACAATAAACAGTGTTTTGCCAATCCCATTAGACTTGCTTACAGGATCTAAAGGAATTGTACCTATTTCTTTTTTATCGTCTTCGTCACCCTCTTCTTCCTTGTCCAATATCATACCAACACCTGGTTTTGTTTCTGAACATGTATTAGAGATACATTCAAGACCATCTTCACAATCCTCATCAACATTACAATTTTGTCCCACCAAACATTTATTTCTGCACGCTCTGCCGCAATCTATATCAGATTCATCACCATTCATTATACCATCATCGCAGCTTGGACAAGAACTATCTTGGTTACCGCAATTCTCACAATAATCAACAGAAACAAATACACCTTTATCGCACCATTGCTTTAGAGTTAAGTTGCATGTTTTGTCTACGCAGAGTTCATCAGATTCTATTGCCTCAACATCCGTGTCAGCATCTGCAATAGACTTATTATTCTCTGATAAGTTTATTTTCGCAGTATACAGTACTGTATCTGGTAATGAGTTTGATTGGCCATCATTAACCCTTAAGTTAAACAAATAACCCCCAACCATATCTGCAATAAAGGCCGGATTATGTATATCGGTATCTGAAAGTCTGGCTTTGCTGCCAACAGGTTTAAAAACAATTGCCCATTTGAATGTTAAAGGAGCATTTTCCATATCCGAGCCAGAGCCTTGCAGTTCTACTTCTTCTCCTGCTTTAACCTCTCTATCAACACCAGCATCTGCAATCGGCCTGGTATTATCCTGATCAAATTGCGCATAGGCACAAATACTAAATAACAAAAACAGAATCCAAAAACATAATAATTTGTTGTGTGTCATCTGCCTAAAATCTTAAACAAACTTTTTAAATCATGCACGCTTCTCATTTCAGAAGGTTTTTTGGCAAAAGAAGCAATTGCAGTTTTTGTCCTGGTCTTCTTGCACATTTTTATGTTTTGCTTCATTCTTCCTAAGACTACATGTTTGTCCCCTGAGTTTAAAATAGAGCTTAATGAGAATCCTATAGTTACGTTATTCTCCTTTGCCAATTTGCACATAATATGGTTCAATCCAGAAGCTCTTTGATGAATAAAATCTCTTTTAGTGCTATCTTCAAAAGCAAATATCATATCTGCTTTTGATTGTTCTATAATCTCCCTATCGTCACCAAAACTTTTAACAGCAACGAAAACTTTTTCATGACGATTCTTGATTATGTTTCTGCTGTCTGCTAATATCCCCGTATATACTTTAATTTTCTTTGATTCAAATTTTTTTCCGTATTCATTAATATCATAAAGAAAACGCAAGGCATTGTAACCTAGTTTTTCTGCCATTGCAATGAACTCTTCTTCATTATTGTTGGGTATTACAATGTCCATCATTTTATCAACTACACATAGTCTATTCAACATTTATAAACAATACTATTTAACTGTTATTGTTGGTTTAAGGTTGTTAATTATTTCTAATAAACTACAACGCCAAGCTATGCCGGAGCGGACTTTAGACAAAATGTTGCATCTTGATATCATTTTTTATATGTCATTTAGTTATGATGCACAATATTTTAATTTCGGATTTATTGTTATTCTGCCCACCCGCCTCCCCTGAATTGGCAATGCTTGGCTTTGCTTAATTATTCAGCAAACTCTATTGTGGTTTCCATAGGAAACAAAGGAGGCATATTTCCTTAAATATTCATATCAAAATCCCTCTATTTAAAGACAAAAGTATTTAAATAGAACCCCGTTTTTAAAGGTTTATAAATAAATTTTACTCGTGGGGGTGTAAAAATGGCTAAAAAAGTTTCTAGAGACATCAAGATAGTCAACATAGTTGTCTCTACTTCTCTAGAGCACGATATACCTTTGGAAAAGATGGCTGCTACACTAAGTAACACCGAATATAATCCAGAACAGTTTCCAGGGCTTGTTATAAGGGTAAGGGAGCCTAAAACATCTGCTTTAATCTTTAGTTCTGGTAAAGTGGTCTGTACAGGAGCTAGGACCATTGATAAAGTCAGGGAGAGCATAAAGAAGATAATAAAGAGCCTGGAAAAAATAAATATAAAGATTACGATAACACCAGAAATAAAAATCCAGAATATTGTAGCATCAGGCGGTGTTGGAATGGACTTGAACTTAAACGAGCTTGCGACAAAATTGCAGAACGTTGAATATGAGCCAGAACAATTCCCTGGTCTTGTCTATAAACTGCCTCCAACAAAGACCAACCCTCAAGCAACCTTCTTATTATTTAGTAACGGGAAGATTGTCTGCACAGGAACTAAAAGCGAGAAAGAAGTTCATATGGCACTGGATAAACTGATAGAAAATCTCAAGAAAGCCCGAGCATAATTTTTCTTTTTTGGCCCACAACCACTGGACATCCGCGCGTCAGATTTATAAATAAGTAAGAGGTGTATGTAATTCATGCAAGAATTAGTTAAGACAGATGCGTCAGAGCAAATAAAGAGTTTCCAAGATTTTCTGGAGTCTTTTTACTATTCGCAGATTGTTGAAAATTTAAGAAAAGACAATAAATTTGTTATTGTGGATTTTGTAGAGCTTTCTAAGTTTGACATTGATTTGGCTAATGAGTTGTTGGAAAATCCAGAAGATACCATAAAGGCAATTGAATTAGCAATAGAGCAATTCGACCTGGAGAATATAAAAGGTTTTAAGGTGCGTTTTAAAAATCTGCCTAGCAACCAGAAGATTATGATAAGGAACATAAGAAGCAAACACATCAACAAACTTATGTATACTGAAGGTATTGTAAGGCAGAAATCAGATGTAAGGCCGCAGGTAACTACTGCAAAGTTTGAGTGCCCTGTATGTGGCAATATAATCAATGTTTTGCAGTTAAATGGAAGTTTTAAGGAGCCTTCAAAGTGCGGCTGTGGAAGAAAGGGAAAATTTGTTTTGCTCTGCAAAGAACTTGTTGATGCCCAGGGAATTGTCTTAGAGGAGGTTCCTGAAAGCCTCGAAGGCGGCGAGCAACCAAAAAGAATCAATATCCTTCTTAAGGACGACTTGGTAAGCCCGCTTAGTGAGAAAAAGACAAACCCTGGCAGTAAGATTAGTGTTGTTGGTGTCATTAAAGAAGTCCCCATTATATTAAAGACCGGGTCTAAATCAACTAGATTTGACCTCATGGTAGAGGGAAATTACATTGAAGCAGTTGAGGAAACTTTTTATGAGGTTAAAATTTCAGAAGAAGATGAGCAAAAAATAATTGATCTTTCTCAGGATCCGGAATTGTTTTCGAAACTTATTGCTTCTGCCGCACCTTCTATATATGGTTATGGAAAAGTTAAAGAAGCCCTGTTATTACAGCTTGTAGGTGGCGTTAGAAAGGTCAGAATCGACAAGGTTGTCAGCAGAGGAGACACACATATTTTGCTTGTTGGTGACCCAGGAAGTGGAAAAAGTGTAATGTTAAAAAGAATTGGTACTATGGCGCCCAAGGGTAGGTATGTGTCTGGCAGGGGGGTTTCGGGCGCTGGATTGACTGCTTCTGTTGTAAAGGATGAATTTTTGAAAGGTTGGAGCCTGGAAGCTGGTGCATTGGTTTTGGCGTCTAATGGTATTTGTTGTATAGACGAGATGGATAAAATGACCCCGGAAGACAGGGATGCCATGCATGAAGCACTTGAACAACAGACTATAAGCATTTCAAAGGCAAACATACAAGCAACTTTAATCTCTAGGACTACAGTACTTGCAGCTGCAAACCCAAAATTTGGCAGGTTTGATCCTTACGGAATAATTGCAGAACAGATAGACATGCCTCCTGCATTAATCAACAGATTTGATCTTATTTTCCCGATTAAGGACTTGCCAGATGAGACTAGGGATGAAAAGATGGCAAGCCATATACTTAAACTACATCAGAACCCTGACATTTATGAGCCTGAAATACCTACAGATTTTCTAAGGAAGTACATTGCATATGCAAAGCAGAAATTTGACCCAAGTATTACAAATAGAGCTTTACAAGAAATAAAGGATTTTTATCTTAAAATGCGTCTTAGCGGGGGAGTAGAAGAAGGCATAAAAGCAATCCCCATATCAGCAAGACAATTAGAAGCTCTCGTAAGGCTCACAGAAGCATCTGCAAGGTTAAGGTTGAGCAATAAAGCAACAGAGGAAGATGCAAAAAGGGCTATTGAGCTTGTCGAATATTGCTTGATGGAGGTTGGCCTAGACAAGGAAACTGGAAAGATAGATATTGACAGAATAACAACCGGAATTCCTGCATCTCAAAGAAGCCATATAAGTGTAGTAAAGGAAATCATTAATGATTTAGAGAGCAAAGTAGGAAAAACTATTCCAATTGATGATATAATCGAGGAAGCAAAAAACAAGGGCATTGAGGAAGCAAAGGCAGAAGAAGTTTTAGAAAAATTAAGAAGAGTTGGTGAAGTATTTGAGCCGCGTAGGGGATTTTTAAGTAAGATTTGATATCTTATTTCTTATACTTTTTGTATTATGCATAGATAACTTACTTATTGTTTAATGTATAACCAAAAAGAGTTCTATACGGCCTTTGCTTCTGCTTTTTTAACTGGTTTCATTAAAGCATATTGGATTGTCATTGTAAGGCGACCTAGGATCACGCCTATTACAAAGATAAAAAAAATCTTAGCATATAGTAATATTTCGGGCATATTTGCATTCATAAGGGCGACTAAGTGATCAAATTAGAAAAATATGCCCTAAGCAAACTATAAGAAGTATTTACACTATTTATTTCCTATATAATACTTATAATGTATTGTATTTATCTACAAAAAATATATAAACACCATAATGTTGCTTTGTTTTGGGGGTGTTAATTTCTTGCCTGAAGCAGAACAAAGATTTCAAAAAAGGCAGACTGCATATAAGATAAGAATCAAAGATATACTTAATTTTAAATACATAAAAACAGAGGGTTTTGCTCCCAACTATCTTGAAGCAAATGACCGGGAAATATCTAGAATTAATATAATGGGCGTTGTAGTGCAAAAATCAGAGATAAACAATTATAAGATATTAACTATAGATGATGGCACGGGAAAAATTTCTGCCAGAGTTTTTGAAAATGATGTGTTATTAGATAAAATAAATGTAAGTGATATTGTGCTTATAATCGGTAGGCCAAGAGAATTCTCTTCAGAAAAATATATACTTATTGAGGTGATAAAGAAGATCGCTCCTGCTTGGGCAAAAGTAAGAAAATTAGAATTAGGGAATGCCCCACAAGATAATAGTGCCCAGGATAACAATAACCTTGTTTCAAACAGCAACCAAGTTGAAGAAAGTGTTGTTGATTTAGGTACTAACAACAAGATTATTAAGTTGATAAAAGACCTTGACAAAGGTGCTGGTGTTTCTATTGAAGATCTCTCATCAAGAGATATTGGAGACATAGATAAGAGGATTGATGCTCTTCTAAAGGAAGGAGATATTTTTGAGGTTAAGCCTGGAAAATTAAAGGTTTTAGAATAAGATTGGGGTTACCCAAACTTCTAAAGCGGCTGCCAACAACAAGAATAATAGTGATATTATCAGCAATTCGGAAATATCAAAAATTATGTGTGAAAACTTTTCATCTTTGTAATGTTTTTTTATTATCGCCACAGAAATTATACCTCCAGCTAAACCCCCAACAATATAACCTAGTATTTCCGGGATGCCGTGCAATGAATATCTTAGCAGCCCAATGGATGCAAGACTAAAGTAATCTGAAATTTGATAAAGGCCTATAGCCCCTGCATAATCACCTATATTTGACCTAATAAAAGACCCTATAGCAGCGCCTATAACACTTGCATTCCATGTCAAAATAAAAATTGCCCCGGCCCCGTAAATAAACGCAAATAATATTGCAAATGCCAGGACCTTGATATTATTAAGAAGTATTTTGGAGAAAGTAGAAAATTGTTGGTAGGCATTGCCGGATACCTGATTGTTAATCGCTTCTATCGTAGTAGTTTGCATGCCAAAAACCATACCTATAGTCCCGGAAGGTAGAAAAACATACCAGACTACAAAAGACACAGTCATACCCAAAAAAAGAAACATCAAGAAAACAATTGCTTTATTATGCTCTTTCAGAAGGGTTATTTCTTCAGATATTTCTAAATCTTTACTTTCTTCAAGTCTCATTGTGTTATAAACTATGGGAAGGCAGGCCATAACTGTAAAAAAAACCATTACTACGCTTGCCTGGTCTTTAAAAATCCACAAAGACAGAACTATAGCAATAGAAGAATAAAGAAACCCTATAAAAAACATCTCCCAAGGCTTCTTTTCAGCCTTTAAAGGGTTAAGTAAGGATTCTAATACCATACCTTGTCTAAAATATGCCTTATTTATATACTTTTTTAATATGCTCTAATCAATAATTAAGTTTAAATATGAACAAGAAATACCCATGAACATGGAAGAATATAAAAAGCTTTTAGAGAAGGTAAGGAAAGAACTGCCAGAACATGTTTTTCAGAAAGAAAGATTTGAGATACCCAAGGTAAATGGCCATATACAAGGCAATAGGACAGTAATAAGTAATTTTTTGCAAATAGCTAACATCCTTGGCAGAAATCCTGAAAACATGCTAAAGTTCATATTAAGAGAATTGGCAACACCTGGAGAAATAAAAAAAAGTGGAAGCGTTATAATGGGAACCAAAGTCCCTGCATCTAGGATTAATGAAAAGATAAAACAGTATGCTAATTCTTATGTATTCTGTTACGAATGCGGCAAACCAGATACAAAAATAGAAAAAGAAGGAAACTTCAGTTTTCTGAAGTGCACTGCATGTGGAGCAAGGCATACTATAAAATCTAAGGTAAGGTTATAATTTAATACTTTACCCAAACCATCTACCAAGCCCTTCCTGTTTTTCCTTTTCCTTGCCAAACAGGCTTTCTACTCCCCTTTTAGTAAGCTCAAGGCTTTGTTTCAAATATAAGGGCAAGTTATATTTATCCGCTAGAGATATTGCAGGCTCGAGATATTTTACTATAGAACCCTCAGATATTGTAAAGATGATTTTTCCGTCACATTTTAGACATTTCCCAATAAGAGGCGGTCTTCTGTATTTTTCATTGCATGTGCTGCATCTAAACTGTTGTATTGAGAATTTTCTTAAGTTCCCTTTTATATCTCTAATAAGGTGTTTTTCTATTACTAACCTGGCCACATCCAACTCATCAACAGCCCTTATCTTATCCGCTAGTTCCATTTGCCCTTTAAGTTTATCTTCCATAGAAGGGATTATTTTATATGCAGAACATACTGCACCTATGTTCATATCAGAAACATTATGTGTAAAACCGAAATTATGATATTGGTCATTTGTCTCCAGCCTCTTGCCAAACTGCTCGATTTCAACTTCTCGTGGTTGTTTAAAGTTCATGCACGCTTCATAAAACTCTAGAGGATATTTCCAGGCTATATCCAAATCAAAGGCCATATCATCAACTTCGGCAGGTATAAGTTTAGATGTTAAAACTAATGGCGCATCTTGTGTGGACCCTCTTTTATCAGGAAGGTATTGCTTAGAGAAATTTAACATCACATCCATAAGTAGTGTTACAGAAGCTTCATCGCCGTCGCAGTCTCTTCTAGTGGCTGCGTGAAGCATAGGGTGTGCAAACAATCCTTGGGTTTTTGAAAACCCTATGATTCTGCCTACAACTGCTGCGGATGTATGTGGAGCAAGTACTACAACTAATGTTCCTAGCAGGTCTTTTTCTGATTCCATATTATAGAATTTGTCAAGCTTGTAGAGCTCTTTTAACATATCATCAACAAAAAAAGAAGCTTTGAGAAGAATTTTATCTGCTCCTAATTCTGGGCTTTCATTGCATGCAGGCAATATTACGTCTTGTGGCATAAGCTCGAGTATCTGGTACTCATTTACAAGCTCAGCACCAAAAACATCCTCTTTATAACCCAGCTGCCTAAGCTTTTCAACAGGCGCATTTATTTCCTTAGGCTTAAAGTGTGTTATAGGAAGTTGAGTCATATCATACCTTATTGTGCCCTCTTTATTAACGCATAGATCGTACCTTGCCCTAAAAACACCTTTTATGAAATGTTCTGGTATATGATTTTTATTCGCGGTCCCCCTAACACCTTTTATAAGATCTGGATATGTCTTAATATTGAGTTTTTTTAAATATCCATCAAAATACTCTTTAATATTTATTGTCTGTTTTGTATAAGTAGCTGCACACCCGTGTCTACATTCTTCTTTATCTATCAAACCACAGGTATTGCAATAATATCTTTTTTTTGTTTTACTGTCGCATACCTCGCATATACTAAAGATCGTTTTTTTGTTGCACTTTTCACAATAAAAGATTGGGAATTCTGCTGTTATCTTATTGCTCTCAAAAGTGCTTTGGAAAGACCTTAATCTGCCTCCTTCTTCACCAATAGGAAACAGTACATGCGGGCTCCCTGTTAATTTTCTCATTTTAGCCTTCTCTGGCCTGCCCATCCTAGCACCTATAAAGATGCCAGATTTATCCCTTATTTTTACATCAGAAATTTTATTTACAAGTGAAAGGACATCAGGATTTTTATTTGTTTCTTGGTCTATTTCAATTATATTTTTTTCTGTACGCCTATTTAAGTTAAAGATTTCAGAAATTGTGTGAGCATTATCATCTTCTATAACTATAAATTCTTTATTTGTAACCAAATGTGGAATGCCTAACTTGTCAAGAATTGATTTTAAATGTTCATCATATTTAATTATTATTTTTGTTACCTCCTCTTCTGTAGAGGTTATTCTCGAATCAGCAATATAATTTAATAAATCAAAAAAATTCTCTGCAGATATTAGTTTCCAGTGATATGTGTATTTTGGATGTAATGGTGTATTTAGTTTCCTTGATATTGCAAATGCTGTTTTTGCAGTTACCCTGGTATCTACAGGATCTTTGAATAATTTTTCCAAAAAGATTTTTTCAATTTCCACTAGAGATGCTAATTTTTCAACGTCTAAAGTTCCAAATGTGTTAACGACTGCACGCTCAACTTCTAAAATCCACCACTCCTCACAATAGCCTGGGGGCAGTAATGTATGGGCCCTGTTGTAGAAGTCTCCATAACTTATTAGAATATCCCCTAAAAATAATATCTCTTTTATATCATTTACTACCTTTTTTGCAATCTTTTCATCATCCAGCCTTAAAACACTGTCGTCTTGTAATTTTACAATAGGCCCTTCAATACTGTCACAAACAGTTATTGCTGTTGCTTTCCCGGGCCTCTCTAGTTTGAGTTGTGTTCCTGTTGCCAGATATTTTTTTAATATATGCATGGTAGATGGATGTATTGATGTTGATGAATAGCCAGAAATTCTGCCTCTCCCGTATCTTAATCTAAAGCCCCCAGCTGCTAGAGGATGCGACAAAACAGGTCTTCCTGCTACCAAATCTTCTATAAAAGTGTATACTGGCAGTATTTTGTTTTTACTTTGTTTGTTTTTTGCTTTGGCATTTTTCTGTAAAGAGACAAATTCGCCAAAAAAAGACCAATGCGCCATATCAAAATCTTTTGACCACCTAGATAGGGTGTCCCAGAGTTTTGAAGCTTTTTGTGCTACACATTCCCCCAGTACAAGGCACGGCCCGCTTCTTATTTTATTTGTTTCGATTCTGTCTAAATCCTTGTAATTAGAAACTTCTATGTTCTCGGAAGAGTCTCCATCTACCTGTACTGGCAAATTTTTGACAATAAACCTTATTTCTTTCTCACTAGGCAAATATTGTAAATTTGTAACCCTCTCATGATAATCGTGAAGCTCAGTTACCATCCTCCTTATTTCCTTTTCTGTGGCATCGTACACATCATAGCCCATTTTTTTTCTTATGTAGTCTGCTATAACCACAGAAAGAGCTCCAGCTGTCCCGCCAGCACTTCTTATAGGCCCGGAATACATCAAACAGAAATATTCTTTTCCATCCCTCCTCTTCTTTAATTTTAATTCAACAAACCCCTCTAAAGGACTTGAAACCACCCCAAGAGTTAAGTATGCTAAGCCCACCCTTATGCCTGCTTCCATTGCTTTTATTTTGTCTTCAAATTTACAGAACTTTTCATTGACAACTTCCAAGGATATAGAAAGAGCTACTCTCCAGTCTAATTTACCATACTTTTTTTCTAGTTCTTGTATCCTCTTTGATAACCCAGAATTTATTATATTTGGTATTAAAGCGCCAATCATTCCCTCTACTCTCTCGGCCATGTTTTTGGTTAAAGGTATGCACACTTGTTCTTCTGGGTCATACCCTCGCTTTCTTGCTTTATTTGCTACCTTATATGCAGCAGCAACATTATGTTCTATCTCCCCAAAATAATTATTAATATCTTCTCTCATTTT
>CAZYSP010000017.1:0-10923 GCA_964650285.1 uncultured Methanosarcinales archaeon | reverse complement strand
TTATTGTAACAACAGGAAAAAGAATAGGCCGTGTAAACGGTTTGGCAATTATTGGAGTTACTCCACCCTACTCTGGAATTATTCTTCCAATAGAAGCAGAGGTAACTCCTGGTGGAAAAGAATCTGAAATAATAGCAACCGGCAAATTAGGTGAGATAGCAAAAGAAGCAATAAAAAACGTATCAGCAATAATAAAGAAACACTTTGGCCAGGATATAAAGGAAACTTATGATTTGTACGTTCAATTTCTGCAAACACATGAAGGTGTTGAAGGAGATTCTGCAAGCATAGCAGTCGCTACTGCAATAATATCAGCATTTAAGAAAATTCCTGTAAAGCAGGATACTGCAATGACTGGCTCATTATCTGTCAGAGGAGAAGTATTGCCTATAGGTGGTGTTACATCAAAAGTTGAGGCAGCAATAGAAACAGGAATTAAAACTGTAATAGTGCCAAAATCAAACTTAAGAGATATAATAGTCCCAAAGCAAAGATTAGGCAAAGTTAAAATCATTCCTGTTGATACAATAGAAGACGTCTTAAAGGAAGCATTAGAGTGGAAGGGAAAGCAGAACATTTTAAAAAAGATATTAAGAAAGAAATAAAATGCTGACAATAAAATTCATCAGAGAAAATCCGGATATTGTTAAAAAAGACCTGAAAAAAAGGAATGATCTGGAAAAGGTAAAATGTGTAGATATAGTTCTTAAGAAGCATGAGCAATACCTTAATTTATTGAAAAAAGAGCAGGAATTAAGGCATAGAAGAAACTTATTAACCGACGAAATAAGGCAATTAAAAAAACAAGGCAAGGACATTAAAGAAAAAATAAAAGAGGCAAAAGAATTTCCAGAAAAGGTAAATAAGCTTACTTCAGAAGTAGAAAAACTAAGGAATGAAATCAATTATTATTTAATGAGAATTCCAAACATTTTACATAAATCTGTTCCAACAGGAAAAGATGAAACAGAAAACAGGGTTTTGAGAAAATTTGGGGATATAAAGAAATTTAATTTTGAATTAAAATCACATGGAGAAATAATTGAGAAATTAAAACTAGGAGATTTTGATAATGCAGCAAAAGTTTCTGGACGGGGTTTTTACTACCTGTTTAATGAACTAGTTTTAATGGATTTGGCTTTGCAGAAATTTGCAATTGACTATTTAATAAAAAAAAGCTTTACACTAACAGAAGTTCCATTAATGCTCAGGAGAAAGCCATACGAAGGCATTGCTGATTTAAAGGATTTTGAAACAATGATGTATAAGATTGACAACGAAGATTTGTACTTAATAGCTACATCAGAACATGCAATTGGTGCATTATTCCAAAACTACATATTTAATGAAAACCAGCTGCCGAAAAAATTTGTTGGTGTGAGCCCGTGTTTTAGGAAAGAGATAGGAAGCCATGGAGTAGATGAAAAAGGCCTTTTCCGTGTACACCAGTTCAACAAAGTTGAGCAGTTTATTTTCTGCAAGCCAGAAGACAGTTGGAAATTATTTGAGGAATTAATAAAAAATGCAGAAGAACTTTGCAAAAAACTAAAATTACCTTACAGAGTTACCAGCATTTGTACTGGAGATATTGGAACACTTGCAGCAAAAAAATATGATTTGGATGTTTACATGCCTCGCGAAAAAGCCTATAAGGAAGTTGTTTCCTGCTCACATTGCACCTCTTACCAGACAACAAGGCTCAATATAAAATATCAAAAAGGAAAGGAAAAAGAATATGTGCACACATTAAACAGCACTGCAATCGCTACTTCCAGAACATTAAGAGCAATATTAGAAAACTACCAACAGAAAGACGGAACTGTTAAAGTGCCTGCTGTTTTAGTGCCTTATATGAACGGAATAAAGGTTTTAGGTAAGAAATAAAGTTTTCTAGAGTTCTAAAAAGAAGCAAAAAAGGGTTGCATCTTTACAGTAGTTATAATAAAAAAGTTTTTAAATATAACTTACATTATAATTTAAATGGAGCTAAAATTACCAAAATCAATAGAAAAATTAATTCACCCCCGCCTCAGGTCAGGAGAGTTAACAAAAAGTGTAGATATAAGTGTTGAAGATGTTACTAAGTTGCTTACAAATTTAGACAGTTCTATCAAAGTTGTTTTAAAATGCAAGGCTTCAGAAGAATACACCAACAATCTAGGAAGGATATCTCCAAAGACTATAACTGATCTTATTTCTGAACAACTTGAACCAAGATACAATCTTGCCATAGATGGAAAACATGAAGTTTATACAAGAGAAGGCATTGAGACACACTATATTGATTTAAAAAAACGATACATTCCGGTTGAAGGAGGATTTGAAGAAATAAGAGTAATGTATGATCTATTGAACAGAATAGGAATTAGTTATATAATAAAAAAAGAAGGATAATTCTTTCTTCCCAAACGAAACTTATTTAAATTCCCTTTATTAAATATGCAATATGGCAAACCCAAATGCAAATTATTATGGAATATTGCTTCTCGTACTGGCATTTGTTACTGTAATAGGATTATTTACAGGAGAGCCAACAATAACAGGTTTAGCAGTCCAGGAAGTACAAACAGACTCTTTTTTTGATGTGAAAATCATTGAAAATGACCCTAGAACCTGCGCAGATGGAAGCCTTAACGGTGAATGCTCAACCATAATAAAACCAAAATACTGTTTGTATGGCACATTAGTTGATTATTGCGAGCTTTGCGGCTGCGATGCAGGAGAAGAATGTGTTCATAGGGAATGTGTTAAAGTTGAATAATCTCAAAGAAATAAGAGATGGAGAGCCACCAATTATGGTGTGTATTCCAGACCCTAACTGGCCGTAGGATAAATTGGAAAAAAGAATAAGGGAATAAGGGTAATTCTGTATTGAATGCAATACTAACATAAAAGTTCACTCTATGCATTCTGGATAGGTTAGAACTGACAGGGGTAGTATGGTTAACATAGAATTACAACTCTAGTGAAGGTGGAAAATTCTGGGAAAAAACAAAACAAATAAATATTAAATAAGTCTTTACTGCGATATAAGTGGTGCTTAATGGCTTTGTTCAAGGATATGCTTCATTCGGATGAATCTTTGTTTAAGAATGAATTAGCTTTGGATTACAGCTTTCTGCCTAAGATTTTGCCTCACCGCGAGAAGCAGCAGAGGTACTTGGCTGAAATTATAAAACCTTTATTGAATGAAAAAAATGGAAAAAACCTTTTCATTTACGGAGCACCAGGTATTGGTAAAACAGCTGCAACGCGCTTTGTTCTTAATGAAATGGAAGAGGAAACAGAAGACGTTATTCCCATATACATAAACTGCTGGCAGAAAAACACAACCTTTAAAATACTTGAGGAAATATGCAACATTCTTGGTTACAGGTTAACTCATAACAAAAGGACAGAAGAATTGTTTGCAGTTATAAAAAATATACTGAATAAAAAATCTGCTGTCTTCGCTTTTGATGAAGTTGACAAATTGGAAGAGATTGATTTCTTATACGCTATTTTAGAGGAAATCTACAAAAAATCTGTTTTATTGATTACAAATTATAATGATTGGATGGAAGACTTGGATGACAGGGTTAAATCAAGATTGATGTCGGAAACTCTGGAGTTTAAGCCATACAATCTGCAAGAAACAAGAGATGTGTTAAAGCAAAGAATGGAGTATGCATTTGTCCCTAATGTCTGGGATAACGAGGCCTTTGAAATAATAGTAAAAAAAACTACTGAGGCAGAAGATATAAGGGTTGGCTTGCACTTAATGAGAGAATCTGGTAATATTGCAGAAAACAAATCCTCAAGAAAAATAACCTTAGAGCATGCTAATGAGGCAATTAAAAAAATAAATCAATTCACAATAAAGAGAAGCACAGACCTTACAGAAGACGAGCAGCAAATACTAAACATAATTAAAAAAAATTCAGAAAAAAAGATAGGCGATTTATATAACATCTACAAGGAGCAAGATGGAAAGCTAGTTTACAAATCATTCCAGAGAAAAATTGAAAAATTAGAAAAAAATAAATTTGTTAGCGTCAAAAAAACTAGTGGTGGGCCAGAAGGAAACACTTCTATAGTAAAATATGCAACTGAAACAAAGAAGCTGACTGAGTTTTAATACCTTACCTCAAAACCCTCAAACTCATTACTTGCTTCTTCAAATTTAACATCTATTCTTTTAACCACAGCAGCTTCTGGACCTTTTTTACAGAATTCTATCAATTTTTTTATTTTTTCTTCCAGACCTTCTGCAACAACTTCCACACTACCATCAGGCATATTTTTGGCATAACCTCTTAGCCCTAAGCTTTCTGCCATTCTTTTGGCATTAGCTCTAAAGAAAACTCCCTGCACCATGCCATAAACTCTTATACGTACCCTTTGCATAAGACATCGATAATTATTTTCATATATAAATCTTATTTCTTTCAGTATTGAAAATAACCACTGGACATTGCTTATATTGCACTGGACATCTGCGCGTGAGGTATTTAAACTAACTCTTCACTATATTCTTAAACACTCCATTGTGTTTGTGAGGCAGGCAGGAAAAAGTCTCTATAACAAATTTCCTGCCCTACCCTTTAATTTAATTATGAGGTGATATAAAATGGACATAAGCAATGAAACAATAAAGGATTTGTTTTACAAACAGATTAGAGAACTAACATTAAGGAACTTAGACAGTTTTGATTTGCAGTTTAGTGGAAAATTGCTGGAAAAATGAGGTGGTTTAGATGGAAGAGGAATTATTGCAGGCTGTATTAGAAGTTGAAGAAACCCCTGACAAAAGGGAAGAATCAGATATCTATACAGAGGAAGGCATTGAAGAATATGTTGATGAAGACAGCATTAGTGCATCAGAGCAAGGATTCATGAAAGGCTACTTAGGTGCCTGAAAATGTTTAACATCTTTAAAAAGAAATTTATGGACTGGGAAGACTACAAAGCAAAAATAGACTTCCTTGAGGATTTTTACTGGCAGCAATCTGTGAGAAAACAGAGTATAAGGAATTTGTAGTCTTTGATATGGCAATGGAAATTATATTTACTGAACATGCAGAAGAAAGACTAATAAGAAGAAAATTATTAAAAGAGGAAATAGTAGAAGCAATTAAGTTTCCAGACAAGGTACTAAAAAAGCATGATAAGTATTATTATCAAAAAGTATTGGAAAGAGGCAAGGTCGAGATTGTCTGTGAAAAGACAGAAAAGCATATAAAGGTAATAACACTATATCGGCTGTGAAAATGGAAATAAACTACGATAAAGAAGCAGATGCAATGTACATAGAATTCAGAAAAGGAGAGTTTGCTAAAAATAAAAAGATAGATGATTTTACAATCATTGATTTGGATAAAGATAACAATATTTTGGGTATTGAACTATTAGACGCAAGCAAAAGAATACCAAAGGAATCCCTTTCCAAAGTAAATGTAAGGAATTTGCTGGCAGTTGCAAAGTAATAGTATAGGATTAACAGATACAAATATTTATTATCCTGAATTCTTTATAACACAAAATATAAAAACACCTCAAATTCCCAGCTTTCTATGAGGGTTTTGAGCAAAGAGGAATTTGAGAAGCAAAAAGATATAATAAGGACAAGCTTAATTGAAAACAATCCGGTATTTATTTACCCTACTGATACAATCTACGGTCTTGGATGCAACGCAACAAACAAACAGGCAGTAGAAAAAATAAGAGACATAAAACAAAGAAAATCAAACCCTTTTTCTGTTATTGCTCCAAGCAAAGAGTGGATTGATGAAAACTGCATAGTAAATGAAAATGCAAAAGACTGGATAAAAAGATTGCCTGGACCTTACACATTGATCTTAAAGACAAAAAAACAGTGCGTTGCAGAAAATGTTGCTCCTGATTTAGACACTTTGGGCATAAGAATCCCAGACCATTGGTTCAGTAATTTTGTTAATGAAATAGATATACCCATTGTAACAACATCTGTCAATAAGAGCAGTGAGGATTTCATGACATCTTTAGACGATTTAGACTCTGAAATAAAAAGCAGAGTTGATTTTATTGTTAATGAAGGAGAAAAAAAAGGTAATACAAGCAAGATTATTGACCTGACAGACGATACAGAAGTTATTGAGAGGTAATCAAATCTAGTTCACTCATATCAATAACATTTTTTTTATTTTCATCATCCGCTATTCTATGACAAGCAGTATTAACCCAGAAATCTATAAAAGGAAAATTTTGCATTTCATTTGCATCCAGAGAATCAAAAACAAAAATAAAACATTTCTTTCCTTTTTCTTCTAATTTTTTCTTTATTTCGACAGCTTTTTTATAACTATACTGTCCAGGTTTTGTTGAAACTAAAATTCCTATATTATCTGCATGAAGAAACTTGACATATTTTGCTTTTCTGATTTTTTTATATTTTTCAATATCATTGTTATTTATTTTTGAAAAAACATTAGAAACAGGATTAAAAGTAAAAACTTCCTTTTTTGTGTTTAAAGCAACTCCTAAAGGATGGAATTCACCAGAACCAATGTAAAGAAACGCATCAACTTTGTCCTTAATTTTTTCTGTTGTAGAAATATCACAGCCTAAAACCTGTCCTGGATTTTTTTGCTTACCTTTGCCTATAAAGATTTCCTTGCTATTCTTTTTTAAATATTTTTTAATATTATCAACAATATCTAAAAATTGTACTGTTGTAACTAATCCAAGCTTCTTTGGCAGATTATCTACATTAATTTTGCTTAAATCAACTTTTCCTGTATATTTTGCTGGAATGAATATTGTTTTCATAAGAAGAAGAAATGTGGTTCCGTATTTAAATATTAGTGACAAATAAATTCAAAAACATTACAAAAATATATAAAGAATCCCTTGTACGAAAAATTTTAGGTATTAAAATGGACAAACCAGAAAAAAATCCTAATACATTTCTATTTAAATGTGGTCCAATAGGTGTTCCGGAAAAATATAAAAAAATTCTAATAGAACCTGTAATAGGACATAGGAGTGATGACTATAAAAATACTTCTAAAAATCTAATGAACGGTCTAACTGAGATATTGAATCTTGGAGAAAACCTTAAACCATTTATAACTACTGGTTATGCTTCGAGTCAGTTTTCAAACATCGATCAGTTAATTAGTGAAGATGGTATTGTCCTTGCAGTTGATAGTGGTGTATTTAGTAGAAAAGCAATAGGGGAACAAATTAAAGCCGGAATTAAAGTCCATGAGATTAAAGTTGAATATGGAAAAACAATTGATTTAGAAGTGTTAGCAAATGAATTTGAAAAGGTAAGGCCAGAAGCTGTGTATATAACTGCAAGTAATACTTCTACTGGTACTTATCAATTAAAACCTGAACTTAGAGAAGTGATTGGTGATGAATGTCTACTTTTTGTTGACGAGGTTAGCCTAATGGGCGCTTATCATATAGATAGAGCTTCTCTTGGTATAGATTTGGGCTTTGCAGGTACTCAAAAAGGCTGGTTGTTAGACCCCGGACTTGTGGTTGGGTATATTAGTAATAGAGCTTCAAATAAGATTGAGAAAAGTACAAGACCTATTCCTCAGATTCGCAATTATAATGAGTTGGTAAAATCATCAGCTGATGGCAAACCTTTTGCAACTATCAATACAAGCCTTGTACGAGCGTTAGAAGCAAGAGTCTATGATTTGTGGCAGGCTGGTGGTGCAGATGCAATAAATAGGAGAAACAGGGAATTAAATAAAATTTATGAAAAATTCTTAGAACAACTAAGGTATCTCAGTGTAGAATCATTTCCAGAAAGAAAAGATGCCTCACCAACTGTTGGTTGTTATAAATATGATTCAAAAAAAATTGGTCTTTATAAAGTTCAAGCAAAACTGCAAGAAGACAAATCATTAGTTGAAGGATACAATGGCGTTACAATTGATACTGGTTACAAAAATATAAATAAGCTTTTGAAAGAAAAAGGTCTTGCTTCAGGAAGAGTGCCCTTATTTGGCCATAATCCAAGGTTAGTTGAAAGAATTCTAGAAAGGCAAGCCGAACTTATTAGATCTAATCAATTCTGGAGATAATTCAATAATTTCTGCAAGAAATGCTGCTAAAACAATACAGAACCAAAATCTTTTTAAACCGCATAACTATCCCCATAAGTACCTATGATTGATGATGGTTCGAAAGAACTTGAGTGAGGTTTAAATTCTGATTTAATACCTCAATTAATTAAAACCAAGGAGGAAGATTAAAATGGCATCTATAGAAGTCCCAAAAGAATTAGTGGATAAGGTTTATGAAGTTATAGAAACAGCAAAAACTACTGGCAAGGTAATGAAAGGCACTAATGAAACAACAAAAGCAATAGAAAGAGGCAAAGCAAAGTTTGTTGCAGTGGCCAAGGATGTAAATCCGCCAGAGATAACAATGCATATACCTATAATTGCAGAAGAGAAAAATGCTCCTTGTTTTACAGTTCCAAGCAAGGAAGAGTTAGGAGCAGCTGCCGGGATACAAGTAGGGACAGGAAGCGTTGCTGTAGTTGAAGAGGGAGAAGCTAAAAACTTAATAAAACAATTATTAACTAAAGTAAAACAGTAAGATGGAAGAGCAAAAAAGACCCAGAGAAAGAAGGCCAAGACCCGAGGAAAAAAAAGGTGAAGTCCATTTTTCATCTGCAACTCCTGCCAAAGTAGAGGAAATCATAGAAAGGACAGGGACAAGAGGAGAAGCCATACAGGTAAGATGCAGGATTTTGGAAGGCCGCGATAAAAACAAGATTTTAAGAAGAAATGTCCGCGGCCCAATCCAAGTTGGAGATATTTTAATGCTGAGGGAAACCGAAATTGAGGCAAGAAGATTAAGAAAATCCGGAAGAGGTTTAGGTTAAATGCCAAAATGCACTTTTTGCGGCATTGTTATGCTCCGCGGAGTAGGGAAGATGTTTGTGCAGAAAGATGCGAAAATATTATATTTTTGTTCCTTAAAGTGTGAGAAAAACATGCTAAAGCTAAAAAGGAAGCCTATAACAACCAGATGGAGCAAAAGACATCCAAGATACGAGAAAATTAAAAAATAATAAAATGAAACGGAAAACAACAGACTTTTATTTAACGCTTTCCTGTCATTTTTTACTTCATAAAAAATGAAAGTGCTACAAACATTGGTTTTAATAAAACCAGATGGACTAGTAAAGTCATTAACAGGCAATATAATTACAGAGCTTTCAGACACAGGCTTAATTATTGCAGCCTCTAAAATTGTACAAGTTACTAGAGAATTAGCAGAAGAACATTACCAGCATTTAAGGGAAGAAAAGTTTTTTGATGAGTTGATAAGATACATAATGGGAAAATACCACACTAAGAGGGTTTTAGCTTTGGTATACCATGGAGAAAACGCAATTAAAAAGGTAAGGAAAGTTATTGGTGAAACTGATCCAGAAAAAGCAGAGCCTACAAGCATAAGAGGAAAATACGGAAGAATCACAAGCAAGGGTGTTTTTGAAAATGTTGTACACGCTTCTGAAAATGAAAAAGAGGCAGAAAGAGAAATAAAAATGTGGTTCAGGCCTGAAGAGCTTGCACATACAATTTATCCTGTAAAAGCTGAAAAAGTCAAAAAGTTAGAATATTTTTGGAAATAAGTGCTACTTCGTAGCATTTTTAGTCCTCCTCATTAGCGTTATACAACTTTATGTACCCACCCCAAACACCTGAATAATAATATTACACAACTAACTAAACGAATTGTAGAGGTATAAACTATGGCTGAGAAGATGGTTGACAGGGTTATGGGGATTATGAAGGAGCCCCAGAACATTAGAAATATTGCTATTTGTGCCCATATTGACCACGGAAAAACAACCTTTTCTGATAACCTGCTGGCAGGAGCTGGCATGATGTCAAAAGACGACGCTGGAAAAGCTCTAAAGCTTGATTTCCATATAGATGAGCAGGAAAGAGGGATTACAATTGATACAGCTGCTGTCTCAATGGTTCATGATTTTGATAATGCCGAGTACTTAATTAATCTGCTTGATACTCCAGGACATGTTGATTTTGGCGGTGATGTTACTAGAGCAATGAGAGCATCAGATGGTGCTATTGTTCTTGTGGATGCTGTTGAGAGCATTATGCCCCAGACAGAAACTGTATTACGGCAGGCTTTAAGAGAGCTTGTAAAGCCTACATTATTCATAAACAAAGTTGATAGGCTGATAAAAGAACTGCAGTTAACACCAGAGCAGATGCAAGAACGCTTCTTAAAAATAATTACTGCTGTCAACAAACTTATCATGAACATTGCACCAAAAGGTTATGGGGAAAAGTGGCAGGTAAATGTCCAGGACGGCTCTGTTTGCTTTGGTTCTGCATTCCACAAGTGGGCATTGTCTATCCAATTTATGCAGAAAAAAGGAATCACATTTAAGGATATTATAGATGCTTATGAGCAAGGAGAGAAATATAAGGAGCTTGCAGATAAGGCCCCATTACATAAAGTTGTGCTTAACATGGTTATACAGCATCTGCCAAATCCAGTAGATGCCCAGAGTTACAGAATCCCAAGAATATGGCATGGTGATTTAGAAAGTGAAGATGGAAGTTCATTAGTAAAATGTAATCCCAACGGTCCCTTGTATTTTGTCATAACAAAAATTGTTATTGATCCACAGGCAGGAGAAATCTCTGCTGGAAGACTATTCTCCGGGACTGTTACTAAAGGAACAAATGTTTACCTGAATAGGTTGAAGCAGAGCTCTAAAATACAGCAGGTCTTTATCTATAATGGTGCAAAAAGGGAAATTGTAGATAATGTTGTAGCAGGAAATTTTGTTGGAGTTGCAGGAATAAAGGCACATGCAGGAGAAACAATAACCTTAGATGAGAATGGAACTGCTTTTGAAAAAATTACGCATATATTTGACCCAGTTGTCACAAAAGC
>CAZYSP010000016.1:9515-12489 GCA_964650285.1 uncultured Methanosarcinales archaeon | reverse complement strand
AATATTCATTCAAAACATCATAATCATCCTCCAGAACAACAATAACAGAAACCTCCTCCTCCTCTTTTAATTTTTCCTCAACCTCTTTGTCAACTTTATTATTATCAACATTATTATTTTGAGAAAAAACAATGCTTACAGCTAAAAAAAATAATACAATTGTTACTATAACACCTTTTTTCATTTTTTATTTCATAAAAAATGACAGGAAAGCGAGTCAAAATTATCTGTCGCTTTCCGTTTCATATAACCACCAAAACAAAGAACCCCTTTTTTAATTAATCTATTGACTAATATTCAATTTTAAAATTATTTTATTTTTGATATTTTTAATGTTAGTTGTTTTTATCAATCTTAAATTATTTTTGTGTTTTATTTTTTTATTGTAATAAAAATAATCTATGTTGAAATGCTTACACTATCTGCCAGTCTCGCTTTTGTAAAAAAGGAATTGCCAAAACCTTTTCCAATATAAAAAAACTTTTCATTGATTACCTGGCTCAAAGAGCTTAAAAGCCCTCTTTCTTTTTTGTACTCAACCAAATCAACTTCTTCTCCTATTTGTTTCTCAATATAATTAATTACTTCTTCTTTGCTACCCAACTCATCTACTAAGCCAAGCTCTTTTGCCTCAACACCTAAATAAAACATACCTGTTGCTATTTTCTCAACATCCTTTTTCCTTAAATTTCTGTTTTCAGCAACCTCTTCTATAAAATAGTTATGTATAGAATCAAGGCTTTTTTCAAACAATGCCCTTTCTTCTGGTGTTAATTCCTTAAAAGGAATGCCCATGTCCTTTAAATTTCCTGCTACAAGCCTTTCATAAGTGACATTATACTCTTCAAGAAAACCAGAAAATCCAAGATAAGATGCTATAACCCCTATTGAACCTGTTATTGACATTCTGTTTGCAATTACATAATCAGCAGAGGAAGCAACCCAGTAAGCTCCTGAAGTACCTATCTCTCTTATCCACGCAACAGTTGTCTTGTTTGTTTTTTTAATTTCGTTTGCAATTTCTTCAGAAGCAACTGCACTCCCGCCTGGACTGTTGATTTTGAACACTATTGCCTTAATTCTGGCAGTTCTGTCAGCTTTTCTTATTAATTTGCTTATTTCATCTGAAGAAGTAACATCTTCAAACAAAAAATCAACATCCTTTTCTGCTACAATTGTTCCAGTTATGTCAATCACTGCAACATTGCCATCCAAACCCCTAAAATCAGTTCCTATAAATGCAGAAATTAAGATTGAGATAAGAAAGCCCAATATTGTCAGGCCTATGATCATCTTAAAAACATACCACCACCTGTTTTTTTGCTGTTTCATTTTAAATCTTGTACTTTTCAACAACCTTTGTTTTGCTTAATATTTCCAATAATCTCTGGTTTTCTTTTGTAAAAAGCATAACTATTGGATCAATAATCCACAGCAAAACAAAAGGGAACACTGGTATTAAAAACATGCTCCTTACAAATAACTGCCAATAATTTAAATCTTTTGTTTGGCTCTTAACGTATAAGTTAAACAACATCTTTCCAGGAGTCTGGCTTAATTTCTTTTCCAAAATCACAAAATATAAGATTGCCAAAACTGCTACTAAAAGCATAATAACTGTTATAAATGTGCTGTACTCTGCATTATTGTTCAAGAAATTTACTGTCTCAGAAAATGATCCTGTTTCTGGAATAATATTATTAAAAATTCTTTTTAATGGAAATAAAATTATAACATAGATTATTAAAAAATCAATAAAGAATGCAATAATCCTTTTCAGCACAGAAGCTTGTGCGAGAAACGTTTTTCCTAAATTAAGCTTATTCAT
The DNA here is from genome assembly GCA_964650285.1 of uncultured Methanosarcinales archaeon. GTDB lineage: Archaea > Nanobdellota > Nanobdellia > Woesearchaeales > GW2011-AR4 > JACPJP01. The sequence continues at coordinate 10,661 of CAZYSP010000016.1, read as the reverse complement.
AAATTGCATGAATGTAATTTGGTATTTAAGATTTTGGTTTTTATATTCATATTCTTATTCAAAGAGAAACATTTATATAGTTTCCTCAAAATAAAAATACTAAAAGAGGTTTGATTGTGCGCAAGAAATCACAAGCAGCATTAGAGTTCTTAACTACTTATGGCTGGGCCTTTCTGGTTATTTTGATAATGATCAGCGCATTAGCTTATTTTGGAATCTTAAATCCGAGCAAAATTTTACCGGACAGGTGCAATTTTGGAGCTGAATTTGAATGCCGGGATTTTCAGATATCAGGGACATCAGATTCAATTAAAATAAGGCTAAAAAATAATGCAGGGGGGGCAATAACTATAACTTCTATGACAGTATCCACAGAATCAGCAATTGCATTAGGATGCGGCGATCCAGACATTTCAGGCGTATGGGCAAATGGTGTTGTAAAGGATTTTACTTTTAGCGCATGCAATTCAGAAGAAGTGAGTTTTATCCCAGGAGAGAAAAGCAAGGTTTTAATTAAAATAGGCTATTATGCAGTCAGGAGTGGAGAAGGATATGGCCATGATGTTAATGGAGAAATCTTTGCTACAGTTATTTAAATTGTTTTGAGTTCTATTAAATTATAAAAAATAAGGAAAAATTTAATTTTCGAAAGATTTATATATTATTGTTTAAATAAGATGAAGTAAATAAATATAAGGGTAAAAGAGGTTATAATGATTTTTAATAAGAAATCACAAGCAGCATTAGAGTTCTTAACTACTTATGCATGGGCTTTCTTGGTTATCTTGATAATGGTGGGCGCATTAGCTTATTTTGGAATATTAAATCCAAGCGGCTTGTTGCCTGATAGATGTAATTTTGGATCAGAGATAGGCTGTATTGATTATGCAGTTGGACTTACCACTTTTGACTTAAGGCTAAAAAATAGTGTGGGAGAGGCTATAATTGTTGATAGTTTTAGTGTAAGTACAGAAGCTACAACACCTTATAGTTGCGAAGTCAGTCCTGTCACTGGCTTAACCTGGAGTACTGGAGATATAGATGACCTTTCGTGGACTGGTTGTAATGGAGAGGATGTTGGATTTGTGACTGGAGAGAAAGGAAAAGTAAGTGTTACTATAGGCTACCACTTAGCAAAATCCAGCG
>CAZYSP010000016.1:0-9415 GCA_964650285.1 uncultured Methanosarcinales archaeon | reverse complement strand
TTCTTTTTAAGAAAACTATTTAAAGAATAATTCTAAAGATAAGTTAGAGGTAACTTTATGAAAAAAGAGGCAAAGTCACAAGCAGCATTAGAGTTCTTAACTACTTATGCATGGGCTTTTCTGGTAATAATGATTACTATTGGAGCATTGTATTATTTTGGTGTTTTTGATTTTTCCAGATTCCTGCCTCAAAAATGTATGTTTCCATCACAATTTGAGTGCATAGATTTTAGTTTTGTTGGGGATGAGGTAAAGTTAAGGCTTGTAAATAATCTTGGTGAGGAAATAAGGGTAGATAGTTTTACAGTAACAAATGATGCTGTAGACCCTTTGAGCTGTACAAGTCCGCAAGATTTTGGTAGTTGGAAACCTGGAGATGAACAAGATCTCACTTTTACTGATTGTATAAATGGAGTTTTTATTGTTGGCGAGAGAACAAATGCAAGAATTACTATGGAGTATTGTTCACCAGCTACACCTAATTGTCCAAAACACACAATTAATGGAAAAATAACTGCAGTGGTAAGTTCACCATGATAGCAAAAGCGCAATCAGCAGTAGAGTATCTAATGATAATTGCATTAACTTTAGGCATAATAGTCCCTACAAGCTACTTGTTCTTTCGATACAGTTCTGAATCAAATGTCCAGATTGTTGATGTGCAAATAAGCCAGATAGGCAGAAATATTATGGATACAGCAGAAACTGTTTATTTTTCCGGAGAAAGTTCAAAGATAGTATTGGAAATAAATATGCCGGAAAATGTTGTTGATGTTTATATTCTGGCCAATAGAGAGTTGGTGTTTGAGGTTAGCACAGAAATTGGGGAAACTGATGTAGTTTTCTTTTCAGATGTTCCTATTGCCGAAGATGGTGATTTATCAGACATTGCGGGCTTTGGATCAAAAAAAGTTAAAATTCAATCTGATGGAAATCAAGCTTTGATAGGCAAATTTACAGGATAAAAAATCAAAGTGCTGAAAAAACACAATGCACAGTTTGCAATAGAATTTATAGTATTGATAGCCTTTATGTTTTTGATATTCTTAGGCTTTACAGTAGTCATCACTTCAAAAATATTAGAAGCAAAAGAAAATGAAAGGCAAAAAATTGCAGAAGACATAGCAGCATTAGTAACAAGTGAAATAGATCTTGCGAAGTCTGTAAACAATGGTTACAGCAGGACTTTTAACCTTCCAGGCAGAATAGAAGGAAGTGGCTATAGTATTCAAATAATAGATAATAGAGAATTGGTTGTCAATTATCTTGATAAGGAATATGTTACGTTTCTTCCTGAAAACGTTATAGGAGATATAAGTAATGGCTTAAATGATATAAGTAAAATTGATGGAATAGTATATGTTAAGAATATAGAACCTCCTTCTGAATGCAGTGATGATTTGGATAATGATGTAGATGGGGCTATTGATTTAGCAGATGCTGGTTGTATGGACGTATCAGATGATGATGAGACAAATTGTGGAGATGGGGTTTGCGAAGGTGGTGAAAACTTTTTGTCCTGCAGTTCTGATTGTGGAGGTTTAGGATTATTACTGATGAAAAGTTTAACAGGAAATGTAATTTCCTTTACTGAAAATGGAGATGCCATTTTGAAGGGTACACTTACTCAAGCAATAACTCCTATAGCTGAAGATACTCAGGACGAATTTATTTTTAAAGACAGTAGTGGAGCCAATGTTGCAATAATAAATCTGGTTACAGGGAATATGGTCATACAGGGAACTCTAAATGATAATCAAGGTGCATTAACTAATCCACCAAGCAATGATTTTATTGTAAAAGATAGTATTGGCGATATAGTTGGTTTAATTGATGAATCAGGTAATTTTTACTTAAAAGGTACTTTAACACAAAACGGAAATCCATAATAATAGAGGTGGAAAAAATGAAAAAAATAAATGGAACATATACAAGAAATAAAAAAGAAAATAAGTTGGTAAATAAACAATCAAAGTTCAATGTTCCTCTTGCCAAAATTTCAAAGCTTGTCCTAGCGGTAGCTCTATTTATTTTCTTATCACTTATTGTAAACGCAGGTGATGTTGTGGTTGATAGTGGCAAGGTCGGCATTGGCACTACGAACCCAAGTCAGAAACTCGAGGTCTTGGGAATGGTCTACGCGAACGGCGGAGGTCTGATTGCTTCCTCCAATTATGGTATGCAGTGGAATATGGACGGGACGAAGAAAATTGCGTTTGACTCGTTGGGGAATATTGGTATGACTCCAACAGAAAAACTTGACGTTGCAGGAGATATTCAAATAACGGGGGATGGAACCGGCCTGGATATGAATGCGACAGCAAACGCAAATATAGATGATATCTTTCATATGGCGGTAGGCACAGGGGGAACAGCTGCACAGGATTACATTCAATTTGGAAACGGAGCTCATCCTGGGAATCAACATATGGTAATAAGAGGAGACGGTAATGTCGGCATCGGGACGACGACGCCGGGAATACATGGTTTCTCAGGAGCAGCTATAAACGGGCATGTTACCCACATGAAAAGTAGTGCTGGTGAAGGTTACTTCATAGTCCAAAACAATCAGCCAGGTATTTTCTTATTGGACACAGATGGACCCCACAACGAGAGATGGAATTCCTTGGTTTTGGAAAATAACAAATTAATTTTGTCAGCCCGTACCGACGGAAACGCCCCCAGACAGCAATTAATAGCTTTTGATAATAGTAATGGTAATGTCGGTATTGGAACCACGAGTCCAACCTCCAAATTACATGTAATTGGGAAAGCCACAATAACTGGAGGTATCGATCCTCCGTATATATCATTCAGCAATGAAACATATGAAAGTATAAGAGATTACGCAAAGGATGTAGAAGAACATGAAAAAGCAATGCTATTTTGGAATGACAAGACTCACAGGATTGAGGTTTATGATATAAATGAAGATAAATTTTATACAATTACTGGAGAACAAATAGCATAGAACAAATTTGTTTCAACAATATAATTTTTTAATTAACTTTATTTTTATCAATTGTATTGATATTAAGTATTATCTAAACATAAGGTATATCTTTCCTAAACTTAATCCCATAAACATATACATAATTCCAGAATAAACCTTTTTTTCTTGTGACAAAAACAGAAAAACCAACTTCCCTGAAAATCTTTTCAATTGTTGCATCACTGCTCAGCCATGCAACGTTTGGTATTACTTTAAAAAAATCAGCATAATCCACAAAAACTATCTTTCCGCCATGGGGCATCAATTCTCTCATTTCCCTAAGCACTTTTTTTACATCCTGCAGGTAACCCATCATCCCTATGCTTACTATAGCATCAACATAAGGAATATCTGGATGAACGCGATTGACCTGGTGCTCGTCATGAATAACAATAACATGCTCATGGCCTCTCTTTATCATCCTCTTTTTTGTAATTACCAAATCCTTTTCTGAGAGGTCGGTTGCATAAACCTTGCCAGTGGGTTTTACATGTTCTGCCAAATGCAATGTTAGTGTGCCAACAGAACATCCGAATTCCAGGACTGTCTTGTTTTTTATATTCCCAAGCAAAGTAAGTATTTCTTTTCTGACGTTTTTTGGAAGTATAAATCTTTCTGTAAGCAGTGTGAAATAAGCCAATAAATCATTAACTTTTACAATAAAATCAGGATCATAATACATCTCAAGCAGAAGATAAATTGGAATCCCAACAGCAACAAATGACAAGCCAAGTTTCAATATTTGCCATGCTATTGCATCCTCTTTGAGCCACAAAAATATTAATGAAGCCAAAAATAAAATCACTAAAATAGAGCCGATATTTGCAAAAGGGGCTTTGAAGGTTCTTTTTAGATCCGGAAATTTACGCCTTAGTACTGGTATGGCTAATATAACAAATATGTACATTATTAAGCCCAACGGCAACAACAAACTAAGGAGTGTTTTGTACTTTCCAAAAGCCATGCCCAGAATAATCAGGCTTATTATGGTCTGGAATAAAATAGCTTTGTATGGTGTTTTATATTTTGGATGAACTTCACTTAACTGGGAAATAAATAGCTTATCGCGGGCTAAAGCAAGAATAAGCCTTGGCATGGTAATTACACCAGAAGTAGCTGATCCAATCAAGGCGATGAAAACCCCGTAGTTCAAAAAATGTCCAAAAGCTCCATAAATGCGCTCAAAAACCAATGACAATGGAGCAGTGGCTGTAGTTAAAATTCTCCAGGGTATAACTCCTAAAGAAACCAGAGAGATTAATGTTGCTAAAGTCCCTACGATTATAGTCCCTAAAACAAGTGCTTTTGGGATTGTCCTTTCAGGATTTATAGTTTCTTCAGACAGGTAAGTTGCTGATTCCCATCCGAAAAAAGATTCTGCTATAAAAAATATTGTTATGAACAGGGGTATTGTACCAAAAGCAAAAAACGGAGTTAAATTGCTTATATCCATAATGAAAATGCCTGGGAAAATTACTGACAGTATTAAGCTAATTGACAATGTTGCTAAAATCACAACAACAAAACCACTAGCTTCGATACCATAAAATGCAATAACATTAAGGATTATGATTAAAATTGCACTTATCACCATCTTTAGGACAAATCTGGATGGATCTGGAATTAAGTAGTCCATAGCAGCTACGATAAGCAATGCAGTTGTCAAGTTTCCGACAAGCCATGCTAACCAGCCCATCAAAAAAGAAGTGAATCTGTTATAGGCGTGCTTTGAAAACTCATAAACACCACCTGCTTTTGGAAACATTGCTACAAGCTCTCCAAAAAACGTGCTTATGTAAACAGCAACAATTGAAATTATAACCCACGATAAAATGGATGCATTGCCAGAATAAGTTGCACCAATAGCAGCTCCAAAAAACATGCCAGTGCCCATTATAGAAGCAATTGCAAGGCTTAGTATTGTCCCAAAACCCAATGCTCTCTTGAGTTCAACCATTTTGAATAATATATTTGACTCTACCTAAATCCATGCACTAATTAGAAAATTCTCATTTCAATATAAAAAGAAGTGTAAATACTTCGGGGTGGTGATGGGATTTTTAAAAAGAAAAAATAAGAAAAGATTATCTTAAATTTAAATCTCCTTAACAGTCAGCACTGAAACTCTTGTTTCATTTGGCCTTATTTTTGAGTCCATGCCTACAAGGAATTTTACATTTGCGATTTCTGCAGCTTTTGCAATATCCCTGTCAACAATGCCGTCAAATATTACTGCATATGCATTATTAAGGCTCTTTATTGTTGTTGCCAATTCGCTTATAGGAACTTTTCCAAGAGTAGTTAATTTTTGATCTAAAACCTGAGCTCCTCTAGTTCCTATCAAATTCTCTAGCATCTCCTTAAATTTTTGTTTTTGCTCCTGGCTTGCAAGAGGCTTTCTGCTAAATTGAGTTGGTCTTACACTTGGCCTTGCCACTGGTTTAAAAAACTGGGACCTTTTCCCAAAATGTGAAGGCTGTGTTTCTTCTTTGGCAAACTCAAGTTTTGCCTGCTCTCCTGAAACCCTGCTCCTTAATGCTTTGTGTATTTCCTTTTTTGTAATTTCCTCAACTTCCTTTCCGTCAGGAGCCTTTGTAACAAAATCAATATCTGTAAGAGATGATATCTCCTTGATAATTAAGTTACCCCCTCTGTCACCATCCACAAACACTGTAACAACTTTCTTTTTGCATAAATCAACTATTGTTTCCGGAACAGAAGTCCCATTCATTGCAATCACATTCTTAAAGGCATGCTTCAGCAAATTTAATACATCTGCACGGCCTTCTACAACAATTATTTCATCACTATCATCTATAGCAGGTCCTGCTGGTAATCTCTCTTTACCATATTCCTGCACTTCCATGACTCTGACAGAATAAGCTACTTCATCTGCTAATTCCTGGGAGTCTGGCATTGAGCTACTCATAAGATTCCTTAACAGTTCTTTGGCCCTCTCTATAACAAAGCTTCTCTTGCTAACCCTGACATCCTCTATACTCTTTGTTTGTATCTTAGCTGTACAGGGACCTATTCTTTGAATTATTTCTAAGGCAGCGGCTATTATTGATGTTTCTGCCTTATCAAGAGAAGAGGGTATATCTATACTACCCTGAGTTTTCCCTGATCTTGTATCTGTATTTACTTCTATCCTGCCTATTCTTCCGGACCTTTGCAACTCTCTTAGCTCTAAATCAGAGCCTAAAAGTCCTTCTGTTTGGCCAAATATTGCGCCTATAACATCAGGCCTGTCAACTACTCCATCAATATCTATTGTAGCATGAATTATATACTTAGCTGCAACAGGGCTAATTTTTCCCATATTAATCATCCTCCAACAATAATTCTTATTTAGAACAAGCCTTTATCTTATTTCTAATTAACCTAATTTGACCTATTTCTGCTTAATTTCTCTTAATAAGCAAAACAAAGTGATAATAATGAATTTTAAGTCTAAAAGCTTGTTCTAATGCTCTTTTGGGCTTATTAAAGGTAATGTAGCCCGTAACACTAACCCCCAGGTTCATCGCTTGCATTTAGCGACAGCTCCCATGGGTACTCTCGTGACGGGCCTTGAACATAAATTCAACGAATCAATAAAGCCCAATATAATCTCTTTTTCTTAGTGTTTGTAGAAGGTGGTTGGGTATTTAATTGTTGTGGTTTGGTAAAGTTTGCACATAAAGAATTGAATTTACTACTTTCTAGTAAATCTCTCCAAAAGGTTTAAATATTAGTTGCTAATTTCATTAAAAATGGTTAATCCTCCAAAGGTTATGGTTGAAGTTCTTCCGATTTCGAATGAAGCTAAAGGTATGATGAGTTCTACTGAAGAGCATACTCTTGAATCAATTCTAAAAACTAATGGTCCAAATTCTCTAAAAACCACATTGGATTGGATAAGAAACCCTGGTTATGATGGTATTCCTAAACTAGTTGGAATTAGAAAAACAGGTGAACAGGATCCAACAGTTGATGGAGCTCATGTATACTGTGCTACAGTTGAATTACCTTCATCTTATCTAAATAAATATACAACTACAATAATGAGTTATAGTCAAGAAAATTACGAAGTTAGACCAGTAGTTTTCATTAATTGTAATTTTCACAAATTTCTTGAATTTGTCTAATTCTTCTTCACTAATTTAATTTTTCTTTATTGTCCTTTTGGGGCAGTTGCTCTTTGCTCAACCTGTTTTGGTGCTGCTACTGGTTTTGGTACTTGCTGCTTTGGAAGCTCTTTTTTCAGCTCCTTTATTTCCTTTTTTTCCTCTTCTTTTGCCTTTTCTTGTTTTGTTTCTGGAGCTTTCTCTTCTTTCTTTTTAGCCTCCTCTGCTTTTTTGGCTTCTTCCTTTTTCTTTGCTTCTTTCTCTTCTTTTGTTTTCTTTAATCCTTTTTCCTTTTCAATCTCTCTTTTTGCTTCTGATGGTAATTCTGTAAGCTCTACAGTGACTTTTCCCTTATCATCTTTTTGTGCAGTAACCTTAACATGATGCGGTGGATTTTTGATGCCGTTTTTCCACAATTCCTTGTTAACATATTTTCCTAAAAGAACATTTTCAGATTTTATGTGCTTGGCTATGAATTTACGCAAACCTGTTACAGCCTTTTCTGCCCTTCTCCATTTAGCCACTTTCTGGAATTCCTTCCTTAAAGGCACATTATAAGCTCTTTCCAGTACTGTTTTTGGTTTTTCTTCTTTCTTAGCCATTTTATTACTTAAGCCTTAGTTTTTGTACGTCTCCAATTTCTCTTAATTTTAGTATGCCTGCCAGGATGGATTCTTCTGGTCTTGCCATATATTTTAGGCACTGTCCAAAAAGGTGCCCATTTAGTTAGCTTATGTTTTTTTGCAAGTCTTTTTTTCCTGCTTGGGTGTTTGTATCGTGACATGTTTAAAAATTTCCTCCGTAAATTTTTGGCACCAACTTCGTTGGTTTTATACTCTCTTAATCTTAATATGCTTTTTTTCAGGGCTTAATTTTTTCAAAATTTCCTTTAATGTGTTATCATCAATTTTATTTATTTGTCCTGACTGGATTGCATTCGCTAATATCACCAACAACTGGACAGCTCTCTCAGGAAAAGCTGACTTTAAATTTCCATATCTTTGCAATGCTTCTTTTGTTAAAGCCTGCTTAACCATTAACTCTAATTGCTGAATTTGTTGCTTTAACTGCTCTTCTTCATTAGCTTGCTGCTGTAACTGACCTAATTGAGCTTTTTTCAATTCCTCAAGTTTTCTTTTTTTTATTTCTTCTAACTCGTCCATTTTGTTATTTTATTTTTCATTGATTCTTTATTTTTTTATTATTAATAAGCATTATTTTTTATTGGAATTGTCTGTTGGAGCTTCTTTTTGTGTTGTTTCTTTAGCTTTAGCAACAGGCTTTTCTTTTTTTTGCTCAGCTTTATTTTCCTGTTTTGTTTCTTTCTTGGTTTCATCTTTCTTTTCTTGTTTTACTTCTTTATCTGCTGGTTTTTCTTTTGTTTTTGGGACTTCTTTAACTGTGACTTTGGAAATTTTTCCCGCAATACTATCCAAAAACTTCTTGCCTTGGGCTGTTATTAATCTTCCCTTCCTTATACTTTTAATATCTTTTTTTACAAAACCCTCTTTCTCAAGCTGCTGGATAATTTTTCTTATTATGCTGCCTGAGCCTTTGTAGAAATGTTCTTTTTTTACACCGCGATTTTTCTTGCCGCCGTACTTTATTCTTAACTTAGAAACTCCAATTGGACCAAATCTGTAAATTTGCCTTAAAACAGAGGCTGTTCTTACATACCACCAGTCCTTTGCAGATGGAGGCCTTTCTTTATGTACACCTGTCTTAACAAATAATGCCCAATCAGGCGCTTTTATTGATTCTAATCTTTTCAATTCCTCTGAAGCTTTTTCAATTAGCTCAGATGGATTAGAGTCATATATTGTTGGCATTTTTATTTTGATTAATCTTCTTCTTGCCTTGCGGCAATAGAATGGCTAACTTTGTTAGCACTAAACATGGAAATAGAAATTGGTTTATAAAGGTTTTGTATGTTTTGTGATTATCTATATTCTTAAACGGCACCAAAAAACCCAACACAACTTTTTTATACCTACTATTATTCTCATAGTGAGCAATTAACTTATTGTTATATATTTGCAATATAGAAAATAATAGCCGCCTATTCGAAGAATACGAGCAATGATTATTATGTTGAAATATATGGAAAAACCATACAAACCAGAGCAGATAAACCATATACTCAATCCTATAGTCAAAAAATGGTTTTTTACAAGGTTTAAGGAATATTCTTTGCCGCAGCTTTATGGGGTTATGGAAATACATAGCAGAAATAATATTTTAATTTCGGCCCCTACTGGAGCTACTAAAACTTTGACTGGTTTTCTTTCGATATTAAATGAATTGATTGATTCCA
>CAZYSP010000015.1:1858-14385 GCA_964650285.1 uncultured Methanosarcinales archaeon | reverse complement strand
ATGATTATATTGGTTATAGGAGTGATTGTGTTCTTTGTTTTAGCAATTATGATACCAGATCTACTGAAAAAGGAAAAATCAGAAACAGAGGGTTTTTTTGATGATGATAATGACGGTATTCTAAATAATTTAGATAAATGTGCATGTGATTATGGGGGAGAAGATAATGGTGGGTGCCCAATTGACTATACAGAAGAGCAATTAAATGATAAGAGTTGTTTAAACTAGACAAAATATAGATTTTTCCCTATCAAACAATAACCAAAATGTTAAAAAATAAAAAATCCCTCATTTTGGAGGCATTGGTAAGGATAATTATAGCAGCGGTCATTTTGTTTGTGATAGTGATTCCAGCCTGCAATATAGTGGGTGAATTATTTTTTTATGATGTTGATACATCTTCTTTTGAAGAGTTTGTAGACAGGATAAATGAAATGCCTTCAGAAAGAATAGAACAGTTTGCGTTTGCATTACAATTAAATAAAAAATCTGCAATAATCGGGTTTGATTCATCTACCAATCCTTTTAAATGCGAGGGCTGTGGAAGTGGTGAAAGTTATGATAATCCTGATAGAACTATCGATAAGCCAGATAGTCAAGAGTGTATTGATAAAGCTTGCGTTTGTCTTTGTGATAAATCGTTTGAAATTAACCAAATAACTGGGGTAGGCAAATGTATCAAAGACTTTCTATGCAAGCCACTAAATGAATATATAGACCTTGTAGGAAACACCATACTTGGAAAGAAGAATTTTTTCCCATGGGATTATAAATATTGGCGTAATGGTTTTTTATTTACAAGAGACACAGATAATGCAAATGGCCTAGGAAAAAATACTGAAAAAGATTTAAATCTTCAGGTGGAGAGGAAAGGAAGCATAATTGGAGTATGTAATGAAGAAATATTACGTTACAATCTAAATAAATTAGCTTTGTTTGGAGTCACTTGCATAAATCAAGAAGATCTTGTAGAGGAATACGACACATTTCAATTTTTAGGTGAGCCAAATGACGAGGGAATTTATACAACTAAATTTGTGGAAAGCCCAATACTATACTACCGATACATAGATGGTGCGTGGCAATGGACACAATACGAGTCTCCAACAGATTATTGGACGTCTGTAAATTATCCTTATCTAGGATCATTAGGAATCAACAACCTATTAATGATAAGCTACTTGAAAAATAACAACCCGACTCCAGAACTTGAATCTCCTGAAGAAAACCCAATACCCTAAGACTCAAATAATTAAATCTATCTAGAAAAACGAGGTTATAATAACCAAAAATATTTATATACCTTTTCTATAAATAGAGTTTATGACAAAAAGAGGTTCTATGATAGTATTTGTTTCGATAATTACGCTTGTTGTAGGACTCATTGTTGGTTTAGGGTTCCTTAAAATAGCCCAGGATTATGCGTCTGGCAAGGTAGCTTTAAAGACGGCAGCTGCCAGAGACATCGCTTTGATTTTAGATACTATTTATGCCTATCCTTATGATGTTGAAATAGAATATGATGTTGATTTAAATGGTTTTACAGTAGAAATTTGTAAAAAAAAGGTTAAAATTTCCGAAGGAGGACTAGATCCTACTGCTGCACAGTATCCTTTTGTTCCGGTTGGTGATAATCCTAAATTTGTCTCAGATAACCCTGAAAAAATTTTATTTAAGAAAGAGGAAGGAAAAATTACATGCCAGTATAAAAACGAAGATAGAATAAAAGACTGTGAAATAATAAGCTGTGAATAAAATGAAAATATTTAGTCTCAAAAATGGAAGTGCAGCCATATCAAATTGGATTTTTTGGTTATTGTTTGTTGTAGCAGTAGGAATTGGTGCCCTGATGATTGCTTATGTGTTGAATATTTCTGTAGCAGAAGCATCGAGAATACCTGTTGGTTTAGAAGACGAATTAATTTTGGCATCCAGATTTTATAATTCTGAAAAGTGTTTTGCTTACCAGGACGAATTTAGAAGAATTCATAAGGGAGTGATAGATATAAGCGAATTTACACAAGAAAATATGGAAGATTGTTTCCAAGGAAGTAATGTAAAATATTCTTTTTCATTAGTCTTACCAGTCCCCTCTACCTCAAGTAATCCTGGACCCCATCTACCCATAGACATAAACACATCCAATTGGGATGAAGAGAAAATTGCAACAAAAGTGATTAACGAAGACATCCTTATTTTTTCCGGTAATGGTATACTAACAAAAGAGAAATTAACAATAGCGATTCAAAATGTCAAATAAAAAAGGTGGAATAGCAATAGAAGAACTTGTGCCTCTTTTGACAGTTATGTTTGTAGTTGTTGTGGCGCTATTGTTTTTTTATGGGTGTAGTATTTCCAAAGCTAAAAACCAGTATGAACAATTTGAATTTCAAAAAGACGAGATTGAGGTAACCAAAGCCCTAAATTTTTTCCTTGAAATACCTGTTGATGAGAATATGAAAGTCTCTGATGTTATTGTACAGGCATATTTAAATAATGATATTAATTATGACCAATTAAATGATTTAGCTGATAATTACTTCTCACAAAAAAGCCATGCAAGATGGGGGATATCATTAGACCATGGGAGTACATGGTTGCATGGTCATTTCATTAACTACGAGATAGTTCCAGAAAATGACATCTTTAAATACGACGTGACAGATGAAAATGAGATAATTCCTAATTTTTTTGGGAGCGAGTTATGCCTTCCAAGCGAAGCACCAGTAGTATTTATGTATGGCAATCGCTTGGATAGTATCTCAGTTAAATTGTATATGAATCCAGATATTTGCAACTAAAAAATATTATTAAAATGTTCAACAAAAAATCAATGGGATTGCACTGGTTTATGCTATTAATAGGTCTTTTTATGGCTATAGGAATATTGATGTACTCAACAATTCAATATAAACTACCTCAAGTAGGAGAATATTCTTTTAGTATGCTTAGAACATTTGAGAAAAATAGTCGTGTTCCTGTGATAATTGAAGAAATTGGAGAAGGAATAAATGAAAATACAATTAGAAACTTTGATAATAATAAAGTTTTTGGATTAAAATCCTCTTGTGATCCAGAATTAGCATATATAAATAAAATAAAGGAGACCTTTGAAGACGTAAATGGAAAATTAGGAATTAGCGGCAAGACCAGAAATTGTTTCATTGACGAAGACGATTCAATGGAATTATTTGGTGAAGCATTTGAGAAGAGATTGGCTTTTGAATTTGGAAACCTTAATTTAGAAATTTCTAATGCTAGATACACTTCTTCTGTTGAAAAAAGGAGTGTTGAAGAAGGTGTTGAATATTTTAACACAGTAAATGCAGATGTAGAAATACCTATAATTACAGATAAAGTCAAAAATAAAAAACTAATTGGAAATTTTAATATGACATCCAATTTTGAATTACCGGTTGACTACGAGTTTGATGAGGCTAAAGAAGTGTGCATACTTTCTGTGGATTGTGGTGCAGATTGCAATGATGTTAGAGGTGCAGGATATGGTGGAGAAATCAAGGAAGAAACTTGCGGTTATTATAATAATTGTAGGTCAGTAATAGATGATTTTAGAATCCCCTACCCCTGTCCTGGAGCCACCTTCTCTTTTTGTGAAGGAATATGTTGTGATGACCATGATTACGACTTAAAATGTGGTGAGACTACTGAATGTGGCAGGCAAATTGGTAATTTTTGTGATGACAATTGTCCTGATACTCTTTGTTTCCAGAACGACGATATGAAATGTGGTGTAAAAAACAATTGCGGTCTTATTTGCGGTAATCGTTGCGATGATGGTTGTCCTGATGCAGATGCTTGTGGTAAGTGCGATAATGAAGCATGCCCACCACCAGAGGAAGAAGAAGGAAATGGGGTGGGGGGTCCTCCAGGCATTTTAATATAACATCCACCATACAAAACTATATAAAGAATAATTTTTAACAACAAATAAAAGATGATAAAAATCCCTTATGAGCAGATTATTGAAAGGATAAAACAAGAAGGAAAGATTTCTGAAAGTGAAATTAATGGAAAGATAGACGCTAAGATGAAGCAGCTTTCCGGGTTGATAAGCAAGGAAGGGGCTGCGCATATTGTTGCCAATGAATTTGGAATAAAATTATTCGATGCTTTTACTGGGAAACTACAGATAAAAAACATTCTTGCAGGCTTAAGAAATGTGGAGACTGTTGGAAAAGTACTGCAAACTTATGAGTTAAGGGAATTCAAAACAAATGAAAGGGAGGGCAAGGTAGCTTCTTTGGTTATTGGAGACGAGACTGGGACTGTAAGGGTTGTGATGTGGGGTGAGCAGGCAGAAAATATAAAGAATATAAGCAAGGATATGTCATTAAAAATAGTTGGGGCTTATGTTAAGGACAATAACGGGAATATTGAGCTGCATTTGAATGACCGAAGCAAAGTGATATTGAATCCGGAAGGAGAGATTATAAAAAGTGTAAAACAATATACTGCTGAAAGAAAAACTATTGACAAGCTGACAGAAAATGACGGTATTGTAGAAATTTTAGGTACAATAGTGCAAATATTTGACCCAAGGTTTTTTGAAATATGCCCGCAGTGCAGCAAGAGGGCAAAAAATGCTGAGGGCGTATTTTCATGCCCTGAGCACAATAATATCGAGCCTGATTATTCTTATGTCTTAAATCTTATTGTTGATGATGGAACTGAAAATATAAGAACAGTATTTTTTAGGGACAGTATGGAGAAGCTCATTAATTCAAATAAAGAAAAAATTTTAATGTATAAAGATAATCCAGAAAAATTTGAAGAGGTTAAGACAGAACTATTGGGAAATATTGTTAAAATAAATGGCAGGGTTAAAAAGAATCTCTTTTTTGACAGAATAGAGATTTTAGCAAATGAAGTCTTACTAAATCCAGATCCTGAAGAAGAAATCAAAAGATTAGATGATGAAGTGAAGAAAGTAGAAAGTAATTAATAATATAATTCTTTATTTTTCTTTAATATGATGTATTATACTCATTTAGCATTTGGACTTTTAGTTGCTTTATTAGCATTAGATTTTTTTAATATTCAAAATAAACTGCTTTTTGTTTTAATTGTAGTATTTTTCTCTATTTTTCCGGATATCGATGATACAAAATCAAAAATTGGGAAGAAAAACAGGCAAATTTCAAGAATAATAAATATTCTTTTTGGCCACAGGGGATTTTTCCATTCGATATATGTCCCGTTAATATTATATTATATTTTTTATTATGTAAATAAAGAAATTGGAGCTGCTGTTTTAGTAGGCTATTTCTCCCATTTATTTATGGATGCATTGACCAGGAAAGGGATAAAACCTTTTTATCCCTTAATTAATAAAAGAATCAATGGATTTTTCAAAACAAACTCTTTATTGGAGAAAATATTCTTTTTGGCTGTTATTTTACTGGATTTGTACATACTATTGACTTATATCTAAGAAAGTATATGCTCTAGAAGCACTGGACATTCTGAAACCTCAAAATATTGGCTTTACAGAGCTTATAATGCGCAAATTCTGTATTTAGGGTGCACTGGACATTCCCGGACGAGGTATATAAATAAGGTAGTCCCTATAGTATTTGCTGTATGAAATTGCTCGTACAGCACCTCCATTCCTGGAGTTGTGAAGTCTATACTTTGCATACTCATAATTAAGGGGATGTTGAAACAAAACGCGAAAGCAACGAGGAAAGTAAAATGAGCACAAAAATAGAAACTGAAAATATTTCTGGGAATATACCAGAAAAAAAGTTTTCAACAGGAGGCTTAACAGCTACTGTGTGGGAAAACCAAGGAAAAAGCAAAACTGGTGAAGAAGTAAGTTTTAGAACTGTTTCTTTTCAGAGAAGATATATGGACAAAAATGGCGAGTGGCAGAGTACAAGCACTTTAAGAACAAATGACCTTCCAAAGGCTTCTTTAGTGCTGCAGAAAGCCTACGAGTATCTTGTCATGAAAGAATTGGGAGGTGCAGCTTAATTTTATTTCTTTATTTTTTTATATCAGGAAACAAAAAATTTAAAAGGTGATAATAATGAAACAAATCTTAATGGAACAAAAGGCTATACCAAGTAATGAGAAAAAATCCGAAAAGAACCTGAAATCAAAAGTTACAAAAACCAATGATCAGGAAAAACAAATTGCTAAAGAGAAAACATTAAGCGACTTACCCGGAGTGGGTCCAGCTACTGTTGAGAAACTTGAAACAGTTGGTTATAACGACCTAATGTCTGTCGCAGTTGCAACTCCTGGAGAAATTATAGAAGTTACAGGAATGGCAGAGGCTGCAGCAAAAAAGATTATAGCGGCGGCAAGAGCTTCTTTGGATATGGGCTTTGAGTCCGGTGAAGAAGTTCTTAAAAAAAGAGCTAATGTCTTAAAGATATCTACTGGCAGTAAAGCTTTTGATACTCTAGTTGGCGGTGGTTTCGAATCAGCAGCTATAACAGAATGTTTTGGTGAATATGGTTCTGGGAAAACTCAAATAGGACACATACTTGCAGTTAATTGCCAGAAGCAATTTCCAGGATCTACTGCAGTTTACATTGATACTGAAAATACCTTCAGGCCAGAGAGAATTGGGCAACTTTGTAAAGGCGTTGGTTTGGAACCAGAAAAAGTTCTGAAGAATATAAAGGTTGCTAAGGCATTTAATACAGACCATCAGATGCTGTTAGCAGAAAAAATTGAGGATCTTATAAAAAAGCAAGGGTTAAATGTGAAACTTGTTATTATAGATTCTTTGACAGCACACTTCAGGGCAGAGTATATTGGAAGAGGAACATTAGCAGAAAGACAACAGAAGATAAATAGGCATATGAGAGATCTTGCAAAGTTGGCGCATATGCATAACTTATGTGTTTATGTTACAAACCAAGTAATGGCCAGACCAGATATGTTTTTTGGTGATCCTACACAAGCTATTGGCGGCCATATTGTAGGACATGCATCAACCTTTAGGATATATCTCAGAAAGGGAAAGAAAGGCAGCAGAGTTGCTAAATTGGTTGATAGCCCTAATTTGCCAGAAGGTGAAGCAAGCTTCTATGTTGAGGGTAGTGGATTAAAAGATATTTAGTTTTTAAATTATTTTTTCTATTTCTTTTGCATATCTTAAAAAGTTTTTTAAACACACTTAGATTTCACTAAAATATGTTTAACTACTATTTGAACAAGTTTGTTTCCAATATATGCTGTAAATTATTGCTAAAGAAAATCAATGGTCTAAAAAATCTTCCTACAAAAGGAGGGTATATAGTGGCAGCAAACCATGTAAGCTATTTAGATATCTGGGTTATGTATGTTATGTTTTTAGATAAAGCAAAGACCTATATACGATTCATAGCTAAGAGGAGGTTAGTAAAAGACGCGTATTTTAGAATAACAAAATTTCTATTTGGGAATGAGAAAAATAAAGTGATTATATTAAACGCGAAAATGCCAGAAAAGGCTTTTAAGGAATCGACAACTGCATTGAAAAAAGAAAGTATAGTATGCATCTACCCTGAAGGAGAAAGAAGTCCTAACGGAAGAATACAAAAAGGAAAAACCGGGATGATAAGATTAGCATTGTTGGCTAAAGTACCAATTATTCCAGTCGGACTCAAAGGCACATTTGAGCTCATGCCGAAAGGAAAATCAATGCCCAAAATTAAAAAAAATGTAATAATTAGTATAGGAAAACCTATTTACTTTGATTATTACTATAATAGAAAAATGACAAAGAAATTATTGAGAAAACTAACAGATGATGTCATGAAAAATATAGCAAAACTAATAGGACAAGAACATAACTACTAAAAATGGTTTACCCGATAGCTAAAGTAATGTTTAAACCCATAGTCAATCTTTGGGTTAAAGAAGTTGGTGGACTGGAAAATCTACCCAAAAAGGGCGCTTTTATTGTAGTTGCCAATCATGCAAGCTATATGGATCATCTAATAATAATGTGTACTTTAGTTCCACATTTGAATAGGAAAGTGCATTTTCTTTCAAAAAAGGAGCATTTTAGCAATCCAATAAAATCAATGTGGCACAGATGGGCAGGCGCAATACCTCTTGACAGGCAGGCAGGCGGTAAAGAAGCATTAAGATGGGCTGTAAAGGCATTAAAGCAAGGAAAAATTATTGCGATTCATCCAGAAGGGACAAGGACATTAACAGGAAAACTGCAAAAAGGAAAAACAGGTATTGTAAGGTTGGCTTTAGCAGCAAAGGTTCCTGTAGTGCCTGTAGGATTAATCAGAACTTTTGAAATTTTACCAAAAGGTAAATATATACCAAGATTAAAAAGAGCAACAATGAATATAGGAAAGCCAATGTATTTTAAAAAATATTATAATAAAAAGATAACAAAAACATTATTAAGAAAAATAACAAAGGAGACCATGAAAGAAATTGCAAGATTATGCAATCAAAAATATAATTTTTAATACAATGGCTATGAAAAAAATATCTATTATTGGAGCAGGAGGCTGGGGAACGACTTTGGCTGTATTAGTAGCTGAGAATGGCTATGATGTTACCTTATGGGCAAGAGAAAAAGAAATTGTACAATCTATTAATGAGAAAAGAGAGAGTAAAAACTATCTCCCAGGAATTAAAATACCTAATAATGTTTATGCTGAGAGTTCTATAGAGAAAGCGATCTTAAATTCTGATGTGGTAATTAATGCTGTTCCGGCACAATTTACAAGGGAGGTAGCTAAAGAATACTCTAAGCATATCAATTGCGATATTGTTGTTAATGTTGCAAAAGGTATAGAAGTAGGAACTTACAAAAGAATGTCAGAAGTTCTTAAAGAGGAGTTACCTGATAAAGTTTCAATAGTATCTCTTTCAGGGCCTAATCATTCTGAAGAAGTAAGCAGAAAAATGCCAACAGCAACGGTTATAGCATCTAATAATGTTGACTGTCTAAAAGATATTAAAAAAATATTTCATACAGATTACTTCAGGGTTTTTACACATGATGATGTAATTGGAGTGGAAGTTTGTGGCTCTTTGAAGAATATAGCAGCATTAGCAACAGGTGTGTGTGACGGTTTAGGTTATGGGGATAATACAAAAGCAAGCATCATAACACTAGGATTAATGGAGATGAGCACTTATGGGAGACTTTTAGGGGCTAAAAGAGCAACTTTCTATGGTCTTGCTGGTGTAGGTGATTTAGTGGCAACATGTACAAGCAAATACAGCAGAAACAGGCTTGTTGGAGAAAGGATTGCAGAAGGAAAGAATATGGAAGATATCAGAAAAGAAATGAAAGGTATGGTTGCAGAAGGTATACAAACAACAAAGGCTGTTTATGAGTTCAGCAAAAAAAATAATTTTTATATGCCTTTAACGGAACAAGCTTATGGGGTGCTGTACAAAAACAAAGATTTGAAAGAAGCCATATCAGATTTGTTGAAAATAGAATAAAAATTTGGGGGCGGATAATTAATAAATCCATTACTCCACCGTAAAGTCTTCTATTTTCTCCTTAAGTTCTTCGTTTTTCTTTAAAATTCCACGGTTTCTTAAATACTCCCTTGCAAGTATCCAGAAAAATAAACCTAGGCTTTTTTTCCCCTTGTTATTGCTTGGGACTACAAGATCTATATTGTTTGACTGATTATTTGTGTCGCATATTGCAACAACAGGAATGCCCATCTTTATGGCATCCATTACAGCGTTTCTATCCGGTCCGGAGTCAACAGCTAGAAGGACTTTGACTTCAATGTAATTGTCTAAGTTGGGATTTGTTAAAATTCCTGGAGGATATCTGCCGGCAAAAACCTTTGCTCCAGTAACCTTGTTAAACATTTTTATTGGTTTCCATGCGCTTTCCCTTCTACCAACAACTAAAATATCTTCCGGATTGTATTGCGCTAAGAATTTGGCTGCTATGTTTAATCTTTCATCAATCTTTTGTAAGTTTAGGACTGACAAACCATCGGGCCTTGTTTTGTAGATGAGTTTTTCCATGTATTTAGTTTTAAACTTTGTACCTATATGTATTCCCGACTTTAGATACTCTTCTGTAGGTACCAAAAATTTCTCTTCTGCCATAATAATCACCTTTAATTTGAATAACAGTTCAGAATATGAACTGCAGTTTTTATTACCTCATGCAGCGTTATGCAAACCGCAGTTTGCATGTTGGTAATATACTCTGGGAAGAATATCTTATTTAAAAAGGTTTCTTTATTTGCCAAATACCTCCAAGTCCTCATAAATTGGCCCTTGCGGGGTTAAGGTGCTTTTTATTAATTTAAAGCAGCTTATGTCCATTTTTTTATTTTCGATTTTTATATTTCTTAGTTTGTCCACGAATTTCTTTTTATCGTCAATAAACTTAACTCTTGCTAGGGTAAGATGGGATTTGAAGCTTTTCTCTTTCTTGAATAATTTTTTTAAGTTTTCATCAATACCTTTTTGTATCTCCAATATTGGCTCTTCTGGCTTTAAACCCACCCATACAACTCTTATGTAATTTTCACTTGGAAAAACACCAATTTTGTCCAGATAAGCAGAGAAAGGGACAAAAATTATTTTTTTGATGTTATTTTTTATCTCTTCTACCTTATCAGGTTGGACATCCCCAAGAAATTTTAGTGTCAAATGAATTTGATCTTTATTTACACATTTAATCTTATTTGCAGTATTGCCATCTAGTTTTTCCTGTATTTTAGCCAAATATTCTTTTATGTCTTCTGGGATTTTGATTGCTATGAAGAGCCTCATAATAAGAATTTAAAGATGCATCTATTTAAAATTAATTAAAAAACAAAATAAAAAGAAGTAAATTTATTCTTTCTTCTCTTCTTCTCCGAAATCTTCTGTATCTTCTACTTTTTGCTCTTCAGACTCTTCAGCCGCAGGTTGCTCTGCTTCTTGTGCAGGTGCACTTTCTTCTGTTTGCGCATCTGGCTTCGCTTCTTCTTTTGGAGCTCCTTCACTTTCACCAGCCACTTCTGCAAAACCTACCTTTCGCAATACTTTTGTTACTCTTATCTTCACTTCCTGGCCTTCTTTTGTGTTTGGGACAAACAAAACAAAGCCATCTTTCTTTGCAATACCGTCTCCCTTCTCGCCTACAGCTTCTATCTTCACATCCAGCTCGTCTCCAACGTTAACTGGAGCAAACTTTCTGGGTCCTCTATCTTGGTTGTACATATTTTATTTCTACCTCACATTTTCTAAGTTTCTTAAGAAATTCCTAAGAAAACTTACTCTTGAGAATGGGGGAGTTATATATAAATATATGGGTTTTTATAGGACAGTTCTGATTCAGAATGCTAAGCCTCCATCAATATTTATTACAGCACCAGTAATATATCTGGCTTTATCTGATGCCAAAAATGTGATAACATTAGCGATATCTTCTGGTTCGGCTTCTTCTTTTAATGGAGTCATATAATTTATTATTTTTTTCCTGAAAAAAGGTATATCTTTTGTTATACTGGTTTTTACAAAACCCGGGGCAACAGCGTTTACTGTTATCTTCTTTTTGCCGAGCTCTTTTGCCAAAGATTTTGTAAACCCTATAATGCCTGCTTTAGCGGCTGCATAATTACACTGCCCAAAATTCCCATATTGACCAATTATGGATGATATGCTTATTATTCTTCCACCCATCTCCATTAAAGGCAAAATGGATTTGGTCACATAAAAAACACCATTAAGATTTGTATTTATAACTGCATTCCATTCATCCGCAGTCATATTTTTTAATGTTCTATCTTTTACAATTCCGGCGTTGTTAACTAGGATGTCCATTTTTCCAAATTTTTTCTTGATTGTGTCAGCCATTTGATTTACTTCATCAAAATTTGACACATCTGCTTTAACTGCTAAACTTTCAACACCATACTTCTTTACCTTATCGACTACATGTTGAGCTTCTTTTAGATTATTATAATAATTAATAATGACATTTGCATTATTTTTAGCAAATTCAATAGCAATAGATTCTCCAATACCCCTGGATGCTCCAGTAATTAATGCAGTTTTTCCTTTTAACATTTTTATGATATATTATTTTTTGTTGCTACAAAATAGACCCATTCACATTGATAGCTTTTGTCGTCTGCAAGAGGATTCAAGGTTTCCAGTTCTTTAAACAGTTTATGCGCAGCCATTGTAATCAAAGTGTCCCTGTCTTTTTCTTCTTCTGGTGAGGGTTCTTTTCCTCCAACTTCCGGTAAAATTCCAGCTTGCAATCTTCTGACTCTTAAGAATTTAAGCCAATCATCGTATTTGAGCTTAAAACATTTATAATATGGTTCTATATATTTAAAGCCCGCTTGCTTTAAAGCCTTTAAGTAATCCTGCATGGGTCTTGGGTAGGGAAAAATAAATTTTCTTTGGGCTATCTGGGCTTTTATACGTTCATTAAGGCCTTTCCTGTATTTTGAGAATCTAGAATTTTTACGTATAATTTCTACAGCTATGTCATGGACTCTATATACTGTTGAATCAAGCATAAGGGCACCTTTTTGTCTGCCTTCCCTAGTAATATTTCCGCT
>CAZYSP010000015.1:0-1758 GCA_964650285.1 uncultured Methanosarcinales archaeon | reverse complement strand
GGAGAATTATCTACCAACCATAATTTTATCTTAGTTTTCATTTTCTGTAGAATCCTAATAGAAGATGTACCTGTGCCGGCCCCAAAGTCGACAACTATGTTATTTTCATGGATATTTGGTTTGGCAATAGAGATAAGCTCATCCAGACAGTTATGGTTCCATGATGCATCAATAACAGCAGTATGGAATGCTGTGGCACCTCTAGAAACTGGTCTATCCGGCTTCCACGATTTTGGTTGTTGCGTAGTCATACTCATAGCCATTTAGTTAAAATAGTGTAAATAATAACTTTTTAAAGTTTCCCATTTTCTGTTGAATAAAGCGTTAGATTTATTAATAATATATAGCTACTAGAGGAGACAAGATGAATAGTAATGACATCAGAACTGAAGTTGTTGTAATAGGTGCAGGTCCAGGAGGTTATGTGGCCGCTATAAGGCTAGCTCAGCTAGGTAAAAAGGTTGTTTTGGTTGATGATGATAAGCTGGGAGGAATATGCCTTAATTATGGTTGCATCCCATCAAAAGCTATGATTTCTGCATCCGGTTTGTTTAATAAAATAAAACAATCTTCTAAAATTGGTATAAAAACCGGCAAGGTTACAATAGATTTCTCTAAAATGCAGGAATGGAAAGATGGAATAGTTTCCAAACTTAACAAAGGTACCGAATTCCTATGCAAGAAAAATAATGTGACAATTGTCAAAGGAACTGCTGTTTTTGAGAATTCCAATAGGTTAAAGATAAATAATGGAAAAAACATTTCCCATATTAACTTCAAAAAAGCAATAATTGCAACAGGTTCAAAACCAGTTGAGCTATCAAACTTCAAATTTGATGGCAAGAAAATCATAAGTTCAAGAGAAGCATTGAATCTGAAAGAAATTCCAGAGAATCTTGTTGTCATTGGCGGAGGTTATATAGGGTTGGAGATCGGAACAATCTATGCAAAACTCGGAAGCAAGGTCAGTATTGTTGAGATGGAGGACCAGATTTTACCGGGATTTGACAAAAATGCCGTTAATGTTGTTCAAAAAAATCTTGAGAAGCTCGATGTAAATATATATCTTAATACAAAAGCAGATAAAATTGAAAATAATAAGATTGCAATAGATTCAAAAGAAAAAGGCAAGGTTCTATTAGATGCAGATAAGGTCTTAGTTGCAGTGGGAAGACATCCTAACACAAAAAATTTAGGACTTGAAAATACAAAAGTAAAATTAAACGAAAAAGAATTTGTCGATGTTGATAAGAATCTAATGACTGATGATGAGAATATATATGCTATAGGTGATGTTTCTGTAGGACCTATGCTGGCTCATAAGGCTTCTATGCAGGGAAAAATCGCCGCAGGGATAATAGCCGGAGAAAAAGTTAGTTATGAGAATGTTGTTGTACCGGCTGTTGTCTTCACAGACCCCGAAATTGCCAGTGTAGGTTTAAGCGAAGAGGAAGCAGAAGATAAGGGACTAAAAGTAAAAATAGGAAAATTTCCTTTTAGTGTGTCAAGCAGAGCAATGACAAGAGAAGAAACACAGGGTTTTGTGAAAGTTATTGCCAATGAGGCAGATGATAAAATAATTGGTGTTCAAATTGTTGGGAGTGATGCATCAGACCTTATAAGTGAAGCAGCTTTAGCGATAAAAATGAATTCTACTATTGAGGATTTGGCCTCAACAATACATCCTCATCCAACATTAAGTGAAAGTTTAATGGAAGCATCAGAAGCGACTATGGGCAAAGCTATACATATATTGAA
>CAZYSP010000014.1:0-20938 GCA_964650285.1 uncultured Methanosarcinales archaeon | reverse complement strand
GCTCCGTTTCACTCCGCGATTTTTTCTTGCAGAAAAAACACATAACAACGATTATCTGATTCGGACTTGCAGTCCTCACCCAAATTTCACTTCGTGAAACTTCGCATAATCCCAATGTTATACGCAATATTACTCAGAGCATTTTCCTAAAAGTTTTTAAATAATATATTTCAATAATATATAATATGATAAAATTTGGAAAAAATAAGTATTTATCAGCATTGAAAAATTTAATACTATTTTCAGCTAGTATTCATATATTATTACTTATAATCTATTCAGTTATTAAATTAGACATAACTCATCTTAACTATTTTAATATTTTAGATTTTGATTTATTTTTTCCAAATATTATACATGGCTCTTTTAGTCAAATTTTATCAATTATAGTCATTAGTGTTATCTATTTCATAATATATTTTATTTCTTTGAAAAAGAATAAATAGATGGTAAATGCTCTTGCGTCATACTGTCGCTCCATTTCACTCCGCGATTTTTTCTTGCAGAAAAATCAAATAACAAAGATTTAGAGGTTCCGGCTTGCAGGCTTCATCCAAATTTTCTGAAATAAGTTTTTACTGACTCTGGCTCAAAAGAAATAATTATGCTGCTCTTCTTATTACAGCTTGCTCTTCGGCTTCTACTTTCTTTAACCATTCCATTATTTGATAAATCTTAAGTGCTTTCTTCTTCAAAATATCTTCATTAAGAACTTCATTTTCTACTAAGAGAGCAAAAACTAAGACGAAAAAACTAAAATAGGAGCTCCCTTTGGCTTAACAATGCATGTTTAATAAGAATAATAAAAAATAAATTAAGGTGTTATAGGTAAAAGTACATCTGGGCTTAAAACTCCAAAATAAGCAATTGATCCGATAACAACCAAAAGCATGAATACTATAGCCGGTATTAAAACAACCATTACAGCCTTTCCTCTTGATAGTTTATGCACATTTTCTAGGATTACTACGCTAACAACAATACTCCATAAAGAAACTAAGAAATTAAGAGTGTTTCCTAAAAAAGGGATTATTACTAACCAGCTTAAAATCTGAACATGTGATTGTGCTCTAAAAAGTTCCATGTACCCTGCTTTTCCTCCAAACAAACGAGCGAGCAGGTGTATAATCCCCACACTTACAAAAAAGAATATTAAGCCAACTACCATGGGTGCCAGAATCACTAACAATAAATCAAAGGTTCCAGCAAGATTCGCTATTCCAGATAGAGTGCCTCCAATAATAACAATGAGGATTCCCATCAATGTTGCATTTTTGTCTTTAGAAACATTTACTGCAGCCTTGCCATTTAATTTAACTATCTCAACAGCCTGTTTTACAGAATCAACAAAACCCGTTTTTACCATCTTTTTTATTCATTAAAATCATTTTATAAAAAGCTTTTGATTTGTATATTACAATCAACAAATTTATAAATCAAAGATTTTTCAGCTTTTTATATGACACAGCTTTCTTATGCTAAAGAAGGAAAAATAACAAAAGAGATGGAGTATGTTGCTTCTGTTGAAAATATAGATCCCCATATCCTAAGGCAAAATATAGCACAAGGTTCTGTAATAATACCTGCTAATATCAATCATAAAAACTTAAAGCCAGTAGCTATAGGCAAGGGTGTTAAAACAAAGGTTAATGCAAATATAGGCGCATCAAAAGTAAGGGCTTGTGTTGAAGAAGAACTGGAAAAAATAAGATTATGCATAAAATATGGTGCAGATACAGTAATGGACTTAAGCACTGGCGGAAATTTAAATGAAATAAGAAAAGCTATCATTAACGAATCTGTAATTCCTATTGGCACAGTACCTACATACCAAGTTATTGATCAACACCAGACAATTGATGACTTAAAAGCAGATGATTGGTTGGATGTTATTGAACAGCAGGCAAAACAAGGAGTGGATTACATGACAATCCATGCAGGAGTTTTGCAAAAAACATTGCCTTTGTTGAAAGACAGGCTTACAGGCGTCGTAAGCAGAGGAGGCGCAATTTTAGTAAGATGGATGAAAGTAAATAACAAAGAAAATCCGCTTTATACCCAATTTGAGCAGATATGTGATATTTTTGAAAAGTATGATGTAGCATTTTCTTTAGGGGATGGCTTAAGACCTGGAAGCTTGCATGATGCAACAGATAAAGCTCAAATTGCAGAATTAAAAATATTGGGAGACCTTACATTAAAAGCATGGGAAAAGAATTGCCAGGTTATGATTGAAGGCCCTGGCCATATTCCATTGAATGAGATAAAGCTAAATGTCGATTTAGAGAAAAAATACTGCCATAACGCTCCTTTCTATGTTTTAGGTCCTTTGGTTACTGATATTGCTCCTGGTTATGATCACATTACAAGTGCAATAGGTGCAGCAGTTGCAGGCATGCATGGTGCAGATTATTTATGTTATGTAACTCCTGCAGAGCATTTAGGATTGCCGACACCCGAGATGGTAAAGCAGGGAATTATAGCTTACAAGATTGCTGCTCATTCAGCTGATATTGCAAAAAACATTCCAAATGCTAAAGACAGGGATAATGCGTTAAGCAAAGCAAGGTTTGAATTTGACTGGGAAAAACAATTTAATTTGTCTTTAGATCCGGAAACAGCAAGAAAGTTAAGAAGTGATTTAAGTTTAAATAATGATTTTTGCAGCATGTGCGGCCCTGATTTTTGCGCAATGAAATTATATAAAGATTCGAAGAAAAAATATGAAAGAAAATTGGTTTAGGCCTTACCTCTACTTTCTCCATAAGTAATTCCAGAGGCAATTAAATGCGACATCCTTATTGGTTCTGGTATCAGGCTTCTTGTGCATACAATTTTTAGAATTTCTTTAGCGTTTTCTACACTTAACCCAGTAAGCTGGATGTATATTTTTCCAACAGGAACAGCAGAACCCGCTTTTTCAATCAATTTAATTTTATTCTTCTTATTGAGTTTAATCAATACTTTTTTGATATTTTTTATATCTGGTTTTCTTCTTATTATAACTATTACCGGTAATTTAGTTTTTTTGCTTAATTTTGTTATATCAATGATATTAAAACCACCTACAGCTATTCCATCAAGAAAAATACATTGTAATTGCGGTTTAAACTTGCATTTGTTTATCATTTCTGTAATTTTTTTTGTTGAGTTGTTGCCGTCTATGCTTACTTTTGTTGAAAGAACGCCGTCCAGCCATGAGCCTCCGCGAAAAACAGTTCCAACTACTAACACATTGCCTTTCCCAAATTTATTGAAAGGGGCATCATCAATTCCAATTACTCTAATTTCTTTTTTCAGCATAAACAAGCACCCTTGTCTTTAATTATTAATTCCCTGCTGCCTTTAAAATACTTATCGCTGAAAACAGCATTTCCCAGCATTATCATTGAGGCATTTCCATTCCTGCTTTCAATTTTTTTTATTATTTTAATTATTTTTTTATTTTTTAATAGGCCACTTTTAATGGAAAATTCCTTTGAAATTGTTATTAGACTCCTTAAATTCTTATTTCTTAGTTTCTTAATTTTATTTAATGAATTTAAACCAGAATTATTGATTTTATTTTTTATCTTTTTATTTATGATAATGTTTTTTGTTTTTATTGGACTAAAATATCGATAATATATTTTTTTATTCTTTATTGGAAGCTTTTTTACCTTAAACTTATAGCTTGGCTCATATTTAATCAAAAATCCTCCATAATACTGGTTTACAATATCCCCTAAACCAGTTCTATTTTCAACTTCTGCAACATGAGCAATAAATGCTAATTCTTTTTTTGACCTTTTTAACCTTAATAATTTATTCAATGCATATGCTGTAGCCAAAGCGCTAGCACCACTAAGCCCAAAACCACAGCCTAACGGGAGCTCCGACTCAATATTCACTTTAACTTTTTCATTAGTTAATTTTTCAATAACAGAACTAACAGTTGAGAAGTTTATTTTTTTATTATTGAAATAGATAATGTTCTTTATATTCTCATTGATTTTTTTATAATTTTTATAAAAAATTTTATTATTGGTTTTTTTGATATTGGAACTATGTATTTTTTTAATTGCTACAATAACACCTTTATTGACAGTAAAACCCATACCTAAAGAGCCTGATTTTGCAGGATTTTTTGTTTTTTTAATTACAAATATGCAACTAATATTGCCAGGAGCAAATGCTTTTGCAGATTTCATATAGGACAAGATGATTAATTGTAGTGATATAAAAAGTTAGTGTATCAGGATTATAAAAAACCCCAGCAAAACTCAAAGAGTTTCGCCAGGGAAAAGAGGTGATAGTTTTAACTACTATAGAGTAGAACTAGTATATAAATCTTTCGGTTAATTAGTACTGCAGAGTAGTGTACTACAAGTACAATATGCCTGGGCTATATTTATAAACCCAGATTTATTCCTTAAGTTTTAGATGCCAAAAGCTACAAAAGAAAAGTTCAAGGAAGGAAAGGAAAAATTTAAGACCAAACATGGTGTTTTTGACGAGTTTACAAACAGGACGCTATTCAAGCTTATAACAGAAGGCCATTTTAAAGGCCTGGAAAGCCCGATAAACATAGGCAAGGAAAGCAATGTTTTTTCTGCGTTAACAAAAGAAGGCAAAAGGGTAATTGTCAAGATTTACAGGTTAGAGACATGTGATTTTAATATAATGTATAGCTACATTAAAGATGATCCCCGGTATACTAATCTTAAGGATAAAAAAAGAAAGGTAATATTTGCATGGACGCAAAGAGAATATAGGAATTTAATGAACGCAAGGGAAGCTCAGGTTAGTGTACCTATACCGATAACTTTTGCCAATAATATCCTTGTTTTGGAGTTTGTAGGGAAAAATAACATTATAGCTCCAAAACTAAAAGACAAAATACCGAAAAACAAAAAACAATTTTTCAATAAAATTGTTGACAATATTAAAAAACTGCATAAGTATGGTCTGGTCCATGCTGATTTGTCTGCTTTTAACATATTGAATTTCGATGAAACTCCTGTTTTTATTGACATGTCCCAGGCAACAACAATAAGGCATCCAAGGGCAGAGGAATTTCTGCAGAGAGATGTAAGGAATATATGCAGGTTTTTCAATAAGATAGGGTTAAAGGTAGATGAGGAAAGTACATTGAAGAAGATTAAAAAATGACATACTCACTATCGTTCGTAGCTTCCATTTTGAATAATATTAACAAGGGAGCAGGTTCAAAATGAAAATTCCAAAAACACATCCAAGATATGATTCTTTAATGACCAGGGAAAAAATAGCTGATGGGGTAAAGAAGGGCATTATCTCAATGCATGGCTTAATAGCACATGGCAGAGGAGAAGCTTTTGATTACTTGATTGGTGAAAAAACAACTGAAGCAGCAAAAAAATCCATAAATAACGCTGCTGTTTTACTGTTAAAAGCAAAAAATCCTGTGATTTCTGTCAATGGAAATGCTGCTGCATTAGTGCCAAAAGAATTAGTTCAATTATCCAAGATATTAGGTGCACCACTAGAAATAAACATTTTTCATCCATCTAAAAAAAGAGAAATAAAAATCAAGAATTATTTAATAAAAAACGGAGCTAAAGAAGTTTTACTTCCACAAAAAAATTGTAAAATAAAATATTTAGCAGGCAACAGGAAATATGTGAATAAAAACGGCATTTATAAGGCTGATGTTGTTTTCGTTCCTTTGGAAGACGGAGATAGAACTGAAGCTTTAGTTAAAAATAACAAGAAAGTTATTGTAGTTGATTTGAATCCATTATCAAGATCAGCGAAAAAAGCAACAATAACAATTGTCGATAATATTACTAGGGCAGTTCCATTATTAATTAAGGTAATAAAACAATATAAAAAATATGATAAAAATAGATTAAAAAAATAATTAAAAATTATAATAATAGAAAAATCCTTAAGGAAGCTATTTCTTTGTTTTCTTCTTCCTAACATAAGCAATGGTCACAAAAGCAAAACTCCAGACAACCACAGCAATATTAGGCAGATTTGAAAAAAATGAAACAAAAGAGTACTTAACTGGATTCTCGATCATATATGCAAGAATAGCTTCGTCGGAAACAGAACCTGCAAATATAAACAAAATAGCATAAAAAACAACAAGACATATCAAACTTACAATTATGCTGAACAGGATGATTATTAAAAGCAAAGCCAGGCTATGGGACTTGTTGCTCTTGAAGTGGATGTATGAAAGTTTAACTGATTTTACAGCACCAAAATTTTCTAAGGCAATTACTGATGTCAAGTACATAAATGCCAAAATAAAAGCTACAATAGCGGCAATAACCGCTATGACAGACAAAATAGTTAGAAGCACGCCCAATATTGGTATAAAAGAAGATACCATTTCTATAATTATAAACAACACCATAAAAACTAATGCACCAACAAAGAATACCGACAATGCAATTAATGTTGTGAGAAAATATACCAATCCTTTTCTAAGACCGCTCTTAAATTCCTTAAACAAATCTGCTTTTCCTTTTTTCACTATTTTTCCTATGAGGGCCAATGTCCAGCCGTAAGATACATTGGTTAAAATTATAGAGCTTATTGCAACTAGTATAATGGAGGGCACAAAACTTCCCATAGAGGATATATCAAAATTCTCTCCAAAATCAAACATCCTGAGGTAAAATGGAATTGATATAAATCCTATTAGGCTTACCAATAATTGCGGAACAAGAACATATAAATTACTAAAAATTAACTTGAAAGAATCACTTATAGCTTTGCTATACTGAAATTTGGCCATAGACTATTATTTTATGAAACAATATATAAATTTATTGTAAAATATACTTCAAAACTTCCCTTAAATCTTTTTTTTCGATAACTACATCAGCAACTTCCTTTAATTTGTCATGCTGGCAGTTGAATGCTATTCCTAATCCAGCATCCTGGATTATCTTCATATCGTTTAGGTAATCTCCAACAAAAACACATTCCTCCAGCTTTATTTTTTCCCTTTCAGCAATCTGCTTTAAAGCCTCTGCTTTCTTTTCCATGTCAAATTCTGTTGCTTCTACTTTTAATATACTGCCTTCTTCATCAAAATAAATCCTGCTCAAGAAAACATCATCAAAAAATTCATTGTAATCCGGTATGAACTTTTCCAGGACAACATTTACAGAGCCCGAGACAATCGCTAGTTTAATATTATTATTCTTTAATTCTCTTAATGTTTCCATTGCGCCATTCATTAATCTTAAATTTTCAATTGCCTTGAAAAAATCCTTCTTTTTCGCATTTTTTTCTTTCCATAAGTTTATATCATGGTTTGCCCACTCTAAATAGCTTATCTTGCCGTTCAGGAACTTATTTTTTGCATCTTCCCTTCTGTGCTTATCAGTCTGGAAATAATCATGGAATATCTGCCATGAGAACTTTACATTATCTATCAAGGTCCCATCAACATCAAAGCAGACTAATTTGTATTTTGGCATTTTATCCTAATAGCATTATGCCAGGTATTAAAAATCTTTATATGCTTAGTTCATAATATTTAAATAGTGCTGTATTTCTCTGTTATGTTCAGTTTAGAAATAATTTTAAAACATGTGTGGTATAATTGGCTATATTGGAAACAGGGAAGCAGCACCTATTCTAGTTGAGGGGCTTAAAAGACTGGAATATCGCGGTTATGATTCTGCTGGTATTTCTACAATCAATAAAAATAATATTATTATTGAAAAAGACATTGGTAAATTAGAAGAAATAAAGAAAAAAAGGGGAAAAGAAGAAAAAATAAATTTTGAAAAAATTGAAGGTAATGTTGGGATTTCTCATTGTCGCTGGGCTACTCATGGATCTGTAACAAAAGAAAACGCTCATCCGCATACAGATTGTAAGGGAAACATAAGCATTGTGCATAATGGAATAATTGAAAATTTTTCTGAGTTAAAAGAAAAACTAATTGAAAAAGG
Source organism: uncultured Methanosarcinales archaeon (assembly GCA_964650285.1). GTDB lineage: Archaea > Nanobdellota > Nanobdellia > Woesearchaeales > GW2011-AR4 > JACPJP01. The sequence goes on along the minus strand of CAZYSP010000014.1, from coordinate 12,998 downwards.
ACATAAATTCAAATCCTCAACAGATACAGAAGTTATTGCTCATTTAATAGAGGATAATTACAATGGAAATATTGAAGAAGCAACAAGAAATGCTTTAAAACAAATACAGGGAAGTTATGCTTTAGGGGTTATATGCTCAAAAGAGCCGAAAAAATTAATAGCAGCAAGAAATGAAAGCCCTTTAATTCTTGGTTTAGGTAATAATGAGAATTTCATTGCTTCTGACGTGCCTGCAATTCTAAAGTATACAAACAAAGTCATTTATCTGGAAAATAAGGAAATTGTAATATTAGAAAGCAATAATTATTCAATAAAAAATATTGATGGGGGGAAGATTAATAAAAAAATAAATGAAATTAATTGGAGCCCTGAACTAGCAGAGAAATCCGGTTACAAACATTTTATGTTAAAAGAAATATATGAGCAACCAAGGGCAATAACAGAAACACTAAACAGCAGAATAGAAAATGGGAATATAAATATTAAACAAGAATTGAATTTAAGTGACGAGGAATTGCAAAAAATAAACAGGATAATTATTGTTGCATGCGGAACTTCATGGCATTCTGCTTTGGTTGGGGAATTTATGCTGGAAGAGCTGGCAAAAATCCCTGTGGAAGTTGAATATAGCTCTGAATTCAGGTATAGGAATCCAATAATAAATGAAAATACTTTGGTAATTGCAATTTCTCAATCAGGGGAAACTGCTGATACCTTAGCAGCAATAAGGGAAGCCAAAAAGAGAAACGCAAAAGTGCTTTCCATAGTAAATGTAAAAGGGAGCTCTATATCACGAGAAACAGATTCTGTTTTGTATACATGCGCAGGTCCTGAAATCGGAGTTGCATCCACAAAGGCATTTACAGCTCAACTAGTTGTTTTGTATTTGTTTACATTGTTTATGGCAAATTTAAGAAAAACTCTTGAAAATAAAATAATTTCAGATTTAGTAGAAAAATTAAGAAAATTGCCATTGCAGATAGAAACTTTGCTAGATGACAAAGAAATCAAAAAAATAGCTGATATCTATAAGGGCAAGCATAATGCATTATTTTTAGGGCGTGGAGTAAATTTCCCAATAGCATTAGAAGGCGCTTTAAAACTAAAGGAAGTCAGTTATATACATGCAGAAGGCTACCCAGCTGCAGAGATGAAGCACGGCCCAATAGCTTTAATTGATAAAAATATGCCAGTTGTTTTCATAGCAACAAAAGACATTTACACTTATAAAAAGGTCTTAGGCAACATGCAGGAAGTTAAGGCAAGAAATGGCATTGTAATTGCTATAGCAACAGAAGATGACGAAGAAATAAGAAAAATAGCTGATTTTGTTATTTTTATTCCTAAAACATTATACATATTGAGTTCTATTCTTGCAGTAGTTCCTTTACAATTATTAGCTTATTATGTGGCAACAGACAGAAAACTGGATCCTGATAAGCCCAGGAATTTAAGCAAGAGTGTTACAGTTGAATAAACTAATAGAAAAATTTAACAATATCAAATTTTAATACTTTTTCAAATATTTCTGTTAATTCTTTCTCAGACTCTAAATCAAAATTCTTTTCTGGAACTTTGTCTTCAGCAGAGTTTGGATCCTTAGGCTCTTCATCAATATTCTTATCTTTTAGGTCTGTAGAATCATCTTCTATTTCTGCGTTTACAGAAGTTTCTGTGTTTTCACCTTCAATTTCTTCTTCAAAAGCTATACTTGGATGGTATTCTTCAAGATTTATTCTTATGTTATACATCTCTAATTGATCAGAATCAGTGTACTCAAGATTCATTTCATAAGATTCTTCCGCATGTTCGTAATCTCCTATAACCGGGACATAATGGGCCTGATGTAATATGTCTTCTGCTGCACGTCCTGTTCTTACTGCATGCTCTGCGTCATATTTTTCATCTATACTATGTAAAGCATCCCTCCAATGGCGCCATACACCCCAAGGGGTATGTATTGTTTCTGGAGGATCTTCAGGTTCAGCAGTTTGAATTTGGTTAAGTTGTTTTTCTAAGGAATTGTATTGTGAAAAATTTAGTATGTTTTCTATACCAAGATTAGAATTTGATAGCACATTATTTAATAAAGGCTCATTATAGCTTGCTGTTCCTGTTGTTCCTATAATACCTGTTAACATTTTTATACATTCAAAAAGTAATAACTAATATTTAAAGCTTTTGAAATATATTTAAAAATAAGAAGAGAAAAAAATAATAGAAATTTAAGCCTTTATAGTAAACTTTTTATTAATTCTCAAGACATCGCTTGGTACTTTTACCTTGAATTTATCAAGCACTTTATCCAATAATGCGTTAAATGCTACATAAGAGACTGCTATTCCTGCACCAAACAGGAATCTTTCTACAATGACTACAGGTATCAAAGCTATCCATTGAGCAGCTGTCGTGGGTATTGTCCATATCCATAAAGCTCCCCCTATACTAAGGGCTGTAAAAGTAGCGCCATAACTCTTAACCAAAACATTGTTAGAATATTTCTTAGGCAGTAATTTTCCTATTATCGGTATTGTCCAGAATAATGTGAAGAACCAAACTTGTCTGCCAACTGGATGCAGTATAAACAATGCAATTGCAATTATCGGCACAATAATACTTAAATTTTTCTTTTTGCTTCCAAAATAGTAAGCAGCAAACAGCATAGGAGTTAGTCTTAACACATTAATTAGTGTAGCTTCTTTTCCAACAACAAAAAAATCAATCAGTTCTGCAAATAAAACTGCAACAACACCAAAAACAGAGCCTAAAAAGCCACCTGCAACAGGACCAAAAAACTGGAACAAAGTAAAGAACTGGTTTTCAGCACCAACCAAAGCAGAGAAATTTATGTTCTTTCCGACGAGAACTAAAACTGTAAATATTATAATAAAAATAAGCCTTTTTTTTGTGAATAATTTTTTAAGGTCCATTAATATCACCAAAAAAGTGTTTAAATCAGCATATATTTATATCTTTCTGAAAAATATCTTTTAGAAATTCTCAGTTAAGAACACTTCATATGTTTTTCCTTTTGCTTTTCTTGCTATTAAATTTTTCTTCTCAAAGTCTGTAAGTATCTGGCTTATTTTTGCTTTTGATAAATTTGTCCTGTACTTTAAAGTTGATTGAGTTACACCTTCCTGTTCTTTAATTGAAGTTAAAACCTTTCTTTCGTTCTCGTCAAGAGGCCTTAACAATAAATTGAATTTATCTTCAGCTGTTTTTTGTGTTTTCTCTTCCTGAATTTTTTCTAATGCATCACTGTATTTTGATGCCTCTGCCTCGCTTTTATTAAAAAATAATAAATAAAACCCTAATGCAAATATGAAGGACAAAAAGCCAATAGCTATATGCGATAATCCAAATAAAGAACTTATTTGCTGGCATTCATGTGTTGGATTGCAGTTATATGTTTGCTCCTGCACACCTAGCTTAGTCATATAGCTGAACATAATGAAACCCAGCACAACGCTCATGCCAATAATCAGAAATCCAAGTTTTTTTGTTTCCATAACCACTTTTATACGATTATATACATTTCAATATAAATATTTTGCTTTTTTTGTTAAAGTAATGTATTAAAAAGGTATCCTAAAACTATAATTTGGGGAACAGTTATTACAGGGAGCCATAGTGCTGTTTTTTTCCCTATGTTGCTCCATATCAAACCAATTTCTGTATAGTCTGTTGCAACACCCACCATCAAAAACGCAAAACTATTGCCAAATGCCCCTGTTTGTTTAAACAGCTCAAAAGCCATAGGAGCAGAACCTTCTGAGCATACTTCTATTATTGTTGCAATTACTAATGTAACAACAAGGCCAAGTAATGTTGGGCCCATATATTTCACAAAAAATTCATGCGGTACAAAAGCACGGGCAAAACTAGCTAAAATCATACCAATCAAAATCCACCATACAACCATTTTTGCTAATGACCATGAACCCCTAAAAACACCTTTTAATGTCTTAATATTATTTTCATAATTAGATTTATAATTTCTCCATCTTCTTTTTATATCGGCTCTGATAGAAAATGACTTATCAATTTTGACAATATGTTTGCTTTGCTCTATTATTTTTTTCTTTTCTAGCACTTGATAAATTAATCCAGTTATTATTGCAATTACAATTGCAGATATAACTAACAATAATGCTTTAGCGCCAAAAAAACTAAACAACAAAATAATTATTGGCAAGTTAGCCCATGGGCTAGCTAACAAAAATGCAATTACAGCTGAAATTGAAGCTCCTTTCTTATATAATTCCATTGCAATAGCTAAAATACCGTGAGAGCATGCCGACATTAAAAAACCAAAAATTACTGAATAAAAAATTGTTTTTTTCTCATGCTTTGATAAATATTTAGAGATGTAAGAATTTGGGATTAAAAAATCAATAACGCCTCCAATGAACACTCCTAACAAAATAGCCCACCATATTAATTTAAAATAATCAACAAACGCATCAAACAGCTTTTCAGAGAAAAAATAAGCAATTACGACAATAACGACAGTAATCAAACTTACAATATATAATCTTTCTTTGTACCACGGTAAATGATCTCCTTTAATTTCACAACTCAAACATTCCTTTATAGAGTGCATTCTCTCATATTTCTCAATACATCTCTGGCTGCAAAAATAATGGCCATGTGCTTTTATGTGGCCTTCCATTCCGCATATAGGGTCTTTTGGCATTTTAATTTGCTATTTTAATCTGCTTTAACTGCATACTTGGTAATTTCAATATTGCAGCTATGCTTTTCCTTACACCATTTTTCGCATTTTTCTGCCCATTCTCTGTCTTCATAAAAAAATGAGCATTCTTCGCATTGGAAGTATTCTTTTCCGTCCTTATTTAACTCTTTAACCATTTTTATTCCTCTGTTTCCCCATTATTCAAAAAATAAAATCAAACGAACTTATTGTATAACCATCCAAGCGCATACAGTGCAATAAAGCCTATTATCGCTGCTTCAATCATTCCTGTAATAATCCCTACAACGCTTAATGAAAAAAACATATGCTACTTCATCATTTGTTCAGCAGCACCAGCATATCCCCAAGCCAGCTCATTCAGTTTTTCAGCCATTTTTTAAACTCGTCATGTCTCATATTTTATATTATATAAGTTTATTTATTTTAACAGCATCCGTCTCCGCCCATTTGACTCACCTCCATATTATCACATTGTTCAATATATCCATAAAACAAATTAATAAAAATAAAAAAACTGGAAAAAGGGAAAAGAAAGTTTATTCTTTGACAACAGATGGAAGAAATTTCACTAAAAACATGTTCAACAGGTTTGGAGACCTTATTGATATAGCAATAGAACCTAAACTTACAACATGTGCACATTGCAACTGTAAGGTTTATGAAGGAGGCTATACTGAAAAATTTAAAGGCAAAACATTGAAATTCTGCTGCATGCATTGTGCGAGTTCTTACAAGAAGCATTATAGATAAGATATTATTTCAAAACAAATAATACCTTTATTTACTTAAAAGAGAGCTAAAAACCCTTTATGAACGATAATAAGGCATAATAACCTGGTTTTGGATGAAAAAAGAGATTTTTTATTTACAGTTATAACAAAAGATTATATATAAATCAGCCGGCTTAATGAACAGAGTAGAAGCAAAAAGCTTATTAAATGCTCCATGTTTTGCTTGTGTAAGAGATTGATGTAGAATGGTTAAAATCAGAATTTCAGTAAAAAAACTTGAGAATTTTATAGTTATAGCACTTATTATAACAGGCATCTTAATAATATTTAATCAGGTACAATTAGCAGCAATCTCTTCTTCATTTAGTTCATTGACAGGAGCAGCATCAAAAGGCTCTATATTTTTGGGTTTAGGCGGTAAAAAAAGCACTGACCTATCAAAAGTTGATGTTTCTGAGATAACCTCAACAGCAATGGCTCTTGCCTCATTATTCCCGGAATTGAATAACATAAACAACGAGCAAGATGCAATAAGCATCATGATACCTACTGGAGCACCAGAGTATAGCGAGGCATTAGGCGGAATTACATTTGACGATCCTGTAAACTCTATGGAATATTTAGCCAAATGGTATTATGCTCTAAAACAAGAGATCCAGCAAAATGATCCTCAAACCTGGCAGAGATATTTAAATCTGGCAGCTGCTCCAACAGGAATTTCATGTGAGTTTTGCTGTGGAGTAGGACCACAAGGAATAACTGCAGATGGAAACTTAAAGTGTGGTTGCAAGCATAATCCTGCTATTCAAGCACTAGCGCTTGGACTAATGCAAAATACTGATTATTCAGATGCTGAAATTTTAAGAGAAGCAATGAAATGGAAGACAATGTGGTTTCCAAGAAATATGGTTGGACTGGCTATGGATGTTGCCGGTACAGATCCTTCTCAATTAAAATCTTTACCTGGAATGGTAGGAGGTTGTTAAAATGGAAAAGCATGAACATAAACATCGCGAAGAAAAAAGTCATAAGCTAAACAGGAGGTTATGGATTATGGCTATAGTTTTAGGATTGCTTATAGTGATATCTGGAGTGCAGGCAATACAATTAGTTAGTTTAAGGAACCAGCTGGATAACGAGATTACAACACTAAGTACTAGCAAAAGCACGGTTTCAACAGGCAGTGATACTTTAAGCAAGAACCTGCAAAATTTACCTTCAATGGTTGGTGGATGCTGATAATGAAAAAAGAGGATTTAAACAAATTTATATTTGCAGGAGCATTTGTATTGCTAGGCATAATGCTTTTCAATTCTTTTTTTGTTTTTAGTGTTGGAAGCAAACTGGGTGCAAAAATAGAGGAAGCAAAGGAATTGGCAAGACCAGCAGAATTAGGACTTATTAAAATTGAATCTTCATGTTCTGATTGTTTCGATATAGATGAGGTAGTTAAGGTCCTAAAAGATTCGTCCGATATAGAGATTGTTAAGGAAAAATCTTTGCTCAGAAATTCTGAGAATGCAATAAAAATAATCAATAATTATGGCATTGAAAAGCTGCCAACTATTGTATTGGCAGGAGAAATAGAAAAAGCATCTATACAAAATTTCAAGCAGGTTGATGATGTGTTAGTATTCATGAACATTGTTGCACCTTATGAAGATGCTATAACCAAAAAGATTATAGGAAAAGTCTCAAGCATTATAATCAATGATAAAAACTGCGAGGTTTGTACAGATTTTAGTTTAGCAATAAACAATCTTAAACAAGATGGTGTTTTTATAGATAAGGAAGAAGAATTTGATTTTTCACAAACCAAAGCAAAAGAATTAATTGATAAGTTCAGTATTGAAAAATTGCCAGCGCTCCTTTTATCAGACAACATTGATGCATATCCAAGTATTGCCCAGAGTTTAAAACAAACAGCATTAAAAAAACAAAATTATTATGTTATTGAAAGCCAGGCTCCTTATGTGGAAACTGGAAATGGAAAAATAAGGGGTCTAGTTGATTTAAGTATGCTTGATGATTCAACTTGTTTAGAGTGTTATGATGCTGAAATCCATAAATCTATACTGGCAAGGTTCGCTTTGGCAATTGATGAAGAAGAAAAAGTTGATATAAGCTCAGAAAAAGGAAAGCAGTTAATTTCTAAATATGATATTGAGAGTGCTCCAACAATAATTTTAACTGGTGATTTAGAAGTTTATGAGAATTTTAATATTGTATGGCCGCAAGTTGGTACAGTGGAAGATGATGGGGCATATGTGTTTAGGACAATAAATTCAATGGGAAGAGGTATAGTATACAAGGATATTTCCACTGGCGAGATTAAAGGATTGTCTCCTACAACCCCGACAGGACAATCATCTTAGAATGAAAAAAATCTACTTATTTTTATTATTGGCCATGGTATTACTCAGTTTTAATGCTTTCTCGCATCTGGAAGGTGATAATCTGCCAGAAGGTTTGCATAAGATTCTTGATTACAACAAGCAGCAGGCAAACTTTTACCTCAAAAACCTTTCTTTTGTTGTTGCATTCCTTGCTGGAATATTAAGCATATTGACTCCATGTAGTTTGGGAATAGTGCCTGCTTTTTTTTCCTATACATTTAAGGAAAGGAAAAATATCACAAAGATGACTTTAGCATTTTTCCTTGGGTTTATGCCAGTTTTTATTGCTTTTGGGTTAATTGCAACTTTTCTTGGAACAAGCGTTTCCATGTTGCAGCAAAACAATAGATATCTTATCACAATTGCAGGAGCATTTATTATATTATTTGGCTTAATGACTTTATTTGGCAAGGGATTTACGTTTATAAAAATCAGAAATAAGGTAAAAAAAGATGCTTTAGGTATATTCCTATTTGGAATCTTTTTTGGCATAGGCTGGACAGCATGCATGGGACCAATTTTAATCGGAATGTTGTTAATTGCATCTGTGTTAAACAACTATATTTATTCCGCATTGCTGATGATCTTTTATTCTTTAGGACTCTTTGTACCTATATTTTTAATCTCATTTTTATTTGATAAATATGATTTGTCGAAAAATAAATTTATTAAAGGAAAGGAATTCGAATTTAAAATATTAAATAAGAAAATAAGCATTCATTCAACAAATCTTATTTCTGCAATTCTATTGATAGCAGTTGGGCTGATGTTTATAATTTATGGCGGGACATTTATTGTCAATAACCTTGGTTTAGGTGGTCTGACCTATAACATTTATTCACTGCAGGAAAAGATTGTATCTTTAAGATTTTCAAATATTATCGGCGCTGTAGCTTTATTGGGATTTTTGTTTTTATTGTGGAGGTTTTTAGTTAAAAAAAGATAATATTTTTATTGTACTCTTTTTCATTGAATTTTTATTATTGTATGTTTGTTTTTTATTGATTTTTTCTTATTGAATTTTTCAATTATTGAACTTTCTTTTTTATTGTATTCTATTGTAATTCTTTTTTCTTACTGACTCTATAAATAAAAAATATCCCTACCGCAAACATGATAATGTTCAATAGCTGACCCATTGTCAAAAAACCAAAAATAAATCCAATCTGTGGATCTGGTTGCCTGAAAAATTCTATTATAAATCTTAAAACAGAATACATTATAACAAAAAGCCAGAACAGAAAGCCTTTTGGAAGCTTTTTGTCCTTAATTGTCCATAATGCAAAAAATATTAACAAATTTTTAAATGACTCATAAAGCTGGCTTGGGTGCCTAAAGCCTTCTACACCAGGAAATTTAACAGCCCATGGAACCTCTGAAATGCGGCCATAAAGCTCGCCATTGATGAAATTCCCAAGCCTTCCTAAAGCTAATCCTAATGCCAATGGTATTACAGAAATATCTGCAATTTCATAAAAATCAACTTTTTTTCTTTTGCAAAAGTAAAATACAGCTATAACTGCACCTATTAAGGCTCCGTGGAAAGATAAACCACCGTGCCATACTGCTATTATTTCAAAAGGATTAGCTAAGTAATAAGGCAGATTATAAATAAAAACATAAAAAATTCTCGCGCCTAAAACATTCCCTATAATAACATAAAGAAGAAGATCTGCAATATCATCCTTATTAATGCTTAATTCTTTCTTTTTTGCCAGATGGTTTAATAAGAAATAAGCCATAATAAAGCCTATAACATAGAATAATCCATAGTATCTTATCTCAAAAGGCCCTATGCTTAATAAAACCGGATCTATGTTATGGATGAACATTTTTATCAGATATTTCCCATTATTTATATAGTTTTATTTTAATCCAGTTACTTTTCAATAACAGAAAACTTTAAAAGGTAGTGTAAATTTCAAAGTATATTCATTAAATCTTACTTTAAAATGAAGTACACAAAATACGAGCAATCCAGGATAATAGGCTCTAGGGCTTTGCAGATATCGCAAGGAGCTCCGTTCATGATAAAGCTTTCTGAAAAAGAGCTGGAAAAGATAGGCTACAATCCGATAGAGATAGCAAAAATGGAATTTGAAAAAGGGCTCGTTCCTATAACAACAAAGAACCAGGAACCTGAAAAAGAAGCAAAGAAGTGATTACATGGGCAGGATAAAAACAATTCTGGTTAAACGCATTACAAAACAATTGGTAAATGAACACAAAGATGAGTTTAGTGAAGATTATAACAAGAATAAAGAAGTTGTGGCAAAATATGCCAATATTAAGAGCCCTAAAATAAGGAATGTCATTGCAGGCTATGCTGCAAGGCTTATTAAGCAGTCCAAAAGCGAGAAAGAGAGAAAAAGAACCAGTACCGAGGATATTTCTAAGTTTTACTGAACCATAAAATTTAGTATTTTCAATTTCTTTTGTTTGAGAACTTCTCCTTTAACTTTTTTTCAACTATTTCAGGCACTAAGCCGTTTATTTTGCCTCCAAACATGGCCATCTCCTTGACAATGCTTGAGTTTAAATAAACATAATGCTCTTTTGTCATGATAAAAATTGTCTCAATTTCATCATCCACAACCCTGTTCAGCAATGCCCTCTGGAACTCAGACTCAAAATCAGAAACAGCCCTTAAACCTCTAATTATTATTTTGGAGTTTTTGCTTTTTACATAGTCAAGCAGCAAGCCTTGAAAAGAATCAATCTCAATGTTTTTTAAATCTTTTGTAGACTCCTTAAGCATTTCCATTCTTTCTTCTGTTGTAAAAGTAGGCTCTTTTCCAGGATTATCCCCTATAGTAACTATTACCTTGTCAAATATCTTTAACGCTCTTTCAATTACATCAATATGCCCGTTAGTTACAGGATCAAAACTCCCAGGATAAACTGCTATTATCATAGTGGTGAAGTATTAGTTAAGGGTTTTTAAGGTTTTTGCACAATATTAGCTAGAATCTTTACTTGCGCCCTTGTTTCTTTTAATGATTTACTATTATCCACAACAAAATCAGCATGCTTTATTTTTTCTTTCAGAGGCATTTGGGATTTGGTTATGTTTTCAATCTCTTTTTTCGTGTATTTGCCTTTTTTCAATATTCTTTTAATCTGCTCTTTTTTGCTGCATTTGACTACAATGATTTTGTCAAACATACTCTGAACTTTAGCTTCAAAAAGCAATGGAATATCGATTATTATTTTTATTTTATTTTTAATTTTTTTATTATTGGAAATTTCTTTTTTAATTGAATTAATAATCAATGGATGAGTTATCTTATTGAGTTTTTTTAGTTTATTGTATTTATTGAAAACAATTTTTTTGATTTGGTTCCTATCTAATGTACCAAACTCCTTTTTTATTTTATTTTTCAATGAATCGTTTTTATTGTAAATATTATGGTATAATTTATCGACATTAATAACCCTAAAACCATACTTCCTGAACATATTTGCAACAGTTGTTTTTCCGCTTCCAAAACTTCCGGTAATGCCGATTATCATTTTATTTGTCAAAAACTTTCTGGAACACAAACTCTTTTATCTCTTTAGGCCAGGTCTTTTTTATCTCTTTTTTATATTTATGCACAGCGTCAATAAAATCCTGCCTTATTTCCTTTTTGCCATCCAAAATCTCTACAATTTCCCTCTTAGCAAACACAGGAACTCTTTTAAGATTCCATGCCTGTAATTTCAGTTTTTCTTTTTCTTCATCTCTATTAGCAGTTAATTTTTCTTCTGCCTTTTTCCACATATCGGTGTAATTGAATTCGAACTCTTCTTTATTGATGCCTTTTTTTGAGCCTATTTTGGCCAAGACATTCTTGTGCATTCTTCTCAAAAATTCTACCCTGTCCTCAATCTTTAAAATATCTGTTATTCCCTGCGCCATTAAATTAAAGGCAAAAGGGCTTGGAATAGTGGTAGTTATTTCATCTATCTTTATATTTTTCTTTTCTATGCCTTCTATTACTTTTTGAGCATTATCAATGTCCATTAAATCTTCCAGAACCTCACGCCTTGCTTCCTTTAAAATTGAAAAGTCTGGAGAAATTCTTTTTACTGCATTAATCAATATTTGCGATGAAACTTGCTGTCTGCCAACTCTTTTTGTATGACCTTTGTATGTCCTTAAGATCATCAAAGCCCTCATTGCGCAATGTCGAAAGCGTCTTTTTAAAATTTCTGTGCGGTCAATAGCCATATTAAGAACTTTTCTAAAGTCTTTTGATTTTATTAATTTGAAAGCGTGCATTACATTTACTGATTTTTCAGAAGCAATATAGAAGCCATTATCATTTATGCCTATTTCAACATCCCTATGCTGTGTTCTTGAAATTGCAAATGCCACTGCTCTGGATAAGCAATCATTAACTCTTCTTCCATACAAAGAATGGAAAATTGTATGCTTCATGCCCTGCTCATTTGTATAATGCTCTGCAATAATCCTGCTATTAGAAGGAATTTCAGCATAATTAAACTGCTCAAAAAAATAATTGTAAATTGATTCAGCAGCGTTCTTATCAACATAGACATAATCATTAATAAAATTAATAATTTCTTTCTTGCTTTTACTTAAACAAAATTTTTCATTCAATAACTTTCGAAAGCGTCCAATTTCCAATGATAAATCGAAGCTTAACGGCAGCATTTCAGAAAACCATGAAGGGACATTTGGAGACCTATTAGCACTTGCTGAAACTTGAGCAGTCATTCCCCTGGAAAACTTAAATTGATATACTTGTCCACCTAAAACAAAAACATCCCCCGGTTTTAATCTTTCCAGGAAAGCTTCCTCTATTGTACCAACAACTTGATCATTAATTTTTACGATTACTGAAGTCTCATCTGGTATTGTTCCTATATTTGTCATATAAAGCACGCGAGCTAATTTACCTCTTCTTCCAATCATTCCTGTTTCCTCATCATGCCATATCTTTGCATAGATATGCCTGTCTTCCAGAGAAATATATTTTCCAGCCAAGTATTCTATTATTTCATTAAAATCTTTTTTAGTTAAATCTTTGTAGCAATAGGAATTTTTAATTAATTTGAATAAATCGTTGATATGTATTCTTTCTTGGATTGCTATACCATAAATCTGCTGAGCTAATACATCTAAAGCATTAGTTGGAATATGTA
>CAZYSP010000013.1:0-25570 GCA_964650285.1 uncultured Methanosarcinales archaeon | reverse complement strand
TCAGTATTTACCAGATAATATGGATCATCAAAATTTTCAACACTTATTTCTGTTTCTATTAGGACGTTTTTGTTCCAGGATGCGGTTTCAGAAGAAACCAAGAACGTAATGTCAGCTTCCACATCTACAAACCAGGGCCTTGTTTGGTCTATCTCAATACTGTTTACGGTAAGGGTTGTATCTACATTGAATGTACTTTTAGCTGTTATAACTATTTGGTTTAGCCAATCATTATATGTATTTTCATCCATAACACCAATATTATTTCCATTGTACTTTCCAGTTAATAGGACATCTGAAAAAGCGTTCTCAAATTTTACAGCATTATCAAAAAATCCATTGTCTTTTACATGACCAATCAAACTAATCAGCGTTTTTCTTCCAGTTGCTTGTAATGTTCTTTCTAGGTAAACACTTTCCAAATCCGAAACATACTCGTTCACATTTGAAACCCTGGTTTTGGTAGCCTGCAAGTTTTTACTTAAATTTATATCAGAAGGCGTAAATATTACTATAAGTGCTGCTATTAAGGATATAGCTATAAATGTTAAAAACATCCCTTTTTTTCCTAATTGTTTTACTGCCATACAAAAACCTCTGCATTGAAAGGACCGAACATATCTCCTGTTTCCTTGTTCAAAATCCCGTACACTATTTTTTTGGAAGGTATAAGCGCTTTTGCAGCATTTTTTGAATCAGTCTGCTCTGTATCAGGATACAGCAACTGATCATCCATCCAAAACTCAAATGTATATTGTTGTGGTAATGTATTTTTAGTTAGATCTGCTATAAATTTTTCAGCTAAATCTTCTGGTTCATTTGGATTATTGTTATCTAGATTGAAGTAACAAGAATTGCCTCCAGCTCCTTGACTTTTTTCATAAAACTCTGCTACCTGCTGCAATAAAGTATTTTCTGCATTGGCTGTTAATTCTTCTCCAGGACACAATCCTCCTGCCTGTCCTTCAGTCTCCCATAGAGTACCACCTAAACCAGCATAAGCATTATCAACATCTTTGATTTTATTATTTGCAAAAAAATCCATTATATCATCTGACAGAATTGTTGGTTCCTCTTTTGATGGAACGTTTGCATATAATGTAAATATCAGGAATGTTCCGACTGCAAGGACCCCTAAAGCAATTATGGAGTCAATAAGAAAAAAATATCCTCTTCTGCCTACTAAGCACCTCTTTTTCATAATATTGTTTTAAAAATTAGTATATAATAAGTTTATGTTTTTGTTATTAGAATTATTTATCTTCCCTCTTCAAATAAACATCAATAACTACATTCTGGTCCTTTGGCTCTGAGACAACAGCACGTGCATAGCCCAGGTTTAAAGATGCAATTTTTGCAAAAACTACACTTAAGATTTTGTTCATTGCCCAAGTATCATTTTTTCCAAAAGGTGACTTTGCAATCTCAACAGAAATTTTTTCATTTGCTAACTTTATTTTGAGATCTCCGCCAAGTTTTTTTCCAATATCTGCATAAGTATCTGAAATTTGGTTAAAGCTTAACTTTTTAACATCATAAAAATTCAAGTACATCTGATTAATCTCTTCTCCAATGCTTATTCCTGCTTTTTCAGAAATGGTTTTAAACTCATCTTGAGGCATATTAAGGGAGATATTAGCCATTATTTTAGTCAAAAAGCTCTCTTTACTTAGATTTACAGGAATGTACCACAATTTAGCCATTCCAAACTGTTTAAAGTCAATTAAAGCCTTTTCTTTGATAATTGCTAAATACTTAGTTATAGTCATTCTGTTAAGACTAAGGTAGCTAGCAATATCAGAAGAAGTAACCCCTAAAGGACCTTTCTTAATAAAATCTATAATTTTCTTCTCAATTTCCGAGTTAAACATCGTAGCTTATCCATAGCACGTTTATAAAGAACATGCAAATGTTGGTTATATATAAAGATTACTATTATTGATTATCAATAACCGAAAAGTTTATATAGTTGCTATGCTATTATTGATTATCAATGCCTATAATCAGGCATTTATGATAGATAAAGAACCACGGAGGTGAAAAACCGAATGGAACAAAAAATCGGCCATTACTCCTTTATCGGCGGAGTAATAATTGCAGTTGTACTTGGTCTTGTACCATCAGCTACATTAGGAACAGCCGCAGTTTGGCTAACATCTTTGTTAGTTGTACTGGGTTTGATAGCAGGATTCATAAATGTGACTGGTAAAGAAACCAAAGAGTTTATGATTGTAGCAACAGTTCTGATCATAGCTGCATTTGCTGGCGGTGCGTCAGGAACTCTAGGTGGAGTACAAGTTATTGGGCCATACCTACAAGGTATATTTGAGAATGTCCTAGCCTTTGTTGTCCCTGCAACAGTAGTTGTTGGATTAAAGGATATATGGTCCTTAGGACAAAACGAGTAAAAACCCTTTTTTCTTTTTTTATTTTTTTTCTTAATAAGTTATTTATATCTTTAGAAAATACCTGTTTCTATGAAGATTTTTAATAATATAGAGCTGATAGACTTGGCAATTTATACCAATGGAACTTTAATAGTTACAGATTTCCATATTGGTTATGAAGAGGCATTGAATAAACAGGGCTTAATGGTACCAAGATTCCAATTTCCAGAGATAATTAAAAGATTAGATAATATTTTTAAAAAATTAAAGACTAAAAAAATTGAGAGAATAATAGTGAATGGGGACATAAAGCAGGAATTCGGTACTATTTCTGATCAGGAATGGCGTCATACTCTAAAATTGTTTGATTATTTCAGGCAGTATTGCAAAGAAATTATATTGATTAAGGGCAACCATGATACAATTTTGGGCCCTATAGCAAAGAAAAGGAATGTTAAAGTCGTTGAGCATTATTTAATTAGTACAATAAATAAAAAAACAATAACAAAAGTTCCATTAAAAACAAAAAACAATAAAAAAACAATTAAAAAAATCAAAATTAACAATAGAATTGAAAAAACAATAAAAAAATTAAAAATAATAAATAAAAAAGAATTAAAAAACAAAATCCTTGTAATGCATGGAGATAAAATTCCAGATAAAGATTTATTAAAAAAATCAAAAATAATAATCATTGGACACGAGCATCCTGCTGTTTCTATTCGGGAAGGTCCAAGAACAGAGATCTTTAAGGCCTATTTAACAGGCAAATGGAAAGGAAAAAATTTGATAGTGCAGCCATCCTTTAACTTAGTCACAGAAGGGAATGATGTAATAAAAGAAGAACTTCTAAGCCCTTTTTTGCAACAAAATTTAAGGAATTTTGATGTTATTGTTGTTGCAGATAAGATGTATAGGTTTGGTAAGTTAAAAGAGTTGAGTTAAACTAACTTTTATACAATTTAGCAAGTAAATCAGCCTTT
Source organism: uncultured Methanosarcinales archaeon (assembly GCA_964650285.1). Lineage (GTDB taxonomy): Archaea > Nanobdellota > Nanobdellia > Woesearchaeales > GW2011-AR4 > JACPJP01. The sequence goes on along the minus strand of CAZYSP010000013.1, from coordinate 22,200 downwards.
GTTACCAAGCCAATTAACTTGCCGCTTTCAGAAACCAGGATCATTGGATAGTGCCTTAAAAGATTTGAAATTATCTGTATGGAAGCTGTTTTTGAGATTATTGGAGGGCTTTCTTCCATTATATCTGATATTTTTTTGTCTTTTTTGCCCATTAATGCATCCAGTAAAGTTGATTCGGATACCAGGCCAACCACTTTGTGATTATCTATTACAGGCATTTGGGAAATCCCGAATTTTTTCATTTTATTTATGGACTCTTTGATATTGTTGCTGGGAGTAACATTGATAATTTTTTTATTCATTAACTCTTCTGCTTTTATTTCCTCCTTATTTCCTAAATCATTCAAAGTCTCAAAAATCTTCTTTGTTTTTGTAAAGGTAGGATCTATTTTTCCAGACTCTATTTTTGCAATTAAGCTTTGGCTTACATTTGCTCTTTTAGACAGGCCTGTCTGTGTTAAGCCAAGGCTTTTCCTAATCTTTTTGATTTCACTCAGTTCATAGGGCATATAATAAGGAAACCAGCAATACTATTTATTCCTTTCGGAATATTTTTGTCAGTAATCTTTTTATAATAACTTTAAATAATTGAGACCATAATGTATTTTTTATAAGAATAAACAAGGTGATTTAAAAATGGTAAAAATAGAATATTATACATCTGAAAGTGTAACTGAAGGCCATCCGGATAAACTATGCGACCAGATTAGCGATGCTATAGTGGACGACTTAATAGCGCAGGACCCAAAAAGCAGAGTTGCTGTTGAAAGTCTAACAACAACCGGAACAGTCCATATTGCAGGCGAGGTAACTACAAAAGGATGGGCAAATGTACCAAAGATTGTCAGAAGCACATTAAGGGAGATTGGCTATACAAATCCTGAATTTGGGATTGACTGCGAGGATGCTGGTGTCTGGGTAAGCATACACGGCCAAAGCCCGGATATTGCGCAAGGAGTGAATGAAAAAACTGATAAAGAACAAGGCGCAGGCGATCAAGGAATGATGTACGGCTTTGCAACTAATGAAACACCAGAACTTATGCCTTTTCCAATAATGCTGGCCCACAAATTAACAAGAAGGCTTGCATATGTAAGAAAAGAAGGTATTGTCAAAGGTCTAGGGCCTGATGGAAAAAGCCAGGTCAGCGTGGAATATCATGACAGCAAACCAAAAAGACTGAATGCAGTTGTTATAGCCCAACAGCATACAGATCATATACCTGAAGTTGAATTAAAACAACAGATAATCGAACATGTTATAAAACCTATTTGTGGAAAATTTTTAGATGAAAAAACAAAAATACACATAAATGCCACTGGAAAGTTTGTAATTGGAGGCCCTGAAGGAGACACAGGAGTTACAGGAAGGAAGATAATTGTCGATACCTACGGGGGCATTGGAAGGCATGGTGGCGGTTGTTTTTCTGGTAAAGATCCAAGCAAAGTTGACAGGTCAGGCACATATGCAGCAAGGTATGTTGCTAAAAATATTGTAGCAGCGGGTTTAGCAGATAAATGCGAGGTGCAGCTTAGCTATGCAATTGGCGTTGCTGAGCCAACTTCTATCAATGTTGATACATTTGGCACAAATAAAATTCCTGAAGAGAAAATTGTTGAGCTGGTTAAAAAGAATTTCAAATTAACACCTAAATGGATTGTTGAAACACTTGATTTGTTAAGGCCTATATACAAAAAAACAGCTTCTTATGGCCATTTTGGAAGAAATGACCCTGACTTTACCTGGGAGAAAACAGATAAGGCAGAAGTGTTAAGGAAGGATGCTGGATTGGAAAAAGCAGAAATTAAAGTAGAGGTTTAGTTGCTAAAAACTTCCTTGCCGTATCTTTGCTTTGCCCTTGTTTTTAATTCATTAAATTCTTTTTCATCAAGGCTTAGATTGTCTTTTATCTCTTCAAAGCTAGAGTACATGCCTAAAAAGTTTAATGCCTTGTCAACCTTATTTTCTTCATAACCCATGACTATCACCTTTTTTTGGGGGATGTTTTAGCCTAGTAATGATTTAAAAAGGTTGCTGATTGATTATATTTTAGAAAATATATTTTAGAATGCTATTTTAAGGCCCTTTTTGCGCCTTCCAGCATGTTTGGGACTGCGTCATATTTACTTAGGTCCTTTTTCTTTACCCATCTTGATTCTGTGTGCTCGAAGTCTAATCTGATTTTTGGCTTTTCCTTTAATTCCATTAGTACAGGATGCACTATGAAAGTGGTTTTTATGCTTTTGTCATGGAACTCAAAAGGCTCTGTAATTCTTATTTTTTTTTACCTTGTCTTTTGTTATTTTTGTTTCTTCATATAACTCTTCCAGTGCCTTTTGTTTTATGGGCTTTATCTCATCAAAGTAGCCTGCAACAACATTCCACTTGTTCCTGTAGGTCCATACCTTATTGCTTCTTTTTAGCAAGAGGATTTCATCATTGAACCTTGCAAAGCACGTTATTACAAATGCTTTTTCTGCATTATGGTAATCAATCCTGCCGTCAGGGAAATGTGACATTGTCTTTGAGAATTTCCTTAGGTTTTCCAGCATCTGCTTTTCCGAACGACGTTTTTGTTATGAAAACGTACGCGAGTTTGCGAGCCACAAAAAGATTGTTATACATTGCTGCTAAAATAAACTTTAACGATACATTTAAAAACAAAAGATTAATCCTATTTAGGAAAATACTCGTAATTTATGGGGCTGTGGGGTAACTTGGCTAGCCTTTCTGGTTTGGGACCAGACGACCCCGGTTCAAAAAGTCCTGTTTTCAGAAGCATTTCATGCTACTGGGGCTGTGAAAGTCCGGGCAGCCCCATTTGATTTAGAATGGTAAAAACAAAAGTAGAGAAATTGGGTTCTGCAAAAAGGTTTGGAGCAAGGTATGGCTCTAAGCCAAAACATAAGTTTGCTAAAATAGAGGCAGAGCAAAGAAAAAAGCATAGATGCCCTTACTGCAATCATTTAAAAGTCAAGCGTATAGCAGCAGGAATATGGCACTGCAGAAAATGCAATTCAAAGTTTACCGGTAAAGCGTATTCTGTTGCAAAATTAGTAGGTGTTGAGGAAACTCCTGCTGAAGATAGCCTATCTGCAGAAGAAAAGAAAAATGTGGATAAAACTGAAGAGTTAGAAAGATTACCTAAGGCTAATCTGGAAGAAAGGCAAAAGCCTTTCGACAAAACTGAAGGGGTATTATAAAATGGTAGAATACAAATGTTTTCAATGTAATAAAAAAGTTTCCCAGGATTATCTGAGAAAAAAAATCAGGTGCCCTTATTGCGGCAGCAAGATGCTTTTTAAACCAAGAAGTGTTCCTACAAAGGTGAAGGCAAGATAAAAATGGCAGAGGTTTCTAAAGAATCGGAAAAGAAGCTAAGTCAATTGCAGATGCTGGAGCAAAGCATGCAAAATCTATTAATGCAAAAGCAGCAGTTTCAGCTGCAACAAGTAGAAATTGAATCAGCATTAAAAGAACTGGAAAATGTTGATGAAGCATATAAAATTGTAGGCAACATAATGGTATTATCAAAAAAAGATGATCTTAAGAAAGACTTAAGCTCCAAAAAAGAGGTTATGGAATTAAGAATAAAAAACATGGAAAAGCAAGAAGCTCAGCTAAGAGAAAAAGCTTCTAAATTACAGGATGAAGTTATGAAGGAGATGGGTCAAGATTAAGTTAAAAATGGAGCATAAAGAATTTGAGAGCATAGAACCAGTACTAGCTGAATTAAAGGATGACATTACTGTGCCAAAAAATGTAAGAATGAGAATAGAAAAGGTAATTGAAGTTCTTAATAATAATTTAGAAATTTCTATTAAAGTCAGCAAAGCTTTAAACGAACTTGAAGAACTTGCAGATGATGTAAATCTGCAATCATACACAAGATCCCAAATATGGACTATTATAAGTGTGTTAGAGAAAGTGAAGAAATAAATTCTTTTGATGATTGAATACAACGGATGCTTTTATGCGACGTTCTGAGTCATTATGAAAAACACAAAGAGGCGGCAGCAGGTATTAAGGACGAATAAATTTGATTCCCCCGAAATGTCTTTGCACTCTCTTCAAATCTTGTATAACTGCTTGTGAAAGTGGCAATTCTTCTTTTTCCCTAAAATTAAGTGTATATGGGTCTAAGATTTCAACGACCAATTTGTTGTATGACGACTGTTGATCGACCCTTCCCAAACCTTTAGTAACAACATGATATAAAAAATTAAACTTTTTCATTATTTCTGGTACTGCCATACCAGTGATTCTAACATATTCTTCTGAGTCTCTTTCTGCAGAATCGACTAAGTGACAAAAGCGTTTCAATGTAGAATCTAACCTTTGAGATAATTCATAATGTCTTAATGTTTCAGAATTATTCCACCCGTCTAATTGTTTGTAATATAAGAAAAGGAATTGAGATCCTAAATTATGTGGTCCAATTGGCCCATATCTTGCTGTTGGACTAAATTCGACTTCAATTATAGGTTGCCCCCATGAGTCCCAATAATGAGGATCTGCTTCGATATAATAATTACCTCTTTTAATAAAAACTCTATTATTTACACCATACAAAAATAATTCTAGATCTACTTTTTAGTAAGGGGTAAGAGTTCTGACATAATTTTTTTGCTGCGACATCATTTAATCTTTTATAAACTTCATTTAATCTATCAGATTCTCTATTCGCTCTTACAAAATAAAGTTCTCGAGATTTTCTATTACGTTCTCTATAGTCGTCTCCTAACTTCTTCCCAACTTAAATCTTCTGGCTTTTTCGATAAAGAAGGGAACGATTCTTCAATTAAGTCTTCGATCATGAGTTATCATTGTTAATAAAATGCTTAAAGATTTAAAGCTTTCTCATCCACTTTAAAATCCATTAATCTTCAATATTGAAAATAATTAACTTCCATTGTTTTTGTTCTTTGCTTATTTTGGCTATTAATAGTGCTCTATCTGACAATTAAAGGACAAATTAGGTTTTATACATTATTTTAATAAATATTTAATCTTTAAAACTAATAAAACAACAAGATAATTAATAAAAATATAAAACTAATAAAAATAACCTTTTTTTTCCTTTAAAAAGCTCTAAATCTGCTTATTTGTCAATAGCAATAATAATAAAGAATTTAAATGAGTAGTAATTCATCTCAGTAAATTTTGGGGGAATTTTTTTGTTAGAGTCAGTAAAACAGGCCAAAATAGGCAATATAGTTCCTGTATACAAGGAAATTGATGAAGAAATAAATGCTTTAGAGTACTTTGCAAAGCTCTCAGATTATGGAAAAAAGAAGAATTCTATATTTCTGGAAAATAATGAAAAGAGTTTTGGAACTGTTAACCCGTGCCTGAAAGTTACAGGAAAAGGCATTGATTTTGAGATAACAGCCTTAAACGCTCTGGGAAAAAAATTCCTGGATTTTATCAAAAAAGACTTCAAGTTTTGCGATAAAGCTGTCTATAGCAAAGGAAAAATAATTGGTAAATTAACACCTGCAAAAAGAGATGTTTCAGAGCAGGAAAAACTTAAGCTAAAAACACATTTTGACATAATAAGGAAAATTGCTTTTAAATTCAAGCCAACTGCAAAATTGCTACAATATTGCGGATTAGTGGGCATTATTTCTTATGATTTTGCTAATCAAGATGATGAAAGAGAAGATTTGCTTAAGGATCCTGATTACATACTTTATTTTGTTGATAATATGTTTATAGTCAATCACAAAACAAAGAAAACATATTTTGTGGCAAATGCACTAATAACAGACAAGAGTAATGAAAAAACTTACACTGAATGCAACAAAACAATAAACAGCTATGAAAAGCTTATTTCTAAAAAAGCTCTAAAAGGAAAAAAGCCAAAGAAAAAACAACTTAAATTAAGCTATGATATGAACAATGAAGAGTTTCTTGGAGCAATGAAAAGTTTAAAGAAGCATATACTCAATAGCAGTATTTTATATGAAAGCCCTTCAAGAACAACAATAACTACATATAATGCAGAGCCTCTTGACGTATTTGCCCAGTTAAATAATGCATTCTTTATCAATGATGGTTTAGGCGTAACTATTGGTTCAGAAGCAAAAGCAAATTTAACTGTCAATAGTGAAATAATTGAGTTAGAAATATCCACAACTGCAAGACCCAGGGGCAAGGTAAAAGATGAAATAGAGAAAGACAGTGATAACAAATATGAGGCATTGCTGAAAGTTGATGAAAACGATATTGCACATAATATAATGATTGTGGATGCTGCAAGAAATGATGTTGCACGTATTTCTAAGCTAGGAACAAGGTATGTTGATAAAATGCTTGTTGTTAATAAACAAGATGAATCCCAAAACCTTACTTCTAATATTAAGGGGACTTTAAATGAAAATTTGGATGCTTTGCATGCCTATATGGAAGTAATTAATCCTGCTGTGACAAATGGGGTACCTAAAGAAAAATCTGTACAGCTGCTTGGAAAAACAGAGAAAGGAAAAAGAGGTTTTTGCTCAGGTTCTTTCCTGTGTGTAACTCCAAATAAAGATCTTCAAAGCATTGCAACAGAGCCAATAAGGATAAAGAAAGACAAAGCATACCTTAGAACAAGTTGCAGGATTTTCCACAACAGCAATGATAATGATGAGTTTAAGGCAAGCAACAAAAAAGCAATAAAACTTCTGGATGCATTAAGGTCTGGTGGTATAAAATGAAAGTCCTTTTCATAGATAACTCTGGTTTGTCCACATATAACCTGGTTGATGAATTTGAAAAAAAAGACTGTGAGGTTTTGGTTTATAGCAATGATACTGATATGAAAATAATTGATGCGGTAATAAAAAAATTCAAGCCAAAGCTGATTGTTATCTCGGGTTATGGGAACGATGCTGGAAATTCTGTTGATGTTATAAGAGCCTATCAGGGACAAATATCTATTTTCGGCATTGGTTTTGGGTATGAATGTATTATAGAAGCGTTTGAAGGCAAAGTTAACAGTGGCACTGTAATTAATCCTGGGAAAATAATTAAGATAAGTCATGATGATAAAACCATATTTAAAAAATTAGACAACCCTTTTGCTGCTGGCCTATATAATTCTTTGACAACATCAGATGTTCCATACAGCCTGGAAGTCTCTGCAAGAAGCGAAAATGATATTGTCATGGGAGTAAGGCACAAAGAGTGCTTTGTAGAAGGCATACAGTTTAATCCAGAGAGCTTATTAACTGTACATGGCAACCTGATTATTGAGAATGTTATAAAGGAAGTTGGTAAGAAATAATTATTACTTCCAAGTAACAAAGATAGAGAGATTTATAAAGGAGTAAATTTTATTGATTGTTAATATGGAAAGCATAGAATACCTGAAAAGATCAGAACCTCCAAAAGATTTAATGTTGGAACTAATACTTAGAGTGACTGGCGGCAACTATCCTTTAATAACTTCTGCTTATTGTGGTTTAGTTGAAGCCCCTCCAGATGAAATTGATTTAGGACTGAATAAGATTATTGTATGGGGAGCAGCTACTCGGAAACTTAGAGAAGATGATATTAATTCATTTGCTGATTTTGTAAAATCTGCAGATATTTATGATGTTTTTAAGGAAGTTTACAAAATTGGCTTTCCTTGGTTAAATAAATATAAAGAAATATCAAAAGATCCTCAGTTAAACAGAGATAGAGGAATATCAGAAGAGCTTGAACAATTATACAATAATTTAAATCCTGAAAACAATCTAGAGCAGAGTGTTAGAAAAGTTGATTCAGAAGCCCTAAAAACGTTAAAACAAAATTTGCAGTATCCTGTCAAGCGGCATTTATTTAAGAGTCAATACCCTTATCTATTAGAACGGGTATTAAGGGATAAGGGCATTGCAATTATACCTCTTTCTTATCCACTAAAAGGGAAAGGGGTAATTAATCAATTTAGTTCATTAGTAACGAGAATGATTTTAAATTATTTAGGGAAGCGAAAATTTTTGGATAATATGAATATTATACAATCAATATAACAAAGAGAAAAAATAATAAACTTTGTTTTCTGACCAGTTTATTATGATAAAGTCAATTTATGATAGTCTATATTCTCATTTTGGTTCGCAGCATTGGTGGCCTGTAACAAAAACTGGGAATATTCCAAAGTATCATAAAAATATTAAATTAAATGAAAAACAAAAACTTGAGATATGCTTTGGCGCAATTCTGACGCAAAACACAAGCTGGAAGAATGTAGAGAAGGCAATAATTAACTTAAATAAAAATAATTTAATTAATATCAACAAAATTTTAAAAATAAATAATAAAAAGTTAGCGGAAATAATTAAAAGCTCTGGCTATCATAATCAAAAAGCAAAGAAACTGAAAAACTTTTGTTCTTTTTTATTTAAAAATTATAATAGCAATGTTGGTTTATTTTTTAAAAACAATAATGTTGAAAAAATAAGAAATGAATTATTGAGTATTAATGGCATTGGACCTGAAACTGCTGATTCTATGATTCTTTATGCTGCTAAGAAACCAATTTTCGTGATTGATGCTTATACAAAAAGGATAATGAACAGGGTTAGTTTTAAAGAAAATAACTATGATGAGTTACAAGATTTATTTATGAAAAATTCGAATAACAATGAAAAATTATTCAATGAATACCATGCTTTATTGGTTGAGCTGGGCAAGAATATTTGTAAAAAAATTCCATTGTGTAAACAATGTCCAATAAATAAGATGTGTAATTATTATATCAGTATATTTCTAAAACAAAATTCTCAAATTCCAAAGATTAATAATACTAAAAACAATACAAAAATACAATAAAAAATAATAATCAAAAAATAAAATCAACATATTTAAATAGAGACAATTAATAAAAAACAAAATGACATTAGAACAAATAATAACAATCGTAATTGTTGCCCTTATCGTTGTTTTTGCGTGGGCTATTTTCAAGAAAGTGTTTAAGTTATTATTCTATGTGGGCATAATAATTTTCTTGCTTATTGCAGCAAATACTTACTTTATCTATGAAGATGTTATGGATTTGAAGGAAAACTTTGCTATCTTGGAAAAAAAGGTGCTCTTAGTGGATGACAAGGAGGTTGTTACCGGATTATTGCTCAATGAAGAAACCAACTTCCTGACAAATGAGCAGTTAGAAGATTATTCTTCTTATTTAAGAAATGAAGATTATGAAAAAATTCTAGGAGACAGCTATAAACTTATGATTTTTGATCTCGATATAATATTAAATTTAGATGAAATAGAAATTTGGGATGAAATAGTTACAAATGATTATGTGATCTCAGCATTAAAATCAGATGTTGATTCAATGGAAAAAGCATCTTTATTTGGCGTTGTACTGGCTAATAACATTTTAAGCTCTAAAAATCCCTTATTTTTCTTTTCAGAATTCAAAAAAGGCAATATAATGGTTTATCCTGAGACTGCATTATTCAAAACTGTAAAAATAATTCCTTTATCTTTTATTAAAGATATTGGAAAAAAGATTCTTTACAAAACAAAGGAAAAGGTAGAGAGTTTTGTGGTTTATGAAAGCGAAAATATTTAAACAAGTAAACAAAAGATAAATAAAAAGAGGTGCTGCATGGGTATTCTTGATAAAATCATGTTCTGGAAGAAAAAGGACGAGTTTGCAGATGTGGGTCTGGGAGAGAAAGAAAACCTGGCTTTTGGCAATGAGTTTGGTGATGCTCCCGGCACTGGTTTAGGACCTTCACCTGGTTTAGGGTCAGAGCCTAGGGGTCAGGGTTTAGGACAACAACCTAGCCCAAGTTATCCAACTCAGGGACCTTCAATGCCACCACCTTCATATCCCTCACAACCACAATTCCAACCACAGCCACCAAGTTATACGCCTCAACAGGATTTGGAATCCAAGAACCTTGAGATAATATCAAGCAAATTAGATGCTTTAAGGGCTTCAATTGATAGCTTAAACCAGAGGTTAGCTAACTTAGAGGCAATTGCAAGAGGAGAAGAACAAGGCAAAAGGAGAAGGTATTATTAAAAATCTTTATATATTCATTCTTTTATTCTTAGATTATGAAAAACAAATATATAATTATATTCTCAACAGCATTAATTATTATTTTACTTGATCAAATTACTAAATTTTTAATAAAAATTAATTTTAAATTGAATGAAAGCTTATCTATAATAAAAAATATCTTCCATTTAACATATACGCATAACTTCGGAGCTGGATTTGGAATCTTGCAAAATCAACAATGGATATTGATTTTTATTTCCATAATTGTTATTGGAGTTATTTTTTATTATTTCGACAGAATTAAGGACAAAGAAACATTATTGCAGATTATTGTTGGCTTTATTCTTGGAGGCACAATTGGCAACTTAATTGACAGAATTTCTTACGGATTTGTAATAGATTTCCTTGACTTCAGAATATGGCCTGTATTCAATTTAGCAGACAGCTTTGTGACTATAGGTGTTGCTGGATTAATAATTTATTTGTGGAAGAAGTAATTACTTAACACAGCTATCAGCTTTATAGCCGGCTTTCTTGGCCTCTTCTTTAGAATCAAACCAAACAGCATTCTTTTTCTTGACTCTTTTTGCCCAGTCGCATTTGGGTGCATGAAACTTTGCTCCGGTTTTGCTTGCTATATATTTTCCAGGCTCGAATGTCTTTTCAACTTTTTTTTCAACGACTTCTTCAGTTTTTGGTTTCCCTACATTAAAAAAAGAAATAAAAAATCCTACAACAACTACAACAAGTAAAAGTAAATAATATGGTGCTTCTGTACTTGTGATTGCGTCAATTAAAACCATATCTAAAAACACAAAGATAAAAAATATCTTAAGCAGCATCCAAGCCCATCTTGAGTCAGTAGTAATACCTGCAGCTGAGATAATTGCCACAAGTAAAAGTGCCAGTAAAATCAAAAATTCTGCAATAAAAACAAATCCACGCAAGTTAAAAATCATGTTTATTAGTCCGAGAAATGTGATCAACAATACAATATACATAACAAATGCTGTAAACTTATCATCCATATTATTTTAGAATTAAATACATCTCATATTTAAACATTTCTATTCTGGAGTAGTAAAAGAAATTTTTGAAAATAATTTTAAAACTCTTCCATTTCAATTTTCTTTAAATAGCCTTTCTTCTTTAAGAAAACGACTTGTGTTGGGGTGTATTTGTACAAAATATCCCCTTTACTGTCTCCTGAGAATTCCCATGGCTCTGCAATAAGAATGTCGTTTTCCCTTACCCATAATCTTCTTTTTAATCTTCCAGGAATCCTGCAAATTCTTGTTTTTCCGTCTAAACATCTTACCCTCACTCTTGAAGCTCCCAATCTTTGTTCGAGGATCCCTAAAGTCTGATTGCCTCTAGGTAATTTAATTCTGCTTATCTCCTGCTGCTGCCTTTCTTCATCAGTAAGATTGTCTTTTTTCTTGTCTTTCTTCTTATTACCGGGTTTCCTATACATGATGTTTAGAGACCTATGCTCCATTTATATATCTTTCTAAATGATTTTTTAAGTAACGAAAATGTTATATACTAGCTTTGCCCAAGTAATTACTAGTTCTTGTAAAATAGTTTTAAAGAGATGTGTTACTATAAAATAGCTATAAAAATTAGTAAACTTTATAAATAATGAAGTAAATCTAAATAAAATGTACAATAATCCTTCTTTAGACAAAAGGCTATAATTTTGGGCTTATTTTAGTTAAAGAAGGGTTATCTATGCCGCTATAACAAAAAATGCCCTGGTGGTGTAGTCTGGCCTATCATGAAGCCCTGTCGACGAATAAACCTGGCTTTATTCGGTAGTCCGGCTTCGACCTGGGTTCAAATGCCGATTAAATTTTAAAAATTTATGGCTTGAAAGTCCCGGCCAGGGCGTTTATAATCCTGGGCCGGTAGCTCAGCCTGGTAGAGCATCTGACTTTTATTGTGTAGTCAGGTTGTGTCATAAGACATCAGGTGGTCGCGAGTTCGAATATCCCAGAGTCTTGCAAGACTCAGGATTTGAATGTCTCGTCCGGCCCATTACTATCTAAAAAAGTTTATGTGAGGATTTAGTGTAAGTATGAAGAAAAAATTTAAACTTGATAAACATAGTTTGATACCAAAGCATTCAAAGCTAAGTGATGTACAAAAAGAAAAATTGCTGGAGAACTACAATATTTCTATAATGGAGCTCCCGAAAATAGCAAAAACAGACCCAGCAATAATCTCATTAAATACCAAGCCAGGAGATGTAATAAAAATCATAAGAAAAAGCCAGACAGCATCTGAAGCAATATTTTACAGGGTGGTAATTGATGTATAAATACGGAAAAACCCTAATAAAAAAATATTTTGATGAGCAGAGTTTTGTAGATTCAGACATAGGATCCTATAATGACTTTATGGAGAAGCAATTAAACAACATTATTGAAGAGAACAAAGAAATTATACCTACAATTATTCCACATAACATAGATGAATTTAAGATAAGGTTGGATAAAATTTGGAGCGTAAAGCCGGAAATTACCGAAGCTGATGGAAGCAAGAGAAATATATTTCCTGTTGAAGCCAGGTTAAGAAAGTTGACTTATTCTGCGCCTACTTACATTGAGGTTAGTGCTCATATTAACGGTGTTCAAAGGGAAAGTTTTGTGACCCAAATAGGCAATATACCAATTATGCTGAAAAGCAAGTTGTGTCATCTCAATAAGTTAAGCAGAGAGGAGATGATAGAAAAAGGAGAAGACCCTAACGAGCCCGGAGGCTACTTTATAATTAATGGCACAGAGAAAGTCCTTATAACAATTGAAGACTTAGCATCTAACAAATTCCTTATTGAAAAACATGCGTCAGGCACATCAGAGTATGTTGGGAAGTTATTTTCTGAATATGGCTCATTTAAAATACCTCATACTATGGAGAGGCCTAAGAATGGTATTTTCTATTTGACGTTTACCAGAGTTAAAAAAATTCCAATTATTGTTGTAATAAAAGCTCTTGGTTTCCTTAAAGATGAAGAGATTACTAAATTCATTTCAGCCGAAAAGCAGTACGATGAAGTCCTCATTAATCTAATCGAGTTTGCGAGCATTAAAACAGAGGAAGAAGCTCTTGATTACATTGCAAAGAGAATAGGCGTTACCCAATCAAAGGATGTGAGGGTAGAAAGAATGAGCGAAATACTTGATAAATATCTTATGCCTCACCTTGGCATAAAAAAGGAAGACAGAATTTTTAAGGCCTACAACTTGTGCAAGATGATTAAGCGATTTTTGAGAGTATCAAGAGGAGAACTTGATGTGGATGACAAGGACCATTATATGAACAAAAAGCTAAAGCTAAGCGGAGATTTGCTTGCAGATTTGTTGAGGCTTAACCTAAAGGTGCTTATTGGCGATTTATTGTATAATTTTCAGAGGATGGTCAAGCGCGGTAAGTTCCCTACAATAAAAAATCTGATAAGGGACAAACTGCTTACGCAAAGGATCTATTCATCCATGGCGACAGGAAAATGGGTTAGCGGCAGGAAAGGCATTAGCCAAAGAGTCCAAAGACTGAATTATCTGGAAATGCTATCCCACTTACAGCGTGTTGTAAGCCCGTTAAGCGCGAGCCAAGAAAATTTTGAAGCCCGCGAATTGCACAGTACTCACTTGGGGAGATTATGCCCTATCGAAACTCCAGAAGGAACCAATATTGGTTTAAGAAAAAATCTTTCATTGCTATGCTCCATTTCAAAGGAATCCAATGAGGATGAAGTAGTTAAGCAATTGAAAAATCTCGGCTTAAAAGTGGTAAAATAATAGGACAAAATGATAGAAGTATATCTAAATAGCAAATTTATGGGAGCTGTTGACGATGCAAATAGTTTTGTTGCTAGTGTTAAGGAGGGAAGGAGAGCGGGCAATATAGACTCTAACCTTAATGTATACTATAATAAGAAGGCAGATGAAATTTTTGTGGAAACTTCTAAAGGAAGAGCTAGAAGGCCGTTGATAGTAGTAAAAGAAGGTCAACCATTATTGACAGAAAAACACCTGAAGCAGCTGGAAAAAAATGAAATATCATGGAGTGATCTGATTAAGCAGGGCATTATAGAATATTTAGATGCGGGTGAGGAGGAAAATAGTTTAGTAGCTTTCTTTGAAAAGGACCTTACTCCAGAACATACACATCTGGAAGTTACACCTTTAGGAATGTTCGGTCTGACAACCTCGCTTGTACCATATGGAAACTTCAACCAGTCTACAAGAGTCAATGCTGGTTCTAAAAATCAAAAGCAGGCTTTAGGCTTGTACGCATCAAACTTTGCTGTCAGAATGGATATGGATGTTAATTTATTGCATTATCCTCAGGAACCAATAATAAAGTCAATTATGCATGACATAAGTGATTATAGCAAACATCCTGCTGGACAGAATATTGTTGTAGCTGTAATGAGCTATAAAGGTTATAATATGGAAGATGCAATAGTATTAAACAAAGCTTCCATAGAAAGAGGTTTTGGAAGAAGCACTTATTACAGGCCTTCAATTTCAGAGGAACTTCGCTATTCAGGTGGTTTAATTGACCAAATATGCATACCTGACAAAGATGTCAAGGGCTATAAAAGCGAACATGATTACAAGTTTTTAGAACAAGACGGCATAATTTATCCTGAGGCTCAAGTTGCTGAGGGTGATGTTGTTATTGGGAAAACCAGTCCGCCTAGATTTTTAAGTTCCTTGGAAGAATACAATCTGGCTGCTGGAACCAGAAGAGAAAGTTCTATGGCTATGAAACATGGCGAACACGGGATTGTTGATTTTATTTTGTTAACTGAGAATGAGGAAGGCAACAGATTAGTGCAGGTAAGATTAAGGGATGAAAGAGTTCCTGAGATAGGGGACAAGTTTACCAGCAGGCATGGCCAGAAAGGGGTAGTTGGATTAATAGTCCCGGAAGAAGATATACCTTTTTCTGCATCTGGAATAAAACCTGATTTGATATTCTCTCCTCATGGCATACCTTCAAGAATGACTATCAGCCATTTAATAGAAATTCTTGGTGGAAAAGTAGGAGCTTTGGCTGGAAGAAATATCAATGGAACAACATTTGATGCAGAACCAGAAGAAAAGCTAAGAGAGGAATTAAAATCATTAGGATTCAGGGAAAATGGTGTAGAAACTTTCTATAACGGCATAACAGGGGAAATTATGCAGGCTAAAATCTTTGTAGGCAGCATGTATTATCTGAAATTGAAGCATCTTGTAGCCAACAAGATACATTCAAGAGCTCGCGGTCCGATACAATTGCTTACCCGTCAGCCAACAGAAGGTCGTGCAAAAGAAGGTGGCTTAAGATTGGGAGAAATGGAAAAAGATACGTTTGTTGCTCATGGGGCTTCCTTGCTTTTGAAAGAAAGGTTTGACTCTGATAAAACAATTGTTCCAGTATGCGAAAGCTGCGGAATGATAGCTATCAAAGACAGCTATAAGGGAAAAAGCTATTGCCCTATATGCAAGGAGAATGTTGAGATAAGCAATATAGAAATAAGTTATGCATTTAAATTAATGCTTGACGAATTTAAGTCATTGGGAATATACCAAAAATTAGAGCTGGAAAGCAAATATTAGACTTACTTATAATTATAAAATAAAATGGCTGAGAAAAAAGATAAGGTTGAAAAATCTGTGAAAGCTGAAGAGAAATCAGGCAAAGAAGCAAAGGAAATAGTGGAAACACCAACAAAAGAAAAAGTTGTGGAAGGAAAACCAGTAGAGGAAGTTATAGAAACAAAAGAACCTGAAACAGAACTTAAAGTAGAAAAAGGGAAGTCAGAAGAAGGAAAAGAAGCAGAGAAAAAGAAAGATGAGGTTATAGAACCTGAAGAAACTCACATTTTCAAGCAGGTAAAAAGCATCGTCTTCTCTGTCTTGGGACCGAAGATGATTAGGGATATGGCCACTGCAAAGATTGTGACTCCGGAGCTGTATGACAAGGAAGGTTACCCTGTTGATGGCGGCTTAATGGACATAAGATTAGGTGTTATTGACCCGGGATTAAGATGCAAAACCTGTGGCTCAAAATTAAAAGAGTGCATCGGGCATTTTGGTCACATAGAACTGGCAAGACCAGTAATACATGTTAAATTTGCAAATATAATTCTGACCCTTCTGAAATCAACCTGCAGAGATTGCGGAAGGATTTTAATACCAAAAAATAAGATAAGCAAATACAAGGAAATTCTTGATGCGATAGAAAAAGAACGTGGTCTTGAAGAAAGAAGAGACAAAATAAAGGATATAATATCAGCTCTAAAAACAGTTAACAAGTGCCCTCACTGCAAGGCAAGACAGAAAAAAATTAGTGTGGATAAGCCAACAACTTTCTTCGAGAATGAGAAAAGAATAAGTCCGATAGAGATAAGAGCAAGGCTTGAAAAGATATCTGATGATGATGCGCTTCTGTTTGGAGTGGCTGTACCACATGTAAGGCCTGAATGGATGGTATTAACTCTATTATCAATACCTCCTGTAACAATGAGGCCCAGCATTACTCTTGAAAGCGGGGAAAGAAGCGAGGACGACCTAACGCATAAACTTGGAGATATAGTCAGAATAAATCAGAGGTTATTTGAAAATATAAATGCAGGGGCTCCTGAAATTATAGTTGAGGATTTATGGGATTTGCTGCAGTATCACATATCAACATACTTTGATAATGCGATTGCCCAGCTTCCGCCTGCAAGGCATAGGTCTGGTCAGCCTCTTAAGACCATAACAGAAAGGATAAAAAGCAAAGAAGGAAGGATAAGACACAATTTAGCGGGCAAGAGAACAAATTTTTGCGCAAGAACTGTCATAAGCCCGGACCCTATGCTTGAGATTAATGAAGTTGGTGTTCCAGATGTAGTGGCTATGAAGCTTACAGTCCCTGAAAAGGTTAATATGTGGAATATAGAGTATTTGAAGAAATTCGTAGAAAGAGGGCCTAAAAAATATCCTGGCGCAAATTACATAATAAGGCCTGACGGAAAGAAGAAAAAAATAACAGATGAAACCAAAGAAACATCATTAGAAGAATTGCAATCTGGTTATACTGTTGAAAGACATCTTAGGGATGGCGATATAGCAGTTTTCAATAGGCAGCCTAGTTTGCATAGAATGTCCATGATGTGTCATCGCGTTAAAGTATTGCCGGGAAAAACACTAAGGTTGAACCCTGCAGTTTGTCATCCTTATAATGCTGATTTTGATGGTGATGAAATGAATTTGCACATTCCACAAACAGAAGAGGCTCGTACAGAAGCTGAAATACTGATGGAAGTGCAAACACAGCTTATTTCCTTAAGGTACGGCTTAAGCATAATTGGCTGTGTGCAGGACGCTATATCTGGGAACTATCTCCTTACAAAAAATATGACACTAAGCAGGAGTGAAGCAATAGACCTTTTGGCATCAGTCGGAATAGATAATTTTTCAAAGCTACCCAGAAAAGAGAAAATTGATGGAAAAGAAGTATTTTCTGTTTTAATACCAGAAGATTTCAATTTTACAGGAAAAACAAGGGAAGATCAGGAAGTTGCAATAAAGAACGGAAAGCTTGTGGAAGGCTATATGGACAGGGCCAACCTTGGAGAAGGTTCTGGATTGTTATTGAGGAATATACATAAGAAATACGGAAAAAAATTTACAATTGACCTGCTTGGAAAAATTTTTAGGATGGGAATAATGGTTTTGTTGAAAAGAGGTTTCACATCCTCAGTATCAGACACAGACTTACCGGAGAATGCAAGTTTAAAGGTACAGGAAACACTTAACAATGCGAAAAAAGAAGTTGATAAGCTAATAAGCATGTACAAGGACAATAAGCTGGAAGCGTTTCCGGGAAAAACTCTGGAAGAGACTATTGAATTAAAAATCTTAGAGGTATTGAATAAGGCAAGAAACGAAACTGGCGAAATAGTCACAAATTTTGCTGATAAAAATTCTCATACAATGATTATGGCGCAATCGGGTGCAAGGGGCAATTTGCTTAACCTGGCCCAAATGGCAGCATGCGTTGGACAACAGGCTATGCGCGGCAAAAGAATTGAAAAAGGATTTGAGGGAAGAACCTTATCGGCTTTTAAAAAATATGATTTAAGCTCGGAAGCCAAGGGATTTATAAGCAACAGATTTAAGGCTGGTTTGACGCCAACAGAATTCTTTTTTGGCGCAATGACTGGAAGAGACAGCTTAATGGACACTGCATTAAGAACCCCTAAGTCCGGATATTTGTACAGGAGACTTGCAAATGCTCTGCAGGATTTAAGAGTGGGATATGATGGCACTGTAAGGGATGCTACAAACAAGATAGTGCAGTTTACTTATGGAGAAGACGGAATGGATGTTTCAAAATCTGAAAAAGGTATACTAAATGTAAAGAGGGTAATAAAAACAATTGGTTAAAATGGACAAACTTATTGCTGAATATGAGGACAAGCTTCCCAAAAAGATACTGGAGGATATACAAAATTATCTTCCCAAGGGAACAAACCAGGCAAAATTAAAGAAAATACTGGAGTTTGCGTTATCAGAATATGATGGTGCGAAAATACATCCAGGAGAGTCTGTTGGCATTATAGCAGCAGAATCAATAGGGGAACCAGGTACTCAAATGACGTTAAATACATTCCATTTTGCAGGAGTAGCGGAAATGAATGTTACACTAGGATTACCAAGAATCATCGAGATTCTTGATGGAAGGAAAGTATTACATACACCTGCAATGGAGATATACCTTAAAGCGCCGTATTCAAAAGGAAAAGGCATAAAGGAGTTTGCACTTTCCCTCAAAGAAACAAAATTAAGCGATGTTGCTCTTGAATTTTCGATAAGCCTTGTTGATTCTGAAATTGACATAAAACTGGATAAGGAAAAATCAAAAAACCTTGAAATAACAAACTCACAAATAATTAACAGCATTGCCAAGCAGTTGAAGGGATTTAATATCAAGGACAATAAGGATTCTATTTTATTAAAAAGTCGCAGTAAGGAAGAGAGTCTTAATGATGTATACAAGGCAAAAGAGAAAATAAAAGATGCCCATATCAAAGGTATAAAGGGCATTAACCAGGTATTGCCTGTAAAGAGAGGAGATGAATATATAATTATGACCTCTGGTTCAAATCTTTCAGAAATACTGCAGCTTGAGGGTATTGATGGCTACAGGACAACAACCAACAATATCTTTGAAATCTATCAGGTTTTGGGTATAGAAGCTGCACGACAAGTGATAATTGACGAGGTTTTCAAGGTGATAGAAAACCAGGGCTTTAATGTGGACATAAGGCACATAATGTTAGTAGCAGATACAATGTGCATTACCGGATCTGTAAAAGGGATTACAAGATATGGTGTTGTAAGCGAGAAAGCATCTGCACTAGCAAGAGCGAGCTTTGAAACACCAATAAAACATATAATAAATGCTGCATTGATTGGAGAAGTTGATCATCTTAATTCTGTTGTTGAAAATGTTATGCTCAACCAGGCTGTACCTATTGGAACAGGAGTTCCTGATTTGGTTACGGACTTCAAAAATAGAAAGGCTTCATAAAAATGCCAAGAAAAAAAGCACTTACATCAACTGAAATAAAGAAGCTTATCAAGGCAAAAAATCTTGTCACAGGTACAGAGAGGACTATTAAGAACCTTAAACTGGGCAAAGTTGAAAAAGTGATTATAAGCTCTAACTGCTCTGAAAGTGTTCTTAATGATTTAAACTATTATGCCGGACTTAGCAAGACTGAAACCCTGAAAGTAAAATACCTTAATGATGAATTAGGAGTTATATGCAAGAAACCATACTCTATTTCTGTTTTGTCTATATTAAAAGGTGATTAGGTAAGTGGCAAGAATAAAATACAATTCTGATGTAATGAAGTATATAGCCCTTTTTGAATCTCTAACCGGGGCAAAAGTAAAGGACTGTATTGTAAATGACAACATTCTTTTTATCGTGCATGAGAATGAGATGGGCAAGGCTATAGGAAAACAAGGCTCTAACATAAAAAGGGCTGAAAATGCTTTGAAGAAAAAGATAAGGCTAGTTGAATTTAACAATGATGTTTGCAGATTTGTCCAGAATCTAATCCATCCGCTTAAAGTCAGAGAAATAAAGGAAGAAGAAAGCATAGTTACCATATATGTAAATGATACAAAAACAAGAGGAATGCTAATAGGCAGAGATAGACATAATTTAAATTCAATCAATAATATTGTTAAGAGGCATTTTGATGTTGTAGAAATCAAAGTGGCTTAGGTTGTTGTTATAACTTAGTAATTTTTGATTTTATTTTTCTCTATACGCAAAAATCAAACTATATATCAATATACCAGCAAGAACAATCACAATCATTATTGTAATTCCGACAAAGAAACTGCTTGTTTTTGCTTCTGCTTTTGCAGCAACTGCCCTTGTTATGGCTGCCATAGCTTTTGCCTCAGTTTTTTTTGTTTGATTTACAACTTCAATTGTTTTGCTTTCTATTTTTTTAGTCTTGGACTTTTCTGCAGTTATTGCAAATAATGAAAAGCCAGGGCTTGTGGCTTCATACGAATTCTTGCTTCCACTTTCGCTTATTTTTTTAGTTGTTAGCTTATTCCATCCATTAGAATATCTATTTAGGACAACAGTCTCTGCATCTAGATTATTATTAATAAACCATGAATTATTTATGCTAAATTCAATTTTTACATTTCCAATATCGTTATCTGTTATACCATCGGTATCAACCTCAAAATATTGGTAGGCATTTTCTATTGTGTTGGAAGCATCATCCTCATCTAATGATCTTATTGCTACAGTAACTTTTGTGAGGTCTTTATTTACAATAAATTCTGTTTTTGTAAATGCAATACTTTCTCTATTTACATTTATTTTAATTTCCTCATCGCTTGCGATTGTTTGATAGAAATGTATTTTTTCAGTTCCTGCGGAAGTTGCAGCTAAACCACCACCTCCTCCGCCTCCGCCTCCTCCGCCTCCGCCGCCTCCAGACGGGCTGGGGCTTGGTGTGCTACAATCAGTATTTTTGCTTGCATCACCGTCATCACAATCAGTCCCTGAATTGCATGCTAGACCATATCCATCGCCATCCAAGTCCCTGCAAGATTCCTGGCCTGCTGTATTTGATAAGTTTTCAATTTTCCATCTATTGCCTAAATCAGTGCAAATAATGCCATTTTGAGGGACTCCGGTGCAATTAACCAGAACCTCATTAGTGGCATTGCAGGCAGAACTTATTTCAGTGAAGTCAACTTCTTGATCCAGAATACAAACACCTTTAACAGTTGAGTTTATTTTTTCCATATAAACAGTCTTTTTTATTTTTTCTCCGCTTAAATCTACGCCTTTGATAGAGAATCTACCAGAACCATTTGTAGATTTATTAATGGTTATATTAAGAAAATTTAGTCTATTTGTCGAATTAAAAGTAAAGTTAAACTCAACTAATGTTTCACTGCCATTTGAAATATTAATAAATACATTTTTATCGTATAATTTTGAAAAGTCATTGGAGCCATTAATAGTTATATTTAATGCTGGCACATCTGCTGTTATATTTGTATAGTTCCCTATCAAAAAATCCACAGTATCATCCTGGCCATCATTGTCATCATCAGTATCATTAAAATCGGGATTTCCGTCCTTATCAGAGTCAAAAGCGTCCAAAACAATAACAGTTACAATCTTTGAGTCTATTCCCACAGTGTCATTTACTGTTATATTTATATCATAAGTCCCACTATCTGTGAGCGTAGTATTCCAAATGAAATAAATTCCCTCTAACCCGAATCTTGCCGAATCGTTAATAGTGAATGTCAATTCATCATTATCTATATCTGACGCATTTGTTGTTATATTCACTTTTTGTGTTTCATTAACGGTTACATTGCTTACAGTTATATTAATCCCAGGAACAGCATTCTTTATTGTCAGATTAGTACTGTTAACCCAATTGCTCCAATTGCTTCCATCAAAAACTCTAACAGAAAATGTCCAATTTTCTCCTTTTGTTGTGTTTTGCGCAGATATTAATGTAAGATTTAATGTTAGGTTGTATTCTACACTGTTGTTGTACCATCTCGTTTCATTTGCAGTTATTGCATCATTATCTGCATCAGTAAAAGAAAAAGCCCCTGTTAAAGTCCCATTAGTCCTGTTCAGGAAATCTGTTGAATTTA
>CAZYSP010000012.1:0-35678 GCA_964650285.1 uncultured Methanosarcinales archaeon | reverse complement strand
TGTCTAATACCTTCACCGTTGTCATCTGTTAAATAAATCCAATCATCAAAAACCATGCTATTGTAAGTATGAAAAATATCTTTTTTGCCAAATTACTTTTATTGACTTCTTTATCCTTTCCCATCATTTTTTATTCCCTTTTTCAAATCATAAAGTATCAAACTCTTGACATAATCCGACTTATCAACTCCTAAGCCTTCAGAAACTTCCAAAATCAGCTTATTCAATTTCTTCGTTACAGTAAATCTCATTTCTGGCATTTTATTACATAATTTCCGGATTAAATTTACCCAAACAAAACATTCTCTGTAAAGGTTCCTTTCAAAAACAAACTCCCACTACTATTAACATAAGCAACTACTTCTCCATTTTTATTCTCTATAACCAAAGAATCCTGTGTAGGCAGCAGCACGCTTTGGTTTTCATTTAAAGAGCCTTTAATATTCATATTTCCTTCTGGATTTGTTATCACTACAACACTATCAGGCGTATCCTGAATCACAAAATCATTTTCATCAGCATCAATAAAAACATTCTGTGTCAAATTCCCCTTAATATTTGCATTGCCAAAGCTGTCCAGCACCATAATCTTATTATCATCATTATCTCTTACCTCAAAAGTCTCTCTCAAAACCTCTTCTACATAATCAATACCCGCAATTTGTATTTCATTGCCGAAATTAAATTCCTGAACACTCTCACCTTTTGCCAGAACTCTTACAGTATAATACCCCGTCTCATCGCAATTGTAGTTTTCAACATATATTCCTTTTACCAAAATGCTTTCCCCAACCAGATCAATTAACCTGACCCTTGAACCATTCATCAGAACAAACCATAAATTCCCAGTTTCTATTAGCTCTTCCTTGTCAAAAATCTCAAAATTACCGCATCTTAACTCTAAAATATCCAAATTATTAGCTGTAGTAACATTATCATTATACATCTCAGCATAAGTTCCATCAATTGCAGATATTGTTAGGTTTCCAGTCCCAGTAGTTCTGAAACCTATAGTCCAATTCCTTTTTGTTATTATTGAATCCAGTACCTCTATGCTCAACCTTTCTTCTTCAACTTCAACCTTGAACAGATTTGAAACAGCTTCCCCAAAAGAATCATTTGCAGTTATGAAAGTAAACCTGTTACCTAAAAACCCCTTATCAGGTGTTATATAAGCCATATTATCCTCAAACCTTATAGTAATATTATCTATCTCATCATAACCATAGCTCAGCTCATCATCATCTTCATCAGAGAAATACTCACTTAAATCCAGAGTATAATTTTTATTTTCAATAATGCTTATATTCTCAATTTGCTTTATCAATAATGGATCGTTGTTGAATGCAGTCTCCTCAATTATATACTTTATTTTATCTACCCTTAACTCTCCATCTTCCATCTCAATTATTAATTGATAACTGCTTGCATTGCCGCTAAACATGCATGTCTCAACACATACATCCTCAAATTCAATAATTCCTTCCACGAATTTAGCTGTTAAATTATCCCATGAGGAATATGCAACATCAGAGTATGGTATATCAGCACTTAAATTATAATCAACATAAAGCACTTGGGCAAAAACAATATTATTTTCAGTGCTTCCATAACCTCCATAACCCAAAAATAAGTTCTCATCCCATAACTGCCTTGAGCTCTCTAGGCCAACAAAATCACAGCAATCACTATTCCCAAAGCACGCAAAACCGCTTTCCTGATTTTCAACAGAATAAACCTCATACCTTGTGCATAATTTTTCCCCATCAACATCCCAGTTAAAAGTGCTGCCATCAACACTAAAGTCTATAATACCATCCAAACTTTCAACACCATCATTATTTGCATCATAAATCTCATTATCACCATACTCTAAATTAATATTAATTATTTTTTCAACTGTTTCATTAATTATTGTTTGATTTTCTAATGTTTCATTTATTTTAGTTTGATTTATTAATTCAGTTTCATTTATTGGAATTTCCACTATTGTTTTTATTATCAATGACGCAGTTTTAAATGTAATATCAACCTCATCATAAGCAGCAAAAGTTATCTGCTCAGTCTCATCAATATTTTCATCCGGAATTAATGTTACAATTTCATTATCAATACTTACAGAAACATTTGAAACATTACTTGAGCTATATACCAATAAATCATTATCAGCATCATAATAGTAATTAGATAAGTTTATGCTTGATGTACTGTTTAATATAAAACTATCAACATCAGAATCCCATATTGGAGCATTATTTATCTCTTCATCCTCTTCTTCATCCTCCTGAACTACAAACCCTGTTATTCCAAAAATTCCACTAGGTTTTTGAACCAGCTTAGAGCTGTCAAAAATTAGGTACCTTACACCATCATCCTCAATATAAACCTTAGCTTCTCCCTCAACCATGCTACCTGAAATTTTTATGCTTTTCAGGTTTCCAGGATTAGCCAGATCCCACACATAAGTTCCGGATTCACTAAACTCTAAATTGACTTCATCAGTATAATTGAACTGCTTTGTTACTGTGACAAAGCCAGTTATTGCAGGCCCTAAATAATAAGCACCAACAAGCACTAAAGCCAATACACCATAAACTCCTAAAACCTCTAGCAGAACCTTGGTTTCAATTTCCCTGTGAAACAGCTCTATTTTTTTGCCCATTTTTTTCTTAACAATTCCTTAAATTCCTTGCATTTTATAGATGTCTTTTGGTGTATCATTAAATTTTGCTTAGCATGATGCATACTAAAACCTATAATTTCCTTATCACAATCAGGACACTTTATCTTAAATTGTTTTTTCTCCTTCATTTTTTATTTCATAAAAAATGACAGGAAAGCGATTCAAAATTGTCTGTGGCTTTCCGTTTCATTTCAGAATACCCTACATACCCTATCTACTATATCCACTCTACATACCCTAAATACCCTATACTATTTAAAGGTTTCGGAAAAAAGTAGCTATTAAATAATATATCAAAAAAACAATTAACTTTAAATATACCATAAAATTCCTATAATACTACTCGTTAACACTACTTAGCCCCGCACTCGAAGAGTGTGACGCGAGCTTCAGTAGGAGGGAAGATGGACAAGGAATTAATAGCAAGCACATTAAAGAAAGTAAAAGAAAATTCTCCTAAAAAAAACTTTAAGCAGAGCATAGACCTAATTATAAATCTCAGAGGTCTTGACCTGAAGAAAACAGAGCATAATGTAAATATATTTACCACTCTGCACCATGATACTGGAAAGAAAATTTCTATTTGTGCTTTTGTTGCACCTGATATGGAAAGCAAGGCAAAGGAAGTTTGCGATGAAGCCATCCTTCTGGACCAGTTTGAAAAATATAAGAACAAATCCGAAATAAAAAAGCTGGCTAATAAGCATGATTTCTTTGTTGCACAGGCATCTGTTATGCCAAAGGTTGCTACAGCATTTGGCAGATTTTTAGGACCAAAAGGTAAAATGCCGAATCCAAAGCTAGGCAGCGTTTTGCCTCAGAATGCAAATATAAAACCCTTGTATGAAAAACTAAAAAGGACAATAAACCTTGTAACAAAAAACGAGCCAACAATTAAGTGCAGAGTTGGCCAGGAAGATACAACAGATAACGACATCATTGACAACATACTGACAGTTTACAACTCCACAATTCAAAAGCTTCCGAATGAGAAGCAGAATGTAAAAAGTGTTATGCTAAAGCTTACAATGGGGCCTGCCTTTGTTTTAGGAAAAGAAACAGAAGATAAAAAAACAGGCAAAAAAGCTAAGAAAATAAAATCAGAACAAAAACCAGCAGAAAAGCCAGAAACACAAGAAAAACCAGAAAAAGAGAAGCAAAAAAAAGAAACCGAACCTAAAGAAAACAAAAAAGAACCTAAGAAAAAGTAAAAATGCCAAAAATAGCAGAATACAAAAAAAAGCTTGTGGAAGATATGGTTAAATTGATGAGGCAGTCCTCTATGATAGGCATAGTTGATATGAATAATCTTCCAGCCCCGCAGCTGCAGTCAATGAGATCTGAATTAAGGGGAAAAATTAACTTATTCATGACAAAGAAGCGGCTTATGAAAATTGCTCTTGAAAAAATAAAAAATGAAAAGAAACACATAGAGGAGCTTGAAAAATATCTTGGGGGAATGCCTGCGCTTCTTTTTGCAAATGAAAGCCCTTTCAAGCTGAGCAGAACACTCCAAAAAAGCAAAACAAGTGCGCCTGCAAAAGCAAATCAAATTGCTCCAAATGATATAACTATCAATAAAGGGCCTACACCATTTGCCCCAGGACCTATAATAAGTGAGTTAAGCAGTGTAGGTTTAAAAGTAGGTGTAGAAGCCGGAAAAGTTGCTGTTAAAGAAGATAGTGTTGTTGCTAAGAGAGGGGAGAAAATAAAGCCCAAGGTAGCAGAAATCCTGACAAGGCTGGATATAAAACCCATGGAAGTAGGCCTTGGCTTGGTTGCAGCCTACGAAAATGGAATTATTTACCAAAAAGACATACTGGAAATAGATGAAAAAGCATTCAATGAAAAAATAAACCTAGCATCAACACAAGCACTTAATTTATCATTTAATATTGCTTATATAACAAAAGATAACATCAACTTGTTATTGGCCAAGGCATTTAATGACGCAAAAGCTATTGGAATCAGCCAAAAAATATTGGACAAGGGCATTATCGAGCAGTTGTTGAGCAAAGCAGAGATGGAAATGCTTGAATTAAAAGGTAGTGCAAATATCGAAACCAAACCTAAAGAAATAAAAGAAGAATCTAAGCCCAAAGAAGAACCAAAAGCAGAAGAAAAAAAGATTGAGGTTCCTGAACAGGAAAAAATTCAAAAGAAAGAGGAAAAAGTCCTAGAAGAAGAAAAAAAGATAATTGAAGAAGAAAAAAAACTAGAGAAAGAAAAACCAAAAGAAACTCCTGTAGAAAAAGAAGTTCAGGAAGCAGTAAAGAAAGAAGAGGAAAAGACTCTTGAAAAAGAAAGAATAGAGAAAGAAAAAGAATTAGAGAAAGTAGAAGAACAAAAAGAAGAAATAAAAAAAGCAGAAGAAAAGAAAGAAGAACCAAGACAAGAACAAAAAATAGAACAACAAAAACCAGAAGAAACCAGGAAAGAAAAACCAAAAGAAGATGTTGACAAAAAAATCAAGGCAATGGTAGAGCAAACAAAAAAATTTGCTGAAGGCAAAAAAGAAACAGCAGCAGACATTATAGAAGAAGTCAAAGAGGAAGAAAAAGAAGAAGAGAAAATTGAAGAACAGAAAACAAAAAAAGAAACAAAGAAAAAAGACAAGGAAGTTCCAACTGCACATGATTTTAAAGCTCAAAAAGAGGACAAAGAAAAAACAGAAAACAAGGAAGATAAAGGCAGAAAAGAGGTTGAAGATCTGACAAAAGAACTCCTGAAAAAAGGAACATTAAGGAAAAAATAATTAAATTTAACTAATTAAAATAAAAACTTAATGGAGGTAAATAAAATGGAATATGTATATACCGCAATGTTGCTTCACAAAGCAGGGCAAAAAGTTGATGAGACTAATGTAAAGAAGGTTTTGGAAGCCGCTAACGTCAAAGTAGATGAAGCACGCGTTAAAGCATTAGTAGCTGCTTTGGAAGGAGTAAACATTGATGAAGCAATAGAAAAAGCTGCAGTACCAGTTGCCGCTGCACCAGTTGCATCAGCTGCACCAGCCGCGCAAGCAGGAGCAGAAGGAGCAAAGAAAGAAGTTGATGAAAAGAAAAAGGCAGCAGAAGAGAAGAAATCAGAAGAGCATGCAGCCGCTGGTTTAGGTTCATTATTTGGCTGAACTGATTTTATTTTATTTATTTTTTAATTATTGGTAGCTTGTAATGTACTTTTAACAATATTTTTATACTTCTTATATTTATAAAATAAAAAATGAATTTGAACCTTGAACAAAAACAGACAAAAAAAGAACTATTTGCAGAGCTGGATAAATTAAGGAATGAAATCAATTCTTCTAGAAACGGGCTAAACAAGGTTAACGACCAGAAAGAGTCTTGGTTTAGGAAGAAAGAAGGCTTATCTGATACAATAAGAAAAAATATTGCGCAAATAAAGGAAAACAAGAAAAAAAGAGACAGCCTGACAAAGAATGTAAAGGACCTAAAGGAAAAAAGAAACAAACTTAATGAAGAAACAAGAAAAAAGATTTCTGAACTTATAAAATTAAAAGATGATCTGAAAAATCTGACAAAAATATTAAAAATTAAAGATCCTCGGAGGATAAAAGGGGACATAGATAAAATAGAGGTAAAATTAGAAACAGAAGCAATGCCCTTTGAAAAAGAAAAGCAACTCTCAAAAAAGCTCAAACAATTGAAAAAATTACTTGGAGAAGCGTCTGCAATTATCAGTTCTCTTGACAAAATAAAAAAATTGAATTCTGAAATAGACGCTTGCAGGAAAATTACTAATAAAACACATAATGAAATCCAAAAGCTTGCTCGCGAGAGTCAAAAGCTGCATGAAAACATAATCAAGGACTCAAAAGAGACAGACAAAATCGAGCTTAGCGAAGAGGAAGCATTCAAAAATTTTCTGGATTTCAAAAAAAAGTTCAACACAATAAATAATGAACTAAAGGAAAAATTAAGCCAAATGAATGATGTAAGAAACAAAATCAGCAAATTCAGACTGGAAGAAGAAGAAAAAAGGAAGTTAAAAGAGAGCATGATAATTAAAAGCAAGGAGCATGAAATAGAAGAAAAGATCAAAACAGGAAAAAAATTAACTACTGAAGATTTTCTTGCATTTCAGGAAGCTATTAAGAATAAAAAAGATTTATAAATTTTTACACACCGTCAGTTTAATTAGGGCAAAAATAGAAAAAAAGAAATTAAAAAGAATGCTAGAAACTCAGAAAAGGAAACAAAAAGAACCGGAAGAGAAGAAAAAACTTATGAATACAGAATTTAAAAAAATAAGCAAAAACCTGAAATATGAAACAAGAGAAAGAACAAGAACAATTAAAAGAAGAAAAAAATAAACTGGAAGAAGAATCTAAATCTATTGGTAAAGACATTAATTTGACCCAAAATGAAGAGACAGAACTTAGGGAAAAAATTTCTGGGCTGGTTGACAAAGAAGTCCATTCGAACAATAAAAAAACTGAAATTAATGAAAAGCTACTACAGTTAAAAGAAAAACTACAGAAAATCAATAAAATAAAAGAGGAGCTAGAAGGAGTTGATTAATTTCTATTTCTTAGTGTATATAAGGAAGAAAATAATCATTCTATCCAAAATTTAGTAGTAAAAATGGACTAAATATGTATTAAATACGTATTAAATATTATTTCTTAGAAGTAAACTCAGAATATCCACATTTACCGCATGTTTCTCTGTCTTTGTGCTTTGCTAGAAAAATCCCGCTTCCGCATTTAGAGCAGAACTTGTTTTTCCTCTCTACCTTGTCTCCAGACACCTGGTAAAGCTTCCATACCTGCATTGCTTTCTTTTTGTTTTTTTTCTTCTTTGCCATATTTATTTACCTTCTTCCTTTACCTTTTTCTGCTCTTCTGGTTTTTTACCCTCTTGCTTTGCCTCAGCTTTTGGCTTCTCCTTCTGCTTAGCCTCCTGTTTAGGCTCTTCCTTGGCTTCTTCCTTTTTAGGTTTTTGTTTCTCTTCAGCTTTCTCTTTTACCTCTTTAGGAGTTTTTTTCTTAACTTTTTTCTTTGTTTTCACTTCTATTCTCTTCAGGGATTCCTCATTTTCATAAACATAAGCTATATTTTTTGCTTTTTTCAAGCCATATAAGGTATAAATTCCCTTAACAACAACCAACTTTTCATCTTTGCCCAGATCCTTGGCCAGCTTGCTTTTGATCTCTGCTCTTGAAGGAGTTGATTTTTCAAATACCATCTCTGCTTCAATCTTTACTCTTGATAGTAAAGGCTCATCTCCCTTGTTGATAATTCTTAGCTCCATAGAAAAATCACCTGACTTTTATAGCATATTCTCCCTTTACTGTTATGTCTATTTTGCCTGCAATTGCCGATTTGTTAGCATCCAATATATGCAATCTTCCCTGCCAGTTTGAGGAAAATTGATTGGATTTGCATACAGGACATACATTTCCTTCAACAAAAAGCTTGCATTTCTTACATACCTTTTTTTTCATTTAAAACCCCATTATTATTTCTTCTTTTTAGCTCCCTTTTTCTTAGTTTCCTTTTTTGCCTCTTTTTTTGCAGGCTTCTCTTCATCTTCTTCTAACCAATCAAGCCTTCCAAGCCCCTGCTGCCTCATTGTAAGCCCTAATTTAGGGTTTAAGGGATCCTTGAATGAAACGGCTATTATCCTTGCCCTGCAAACATCATTAATCTTCAAAGCTTTTTTGCTCTCCTTTCCAGACAGGGTTTTTTCTTTGCTGAAACTTACAAAATCATCCATTGTCTGGCTTATATGTATCATACCATCTATAGGACCTAATGTTATGAAAGCCCCAAAATCAACTATGTCTCTAATGCGCCCTAAAACAACTTCCTGTAACTCAGGCTTAAAACTCAAAACCTCAAATGTTGCTTCATAGTAAGATGATCCGTCTCCAGGTATTATAACACCCTCTCCTATTTCTTTTACCCCGGAAACATCTATTACAATGCCCATATCCTTGGATATATAGCCGTTGTATTTCTTCTTTACACTCTTTATAACTGCTTCTTTTGCATCCATATTAAACAGGTTTGGAGGCACCCGCACTCTGTCTTTAAGCTCTATTTT
The DNA here is from genome assembly GCA_964650285.1 of uncultured Methanosarcinales archaeon. GTDB lineage: Archaea > Nanobdellota > Nanobdellia > Woesearchaeales > GW2011-AR4 > JACPJP01. The sequence goes on along the minus strand of CAZYSP010000012.1, from coordinate 26,927 downwards.
GTAGTACATTTTTCCTTTGAGTAAAATTTCGTTTTATAAACCTTTCCTAGGTTTGTGCAAACATAAGCTAAAAAATCACAGCCTACTTTCCAATTGCACATTGGAGGATTTCATGCGAAACCCTTGTCATTCATAATGACCAGAGTCTTTTTCTGCTTTAAAACTATTATGCTAACACTTTGGTTAATAAGTCTCCTTTTTAAATCTTTGTCTTGTGTGGCTACAATAAAATCCTCCTTTGAGGCTATATCTAGAATAATATCGTCTGTTTTCTCATTACTTTTAGTCTTTATTATCCCAATGTTTTTAATCGCTATTAACTTTAATGCAATCTTTGCAGCATCCTTATGCTTGCCTTTCTGCTCTTCAACAATCTTTTTAAGCTCATCAATACTTTTATCCAGAACAAAAAGCCTGTAATTAAACGCAGATATTTTGTCTATCTGGGTAAATATATCTACTTTGAACTGAAAACAGATCATAAGAAAGTTAGTGTCCAGCAGTATTTTTCTCATTTTTAATTATTTATTTTATTATTTTTTAATTATTAATAATTTTTAATTTAATTTTTTTATTTTTAATAAGTCTTATTAATTTTTCTATAATTGTTTTTATTTATTGAATTTTTAGTATTTGAATTTTTAGTATTGTACTATCCTATCAATTATAAACATTTTTATAAATACCTATAAATCAGATGCTATTATGAAAGGCTTTTTAACAACGCATAAAGGAATGGAAAACATAGCATCTCTGGAAGTAAAGGACTTAATAAACACCAACTCAAAAATTAATGAAGCATGTGTTGTTTTTGATATAAAAAACTATGAAGATTTATTTAAATTATGCTACAAATCACAATCCTCTATAGGGGTCTACTACCTTCTTTGCGAGTTTGACTTTGATAATATTTTCGATGATTTTTATAAAAATTTAGAAAAAATTAATTTTAAAGAATGGTTAAATAAAAATATTCAATTTAGAGTAAAATGTATTAAAATAAATAATGGAAAATTATCAACTCCAGAAATAGAAAAAAAGTTTGGAGAGATAATAATAGAACATATAGAAAAAAAATATAATTACAGGCAAAAAGTCGATCTTGGTAACCCTGAAATTGTAATCTTTGCATATCTGACAGGAAAAAAGTGCTACATAGGAACAGATTTTGCAGGTTTTGATTTAAGCAAAAGGTCATACAAGATATTCTCTCATCCAGCAGATATAAAAGGAACAATAGCATATTCTCTTGCCAGGTTATCAGACTACAATAAAAACGAAACACTGTTAGACCCATTCTCAGCTTCTGGAACAATACCAATAGAGGCTGCTTTGTTTGCTTCAAAATTCCCAATCAATTATTTCAACAAAGAAAAATTTATTTTTTTAAAATTCCAAAAATTCAAAAATTTTGATTTCAATGGATTATTTAAAAAACTGGATAAGGAAATGTTAGCTTCTAAACCAAAAATATATAATATTGATTCTTCAATGAAATACCTTAACTATTCAAGGAAAAACAGCAAAATAGCAGGCATTGGTAAAAAAATAAGCTTCAGCAGAAATGATATTGGATGGCTGGACACAAAATTTAAGAAAGGCAGCATAGACAAAATAGTTACAATTTTGCCTTCATTACAAAAAAAAGACAGCAGCAATATCTATAACGAATTCTTCTACCAGGCAGAGTTTATCCTAAACAAAAAAGGAAAGATTGTTTTGATTGGAGACAAAGATATGGTAGAAAAATTCTCATCCAAATATAAATTCAGAATTTATGATGAGGTAAATGTTTTTAGTGGGAAAAAGGAATACCAAATCCTAGTTTTAGGCAGATAAAAATAAAAAAGTATATAAATGTAATAAATCTGGAATAAACAAGAATGGCAATAGTAAGAAAGACAAGTTCTTTTGAGGAGATGCTACTTATAGTTGGGCTGCTTATCCTTCTTATAGGCTACATGCTCATAAGCAAGACATACGCTATAGAAGGAAATCAATTGAGCTGAGGTTTCTTACAAACAATCTTCCTCTGGCTATCGATGGTCATTTTCATCATACTTCTTGCAATAGGAGAGGATATAAAAGAAGGCATTCTCATAGAGCAGCTGGAAGAGATAAAATCCCTTAAAGATGCATTGCTTAAAGGAAAGAGAAAATAGATTTCTTAGAAATAAGTCTATGTCTATCCAGGGGAGGCGGGCGGGCAAAATAAAGCAAGGACTTCAATTAAAATGTTGTGTATCATAACCAAACGATATATGCAAAGTGATATCAAGATGCAACATTTTGTCTTCAGTCAGCTTTGACATAGACTAGAAAAAGAGTTAAATTTATAAACAACAAATCCTTACTTTAGAGGGCAGGGTCGGTACTTAGCTAACGGTGTTCAACACTGAGGAAAGTCCACCCACCTAGGTTTTCGCCTAATAGACACTTGCGAAAGTAAGATCCAGCAATGGATGGCAACCACTCAGAAACGAAACCTCCTGAGAATAGGATGATAAACGCGAAAAGTTTGGTGACAAACTTGAGTGAACCTTTTGACATTTTTTCAGGGAAGGATGAAACGGTGAGTCCTGGCTGGTGCAAGTCAAAATAGCTGCTATGCAGCCTTAAAAGACGCTTAGTTAAATGCTAAGACAGGTGATGTCAGCTAACGCTGATAAAACATCTGACAGAAGGTGGCTTATTCTGGCCCTGCAATTTTTTAAAATTTAATCAACCAAAATTAAAATGGCGCAAGACAAAATTTCAATGCCGTCCGGAATGGGCGGATTAATGAGGTACTTTGACGAGTACAAGAGCAGGATAAGAATAAAGCCAGGGCACATAATTATCATGTGCATTGTTGTTATAGTTATAATGGTATTTCTTTACACTTATGGAAACAGAATTTTAGGAATATAAAATGATACCCGGAATAAATCCAAGAGAAATGCAGAAAGCTATGAAAAGAATGGGCATTAAGCAGGAAGAGATAGATGCAACAGAAGTTACAATAAAAACAAGCGATAAAGAAATTGTAATCCAAAACCCCCAGGTGAGCAAGGTTAACATGATGGGCCAGGAAACTTTTCAGGTTGTTGGCCAGGCTGAAGAGCGCGTAATTTCCACTGAGCCGGAAATAAATCAGGACGATATTAAAACCGTTATGCAGCAGACAGGAGCAACAGAAGAAAAAGTAAGAGAAGCTATTAAGGAAAATGATGGTGATTTGGCAAAGACTATCATGTCTCTAAAAGGTCAATAAACATAGTCTAACAATTTTCAAAAAACTATTTAAACTTCTATATCATATTATCTATTATGGAAAAATTTCAGGAGTTAAGGTCTGCAGCAAATAAAAAACTGCAGCTTGCAGATCATATGTTGACAATGACATATCCAATGGTTAAAGATCCTCATCTTTTATTGTCATCTGTTGAGAATTTATTCCTTACATTTTCCTATGGTATGGGCTCTGTGCTCCATTATGAGCGTGTGTTCAAACGCATACCTCCGTTTCCAGATAATTTTACATCAAAATTTGAGTTGTTCAGGGACAAGTGTACAAAAAAATATGGCATAGACACCGAGTACTTAAAAATAATAAAAGACTTAAGGGATATAATAATCGCGCACAGGAAAAGCCCTATAGAGTTCTCAAGAAATGAAAGGTTTGTTATCTGTAATGGAGATTACAGAACAAGGGCAATATCCTTGAATGAAGTTAAATCCTATGTGCAGAAGGCAAAATTATTTATAAAAAATGTCTCTACCATTGTAAGCAAGGACGAGGCAATATTTAACAGATAGAATGAAAGAAGCTCTGGACAATACAAGGCAGGAATTAAAGAGAGTTGACCACCTATTCTATGTAAGCCTGAAATATACCCGTACTGCAGATATGATAAGGCATATGATTGAAAGACTCATAAACGCTTTTTCTTTTGGAATAGAATCCTTGCTTAAATATGCAAAAGAGCAGAAAAAGATTGAGGAAGTACCCTCCAATCCAAGAATAAGCGCTGAATTATTAATGAAAACTTTTACAGATGAAGAAATTATTAAGTACATGAATCTTTATTTGAAACTAAGGAAGGTAATTAAGGCAGACTACACCAAGAGGGAAGAGTACAGAAGGCATGTTACAATGACCTGCACCCTGGATAACAATGAAATAGTTGAAATAAACATCGATATCTTGAAAGATTATTATGGGCTGGCAAAAAATTTTGTTGATTATGTTGAAAGAATTGTTGAAGGGAAAGAAGAGGATTAATGAAGAACGTAAAAAAATACCTTATTGAAAAGGGATGGAATAAAAGCGACGTAAATAAAACCATAAAAATCATAGAAAGTGCAAAAAAGAACAAGCATCCAAAAATAAAGCTCCTGGATAAAGCTGTTTACTGGATTTCTCTTATAATAGCAATAATAGGTAACTTCATAATATCAGTAGCACTTGTACCCCTTCTTCTTGCCTTAAGCGGAATGCGGCTTTATTTGATTATAATTACTCTTGGATTTGCATTTGGTTTATTGTTTGAATTGTTGATAAGGGGAATAGAGCATTTGGAAACCAAACATCATATTTTTTTAAGCATAATAATCCCAATTATTACTCTAATAAACTTTATTATTATTTCAAATAATATAAAAAAATTTATAGGGATAGAAAACCCTCAGAATCCTATAATGACTGGAGCTGTCTATGCTATAGCTTTTATTCTGCCATATATTATTTACCAGATTCTTTTAAAAGAGAGTTAAAAAATAATCACAAAACATTTATAAGGCAAAAGTTAGTTCTGAGTATTATGGCGACTGTAGTTTAGTGGTAGAATACAAGACTGTGGATCTTGTGGCGCGAGTTCGATTCTCGCCAGTCGCCCCATTTTCTATAATTAAAATATTTTATCTATTTTGCATTGTATATTTTCTGGTAATAATTAAATCAATAACTTTATAAATTTAAAAAAATCATCAAGTTGCATATGAAATCAGGCTACAAAGTTGCGGATGCGATGACAATAAATCCTGTTTCTGTAAATGCAGACATAACCTTGCTCAAATGTGCAAAAATAATGTCAGAAAAGCATGTTGGTTCTGTTGTCGTTAAGGATTGGAATTCTTTGGGAATTTTGACAGAGCAGGACATTGTAAGAAAAGCCGTAGCTAAAGGAGTAGATGTGAATCAAAAAGTAAAAGACTTTACTGAAACAAAATTGATTACAATTCCACCGGGTACGGATATCTATGATGCTCTTATAAAAATGAGAGACAATAATATAAGACACTTGCCTGTTGTTGAGAATAATGAAATGGTTGGTCTGCTTACAATAAAAGATATCCTTAAAATAGAGCCAGAGCTTTTTGATTTGATTGTTGAAAAATTTGAATTAAGAGAAGAAAGCAGGAAGCCAATAAACCGCATAATACCAACAGAAGGCATTTGTCAGGAATGCGGAGAATATTCTGAAAAGGTGAAAGAGAGAGATGGAGCTATCCTTTGTGAAAATTGTTCTAAACAGGAAATTGAATTGTAATCTTTAAAAACCAGCAAAAATCAGAGATTTTCTGGGCTTTGGAACTTTCAGTTCCAAAACATTTAAATATATTCTATACGAGTTTTTACTTATGGAACCACTACCCTTTACTTATGAGAAAGCTCCTGCATTTACTACCTATATACAATACAAAGGAGTTTGGGATATGCAGGATTTGTATGAGTTTGTGGCCTCTTTCTTCAGCAGGCAAAAGTTCAAGTTTTACGAGAAAAAGTATATACAAAAGAGTCCTGGACCTTTCGGCCCTGAAACATACTATGTATGGGAAGCCCAAAGAGATGTAGAGGAATATTACAGGTTTGTAATAAATCTCTTTCTGCATACATTTGATACCCAAGATATAGAGGTTGTTATGAAAGACGGCAGCAAAAGAACCTTTACCAAAGGAAGATTATGGGTACAGTTCAGGGGAAGAGTAGAAATGGACTATGATAAGAGATGGGAAGAAAATGTTTTCTATGCTAATCTAAGAAATTTTTACCATAAGTATGTTATATGGAAAAAGATAGAAGGCATATGGTGGGACCAGTTCTATTATAAGATCTTTTTAAAGTTGCACTCCTTGGTTAAGGAAAGGTTAAAGATGGAGTCAGAGGGCTACGAGCACAGGGTCTTTGCAGGGGTAAGATAAAATGTCAGAACTTAGACTAGTTGTAGACCATTTAAGGCTTAATTACACTGGTCCATTTGATGCCAATGCCTTATTTAAGAATATAAATGTTTTTCTTTTTGAGAGAGGTTGGGATAGTAAGATAGAGAAGGAATTTGAGCAAAATACAAAAACTGGAAAGCAAATGGAAGTGCAAATAAAATGCTGGAAAAGGATAAGCGATTATGCAAAATACTGGCCCAAGGTCAGGATTTTAGTTTATAACTACAATAAGGTTGATGCTCTAGTGAACAACAAAAAAGTTAAAGTTGGAAATGGGCGCGCAGTAATCTATATTGACGGTTATATGGAGCTGGACGAATCCCAGAGATGGGAAAAATTCCCTTTTTTCCAGTTTTTAAGGTCCATTTACAACAACTTTATTTATAAGGTTTATACAGAGAGGTTTGAGCAAAGGTTAAGCTATGATATGCATCATTTATACGACACAATAGAGAGGTTCTTTAATATGTACAAGCATTATAAGGTTGTATCAAAAGTACCTCCGTTTGCTTCAGTAAGTTAAAAATGGTAGAAAAAAAACATATAGTATTCGACTTAAGGATAAGCTACAATGGGCCTTTATCAATAGAAAATTTCTATGAAGAGGTAGAGAAATGGATGGAGGAAAAAGGCCTGCAAAAAGATTTAAAAAGAAAATCCGAGGATGTAACTCCAAAAGGAAAAAAATCAGAGTGGATAATAGAAGCCTGGAAAAAACTCACTAGCGATCATAAACATGTAGTCAGGTTAAGGGCCTTGTTCGACAATGTTAAAGAGCTCAAAATCAAAAGAAAAGGACATAGTGTAAAGATAAACCAGGCAGATGTTTTGATAGTTATAGATGGATTCCTTGAAACAAGCCTTACAGACAGATGGACCCAAAAACCATTATTTGCTTTTTTAAGCAGGCTTTACGACAAATATATATGGATGGTACTGGAAAAATACGATGAACCTATCAGCGAGGACTGTTATGACCTGCATAAAAGGCTCCAGGCTTTTTTCAATTTGTCTAAAATGAAAGTTGGATAAATCAATATATTTCTAAAATGGGGTTGTACCTATTTAGGGGAGGTGGGTGGGCAGAAGCATCAAATGACATTAATTAAAATGCTGTGTATCTGCACTAAGTGTTTTAAAAAATAAAATCAAGATGCAGCATTTTGCCGTGAATTGCATTCGACTTTGTCGAATGTCGCTTGCAACACCGCTCTGGCACAGCCCTATTTTTCGGCCACAGCCAATAAATTAGTAACGTTTAAATATCGTTTTCCTTTCTTCTCTAATGCCAGGCAATATGCGAGGGTAATCATTAAGTTGATTCTTGATGAGCCTCAGAGCGAAGCCTGGTCAAACGCGCAGGACTTAAGATTACAATGTGACACCCATTTGTAAGTGGGATATCCTGTCACTTAGTGTGTCCGAGGGTTCGAATCCCTCCCCTCGCATTATACGCCTCTGTAGCATAGTAGTTATTGCGTTTGGTTAAAGAAGAAGACTTTAATCCGCGAAGCCTTGGTACTGTGCTAGCCTAAAAGGCAAAGGTCGGGAGTGCAATTCTCCCCAGAGGCTTTTTTACAGAAATCTACTTATTATTACTCCTCATAATCTTATTCCACTGATAGAAAAAAACCACAAATGATATTAACATACCAATTGATGCAACCCTGCTTCCCATGTAAACATTTGCAAAATTCATTTCTAATCCAGTATTTAAACTTAAATAAAAAAATAAAAATAAAGCTGTATTGATCATAAAGAAGCCTATGGCCATATAAACATATAAAAACAAACTAATAGGTTTGGTTATTCTAAAAAATTTCAATGACATATAACAAATAAAAAGTGCTAAAAGCAACTCAAAGACATGTATAGGAAGTGCAACATCTCTTAGGCTCGATATATCGATTATCTCAGACTGTGCACCTGCCAAGCTTATCAAACCCAAAAAAAGCAATGCCCAAATAAACAAGGTAAATTTTTTCTTCATCATTTCGGTTCAATCAAAACTTAATCCGAGATTTTCTAAATAAATCAATATTCTAGTTTGACATATTTTTGGTACTCATTTTTTTCTTCCTGATTTAACAGCAGAATCTATTCTTTTTTTCAGGTCATTTATGTCAAATGGTTTAGTTATATAATCTGCAGATGCAAGCCCCCCCATACTCATGCTAATTGGATCTGTTTTTGCGGTCAGGAATATTATAGGGATATTCTCTGTTTTTTTATTGTCTTTGATTTTAGCGCATGTGTCCCAACCATCCATACTAGGCATCATTATATCAAGCAAGATTAAATTTGGTTTCCTACTCTTTAATAATTGCAAGCATTTCTTACCACTCTCTACAGTAATCAATTCATAATCATTGCTAATAGACTCTAACCCTCTTTTGACACTATATAGCAGATCCGGGTTATCATCAACTATCACAACTATCTTCTTTTTCATACAACCACACCTTACTTCTGACTAATCGGAATATCAATCACTATTGTACTGCCCTTTCCAAGACCCTTACTTTCTGCCCGTATTCTACCCTTATGGTTTTTCAGGACTTCTTTGCAAATTGAAAGACCAAGACCTTGTCCTTCAGAATGCCTGGATTTATCTGCTTTAAAAAACTCAGCAAATATATTTGACAAAGTTTTTTTATCCATTCCGATACCCGTGTCCTTAAATTTAATATTTATAAAATTATGCATTTTTTTAATTCTAACTGTTAATTTTCCACCTTTAGGCATGAAATGTAATGCATTTGAAACTATATTCTGGAATACTTGAGCGATCTTAAGAGTATCAACCATAATAAGAGGTAAATTCCTAGGGAATTTTTTCTTTATTGATATACCCTGTTGGTCGTATACTTCCTTATAAGTTGCAAGCACCTCTTCTATCACAGTTCTTATATCCGCGTTTACAAAATTGTAATCATACTTTCCACTTCGTGATTTTAAGTAAACAATAAGATTATTTGCTATGCGCTTCAAATAATTTGCATTTTTTTCTATAATGTTTATATCATATAAGACCCTCTTATTTCTTATATGTCTTTTAATCGCTGGGATAAGTGCCAGTATTGGTGTGATGGGTGTTCTTAAATCATGAGCAGCTCTGTTAATCATGTCTGTCCTGGATTTCATAAGACTCAGGATTCTCTTATTGGAAAATGCTAAATCATTTACAAGATTTTTTATATCTGGGATAAAAAATTTTAAGGTAATAAATATAAAAATCAATGATACCAGTAAGACAGTGATGGAAGCTGTTAATAAACCTATATTAGCAAATCTATCTGCTTCTTTACGCAATTTTATAAGATTTGCTTCATTTAAATCTTGCCAATCGTCTATAACATCTATCATTAAACCTTCCAACATATCATGTCCTTCAATAAAATCTTCTGCTTCTTCTAAAGTGCCTTCTCGAACATGAGTAAAAATCTCTGAAATGTTTCCCAGAAGATTCTTTTGGTATACTCCTAGATTGTTGGATTTATAAAAAAAGCTCGAATTAGGTTCAAAAAGAACTATTGTCTCCATTGCGTTTCTACGTGCAACATCAAATTCTTCTTCTATAGTAAAAAACGCTTGGGCATAAGCCTCGTCCCCACTAATTCTAAACTGCAGTTCATATTCGATTTGCTGAGCAAGTAGATCTTTTAACCTTTGGACATTTTGTATATTTTCACTCTGAGTTAGTATGGCATCTAATCTAAGAGTAAATTGATAAAAAACTGTTAGCACAATCACCCCTGAAATTATAATAAAAATAATAACTATTGCAAATTCAATTTTAAGAATTTTGTCTAACTTTTTTAACTCATCCATTTGTCTTTTGTACAACCAAATGATTTATTCGCGTGTATGCTCTTCTTCTTCATGTTCATCATCATGTTCTTCCCCATCTTCTTCTAAAGGTTGACCAGAGACATCTTCTTCACTGTGTTCAAGATCCAGTTCCACAGTACCACCATCTTCCATATATAATCTATGACGACCCAACTCTTCTATTATACGACTATGAATATCTCTACTGTTCTCAGGAACATCGTCTTCCATATTAAGGAGTATTTTTTGATGATCATCTAAAAGATTTAAATGAGTCTTTTCTAAATCTTCCAATGCTTGAGCATCAATTGATTTCTCTTCTTGGGCTTTTACCATTACCTCAGTTATTTCGTGTAATATAACCTCTTCTCTATCTAACGTTTCTTTTATATGGCTATCTCTATTTAAATGAACTAAATCTACATACTCAGCTAATCTGGTATTAGCTTTATTGATGAGAAAATTCAGCTTATCCTCGGGAGTAATAATAAATAGACCCTGAACTGCTTCCTTAAAAGTTTTCAGAAAATAAAAAAATGAATCTGGTAGAATAGAAATCTCTGGCAACCTAGCTGCAGCTTCCTCAGCTTCGATAGCTTCTGGAGAATCTTCTTCGAAATGAGCCCATACAGGCATAATCATAACTAAAAATAACCCCATTAAAATAAAGAAACTAGAAATTCTTCTTTGACATAATTTAAAATGCGTCATTTTCACCTCTTTTACAAATCCCCTTTTTACCTTTTTATAATTATCTATTTTTTGCAGAGCATAACAATTTAATTTATAAGAATATTATCAATAAATAATTATCAGATTTTTACTCCTATATCTTGTAAATCATGCAAAAGGCTTACATCAAGTTCTCGTTTTACCAAACGCATAAATAAATGAGAAAAAAGAGACGACATTATTTTTTTTATATATTTCGCAATAACTTCTGAGTCAATAGAATTGATTGCTTTGTTTATATTAACTTTGTTATGACGAATATGAATATACTTAACAAGAGGAAATTGTGCCTTAACACTCTTATTAAACTTATTCAGGATCATTATAGCATATCTATCAGACGTGCCTTCAGAAACCGCATTACAAACAGCCCCAATAAAGTTTGCTAAAATTATTCGATTAGTGTGCACTTTTTGAGTCATTCTTAGAATTTCACTTTTTTTAATTTTCATATTTTTAGTATTTTTAAGCTTTTCCTTTATATTAAAATAATTTCACCTTTTTTAAAACCTATAAATCTATATAAAATCATTTTTAACAATTTAAAGTTAATAGTAATCTTTTTATATACTCTGTTCTTAACACTATTCGTGGGCCTGTAGTCTAGTGTTCGTGAATTGTCACAAGTCACGGCTAGAAGCTATGACGTCGCCTCGACATGGAATTAAACCTATCCAGTTAATCAATTGAAATGGCGGAGGTCAAGGGTTCGACTATCCCAGAGCCTTGCAAAGCTCAGGATTTGTAAGTCCCTTCGGGCCCATTCAAAACTACAAGTTTAATAAAATGGATTCAGAATTATATCGGAAAATTGTTTTTACCCTCATTTTTATAGCCCTGATTTTAGTGTCATTTTTGATTATAAAACCATTTCTTACCGCTGTGCTTACTGGAATAATTTTTTCTTATATATTCTACCCGCTGTATTCAAAAATCAATAAAAAAATTTTAAATAAGAACATTTCTTCTTTAATCACATCAGTATTGGTTATTTTGATATTAACACTGCCTTTGTTTTTTGTACTTAATACCATCTCTCAAGAGGCTTACACTACATACCTGCTCTCAAGACAGAAATTGGCAAGTGGACAGTTTCTAGCTCATTGTGAACCAGTTGACAAGCCTATATGCAAGACTGTAAATTATTTTACCGATAAGGCTAATGACCCGCAAGTAAAATATTATTTTGACACAACTATCAAAGGGGCAACTACAAAAATAACAGAAAGCATCTCAAATATACTGTTCTCAATTCCGATATTTATGCTTGACTTGTTTATTGTCCTGTTTGTCATGTTCTTCCTTTTTAGGGATGGAGAAGTTTTTGTTGACAAAATTGAGCGCATCATGCCGTTAAAAGACAAATACAGAAAGCATGTTTTCAAAAAATTAAATGATATGGCTTATGCAGTGATTTACGGAAGCATAATAATTGCAGTGATCCAGGGAACTTTAGGCGGCATAGGATTTCTTATATTCGGGTTATCTTCCCCCCTGTTATGGGGTATAGTCATGATTTTCGCATCTTTAATCCCATATGTAGGCTCTTCTATTATTTGGTTTCCCGCAGCCTTGATACTTATATTTGATGGCTACCTTAATATGGAAACTACTTTGATAATAAAAGGAATTCTCCTTATGATTTATGGCATATTTGTTGTAGGAACTGTAGACAATATACTAAAACCAAAAATAATAGGGGACAGATCTGGCTTACACCCTGTACTGGTATTGCTCGGAGTTGTCGGCGGATTAGCCCTTCTTGGATTTGTAGGGATAATAATCGGCCCCATAATACTTGCAATGCTTGTTACTTTCATAAAAATATACGAAGAAGAGAAAAAATAAGGTGTAAAATCTTACCGTTTGTGTTTTTTAGGGCTTCTTTGACAAACTTAAGCTTAATTTTAACAGCAAAAAAATTATAAACCAAAGAGTAACATTGTAAAATAATTAAAATGAAAAAAAGAGGCATCTTAACATTTTCTATAATACTTTTACTTGCCCTAATGCCAAATACATTTCCAATTTACAGTGAATCTATTTATTCAGGAACTGTTGAAGACGGAGACATTATTAATATATCCGGCCATATTTTCGAATTCAAAATAGATTCTATAAGCAACAAGGTATACATAGAAATTGATATTTCCGGAGTCATAATAGCAAACAACGAATGTGAAATCAAGGATGATTTTTACATATGCATAAGTGATGTTTCCTTCTCTTACAGGAACTATACGGACTATTATGATGTATACAAAGCACTCGTAGATGTGTCACAGATTAAATCAAAGATAAGTATAACAAATACAATAGGACAAAATAATATTTTAATAGGAGAGGAGACAACTGCAGAGCTGGCTGTTGAAAATACTGCTGATGTTGCTGCAGAAGATGTTACAGCAACCATCAACATTCCAGATTCTGTTTTGATTACAGATGTAGAGGGCTGTAAAAAGACTCTTGACAAGATTATATTCAGGGAGGATGTGCATCCAACGCAGATAAGGAGGTGCACTTACAAGGTAAAAGGTTTAGCTGCAGATAATTTTGAACTAAAGGCAAATATAACTTATTTTAACGGAATAGAACAGGTAAGCGCAACTTCCAGCACTATAAGCGGTAAAGTATATCCCGCCTCATTAAAAATAAGTCCTAAGTTGGATAAAAGCAGATTTGATATTCAGGAAAAACTAAATCTGACAATTGATATTGAGAATATAAACGACCAGCATGATTTAACTATAACCACTTTTAATATAAAAATTCCTGAAAAACTTTTGCTCCTGAAAAGACCTAGAGACACAACTGGAACTAACAGGTTAATAAGCTGGAGTGGCACTCTAGCATCAAAGGAAAAGAAAAGCCTTGTAGCGCAACTTCAAAGCCAGGTAACAGGTAATTACTCTGTCCCTATAGGGGCAAGCTATAAAATAAGCAAATTCCTGAGAGCTGTACAAAACACTTCTAACATAGAAGTTTATTGTGATTGCCCTTACATTGACCACGATTTTTCCCAGCAAATTGCAGTACCTGACCAAAGGATAGGCCTTAAAGCATTTGTTGCTAATCCAAGCAAAATTCACAATTTCAGGAATGTTAAAATCAACTACATTACAAATATTCCCAATATTCAGAATTTTTCAACAGCATACTCTAGCATAAAACCATCTGAAAGCATAAAGATTTTTGATTCTTCAATCATTACTCCAAGTTTGGACGAAATTTATTATTTTAATATAACAGTTGTTTATGAATCATCAGGCAACCAGATTTTTGTTGTAAAGGACAAAATAATAATAAAAGTTCCTGGAGGAGAAGAAATAAAAGTTGAGGAACAACAAGAGGCAGAAGAAAAAATTGAATATGCAGAGCAAAAAGAAGGAGTTATTCTAGGAACAGAAGAAACTAAAGAAACTGAAGAAATAATTGACGAGCCAGAGGAAGAAACTAAAGAAGGAATACCTGTAACAGTAATTGAAGACGGGGAAGAAAGACCAATTAAGGCATACACGATAATTGCTTATATAGCAGGAGTATTTTTTATTCTTATTGTACTGATTATATTCAGAAGAAAACAGACTGAGAAGAGGAAAGAGGATATTAAGGAATTGGGTAGTGCAGAAGAGAAAAAGCAGATAATAAAAGAATCTTTATTAAATATTTTCAAGGGAATAAAAGAGAAGATAAAAAGAAAACCCAAAATCAATAAAAAAGAAGAAGCAGACTATAAAGAGCTAGAAAAAGAGATCAAAGAACTAGGAACCATTCTTGAAAAGGAAAAAAGGAAAAAATAAAGACGCCGACGCCCGGATTTGAACCGGGATACCCCGAAGGGAAATGGCTTACTTTCAATGGCTCAAGGCCATCGCAATGCCAGGTTATGCGACGTCGGCAGTTGTGATAGAACTATAGAAGCTTGTGTTTTATTTAAAGTTAACTGGTATAAATGGTATTTATTTCTCACCAAGAACATAAGCAAATATCAACGGAGCAACAATAGTTGCATCAGATTCTATAACAAACTTAGGCGTATCTACAGCTAATTTTCCCCATGTAATTTTTTCATTTGGAACAGCGCCGCTATAACCTCCATAAGAAGTTGTGCTGTCGCTTATCTGGCAAAAGTATCCCCACCATCTGCATTTTTCATTAAGGTCCTGTTGTATTAAAGGCACCACACATATCGGAAAATCTCCAGCTATGCCTCCGCCAATCTGAAAAAATCCTATTGCAGCATTTTTAGAATTTTCTTTATACCAATCAATCAAAAATGACATTTGTTCTAATCCAGATTTAACAATTTGTATATTCTTAATTTGCTCCCCATAATAATTTCTTCCGCCTTCTTTTGTCAATGCTACAAAAATATTGCCTAACGTTGAATCTTCCCATCCTGGAGTCCAAATAGGTAAATTCTTTTCACATGCAGCTATCAACCAGGAATCTTTAGGATCAATCTGATAAAACTCCTTTAATGAACCGCTTTTAATCACCTGATACATATATTCATATGGAAAATATCTTTCATTATTTTCATCAGCTTTCTCCCAAAGTTTGAAAATTTGTTTCTCTATCCTGCGCATGGCTTCTTCTTCAGGTATGCAAGTGTCTGTTACTCTATTCATATGTTCATCAAATAATTTTTGTTCATCTGCCGGGCCTAATTCACGATAATTTGGAATACGCTTGTAATGTTTATTTGCTACAAGATTAAATAAATCCTCTTCTAAGTTTGCTCCAGTGCAGCATATTGCATGAATCCTACCTTGCCTAATCATCTCTGCCAAACTTATTCCCAGTTCTGCAGTCGACATAGCTCCTGCTAGTACGACAAACATTTTACCACCAGAATCAAGAAGCTTAACGTAAGCATCAGCCGCATCCACCACCACAGCCGCATTAAAATGCTTAAAATTTCTTTTTATAAAATCCCCAACCGCCTTATAATCCATATTGTAAGAAAAAACCAAGTTATTTATAAATTTTTTTGATAATGAATCTATTTTTTCTTACTAACAGTCTCCAGCTCCTCTGTTTTTTCTATCTCTAAAAACGCATTCGCAAGCTGCCTTCCACCAACCACCTGCGGTAATACAACTATTTTAGCGCCAACCTTATGCAGCCTGTCAACAGCATGCTCTTCCTCTGCCTTTGCTGCTAAATGAAGCTTTGGATTAAGCTCGCTGGCACTCATTATGAGATATATATTGTCAGAATCTTCCCCTAAAGTAGCTATAAGCCCTTTTGCTTTCTCGATTCCTGCTTTTTTCAAGACATTTGGATCTAAGGCATCGCCTTGCAAAACACTTTCTCCAGCAGATATTATCCCAGTACATTTCTCCGCATCCTTTTCTACTATAATGTACTTTTGCTTTTTTTCTTTTAAGACACTACAAACATACTTTCCAAGCTTCCCATAACCACAAATAATAGTATGATTTTTTTCCTTTCTCATTCTAACCAAACCTCCTTTTATTCCACCTAACAACAATCTTGTTTGACCTTCTATAATGGCACTCCCTATGAATACAGCAATATAAAGAACTAAACCCATTCCAAAGGCCAATATAAGCATAACTAGGATCTTTCCATACACAGTTGTTATAATATAAGGGCTTCCATGAGTAGTTATTATCAAAAAGACATAATATAATGAATTAAATAAATCTATACCCTCAATTAAACTAAAAGCATAAGTTCCTAACACAATAATTGACCCAAGAAGAAAAACTCCAAATATGAAATTCCTAATGTTTCTACTTGCCATTACCCACCTCTTTTTTACATAATTATTTCATTTTTATTATTAAATCTTTTGTTTATAAACCACATAAAAAAGATATTTTTAAATATGCACAAAAATAGTACCTATTTTTGGCATCCTAGAAATCTAAATATTTGGATTTCTATGATGTCTAATACAAAAAACTAACTTAGAGATGAAAAATAAATCCAAAGAAGCCATAAACTTTTTAATGACGTATGGCTGGGTTATTATGGTTTTCTTGATTGCCCTAGCTACATTAGATTATTTCAGCATCATAGATATTACAAGAATTTTTCCAGAGAAATGCATTTTGTCTCATAAAATAACCTGTATAGATTATGAGGCAAAAGCATCAGAAATAAAACTAGTAATTAATAATGGAATAAAAAGTTCAATTATTGTTGATAGCATAAATGTTGCCGGTTGCTCAGGAGAATTTTCTACTCCAATGTCAAGTGATGAGACATCCACTTTTGTCATTACAGGCTGCGATAATGGAAAAAAGAATGACTTGATTAAAGGAGAAATCACATTAAAATACACAGAAAAGCGGACAGGTCTTCAAAGAACTATATACGGAAAAATAAAAACAAAGGTGCTAGAATAAATAATAAGATATAATTTACTAAAACTTTTTAAACATAATATATTTCTGATAATAAAAGATGATTGATCCAATAATTATAGGAACAGTAGCTTTGGACTCTTTAGAAACTCCTTTTGGCCGCGTTAAAAATGCACTTGGAGGATCAGCGTGTTATGCATCCATTGCAGCTTCCTTTTTCTCAAAACCAGGAATACTGTCAATTATTGGAAAGGATTTTCCTGACGAGCATATAAACTTCCTCAATAAAAAGGGAATAAATACCTTGGGAATAATATTGGGAGAAAAAACATTCCGCTGGCAAGGTTTCTATGAATTTGATATGAATGAAGCCAAGACTTTAAGAACAGAGCTAAATGCGTTGGAATCTTACAAGGTAGAGGTCCCTGAAGATTATAAAAATGCAAAGTATGCTTTTCTTGCAAATATAGATCCTGAATTACAGCTTGCTGCTGTTAATAACATGAAGAAGCCAGAACTGGTTGTTATGGACACTATGAATTTCTGGATTGAGCATAAGAAAAAACAGCTTTTAAAGACAATAGAAAAAGCAGACATTCTTGTCCTTAATGATGCTGAAGCCAGGCAGCTTTTCAACACCCCGAACCTTGTAAAAGCTGCAAATACTGCTTTAAAGCTGCACACTAAAGCAGTCATCATAAAGAAAGGGGAACATGGTGCATTATTATTTACAGATAACAAACATTTCAACGCACCCGGTTATCCTCTGGAAAACATAAAAGATCCAACAGGATGCGGAGACTGCTTCGGAGGAGCGTTTACAGGGTATATTGCTAAAACACAGGACTTAAGCGAAACAAATCTGAGAAAAGCAGTTGTATACGGCAGTATAATAGCATCCTACAATGCAGAAGACTTTTCCATAGAAAGATTGCGCAACATCAATCATGAGGATATAGAAAAAAGATACAAAGAATTTAAGTCTATAAGGGAATTTTAGATGAACTTCATTTACAACAAAATTTTTCTGAAGCATAAAACAAGCAATCATCCAGAATGCCCTGCAAGGCTTTCTTATTTTGATAAAAATACTGGAGAAACTAAACTTGAGAATGGAGAAAAATATCTTAATTTAATTTACAATAAAGATTATATAGGATTAATAAAAAAATCTTCTGAAAAAGAATTGCATATTGATGCAGATACTTATACCAACAAATATAGTTATGAAGCAGCTTGTTTTTCTGTTGCCTCAGCAATTAAAGCATCAGAACAAAATAGTTTCTCTTTAGGAAGACCACCTGGGCACCACGCTACTAAAAGCAAAGCAATGGGATTTTGTTTATTCAATAATATTGCAATTGCAACTAAAAATTTAATCAGTAAAGGAAAAAAAGTTTTCATTATAGATTTTGATGGGCATCATGGCAACGGCACTCAGGAAATTTTTTATAACAGCGGCAATGTATTGTATCTATCAACACACCAATTTTCCGCTTTTCCGGGAACTGGCTGGATTGATGAAATTGGGGAAAATAAGGGAAAGGGATTTAACATAAATATACCATTACCTCCAGAAACAGGAGATGATTTATTTTTGCAAAGTCTAAATACTTTTATACCAATAATTAACAAACAATTTAAACCAGATATAGTGGGAGTTTCTGCAGGTTTTGATGGCCATTACTCAGACTCATTACTACAATTAAACTTGACCACCAATGCTTATTACGAAATAGGAAAGTTATTGTCAAATAATTTTAATAATATTTTTGCATGCTTAGAAGGCGGCTATAATCTGAAGTTTATACATAGAAATATTCTTGATTTTGTAAATGGGGTGAGTAAGAAAGAACAGCAATTTAAGGAGGAGTTCACTAAATCAGACAATGACGTGAAAAATGATTTTAAACTAAGAATGAGTATTTTAAAGGAAAATTTAAAGGACTATTGGACGCTATAAATGAAAAATTTATAAAATGCAAACATTAATATTAAAATAATGCAAACAAAAATCCCCAAGGAGGCAATTAAGAAATACTTAAAAGAAAAATTTAAAGCTCCAGTTAAACTGCTGGAATACAAAAACCTTGGCAAAGGATGGCACGGTTCAAGTTACAAACTAACATTTAAGGTTAAAAATAAAATTCATACTTTAATTCTAAGAATAAAAAATAAATTGGATTTTTCTCATGACTACAAATCTGACAGAGCATCTTCTGCCATACTTAACCATCAGATGGCTAATATCACACCAAAACACGTTAGGTCATTAGATGTTGTTGGTATCACAAAAAATAAAAATATAGTTTCATTAGGGGACTGTGATGAATTCTTTCAATTGGTCGAGATAGTTAAAGGAACAGAGTATATGAAAGATCTGCAAAAAATAAAAAAAACAGGCAGGAAATATAAAAATCTAGGAAAGGTTATTGGTATAGATGTCCCATTTGAAGAATCAAAAAAAGCTGAAATAATAATTAACTCTAGTGTAATCAAGCCAAAAAAAGCAGCCCATATTATTTTTAATTATCTAAAAAAGAATAATCTCATCTAAAAAATGCCTATTAAAGAAAATATAAGGTATTTAAGAAACAATATCCCAAAAGATGTTCAGATTCTTGCAGCAACAAAAACAAGGAACATAGAGCAGATTAAAGAAGCTGTTAATTCAGGAATAAAAATTTTTGGGGAAAATTATGTCCAGGAAGCAGAAAAGAAATATACAACCCTTAAAAAAAGTAAAAAAATCGAATTATACTTTATAGGCCATCTGCAAAAAAACAAAATTAACAGAGCTTTGAAAATTTTTGATTTGTTGACAATAGACTCTTTTGAAATAGCCTCTGAAATAAATAA
Organism: uncultured Methanosarcinales archaeon; assembly: GCA_964650285.1. Taxonomy (GTDB): domain Archaea; phylum Nanobdellota; class Nanobdellia; order Woesearchaeales; family GW2011-AR4; genus JACPJP01. The sequence goes on along the minus strand of CAZYSP010000012.1, from coordinate 6,963 downwards.
AAGAACAAATAAAAAAATTAAAATTCTAATTGAAGTAAATATAAGTAATGAACCACAAAAACATGGCTGTAAGCCTCAACAACTTATTAATTTAATTAAAAAACTTTCAACACTAAAAAATATTGAAGTTCTTGGTCTAATGGCAATGGCACCGTACTTTAAAAACACAGAAAAAACAAGGCCTTATTTCAAAAAAATGAAGTCATTATTTAATAAAATAAAAAAACTGAAACTAAACAATGTAAAGATGGATATTTTATCATTAGGCATGTCTCACGATTACAAAATAGCAATCCAAGAAGGCTCTAATCTGATAAGAATCGGAAGTTTGATTTTTGGTTGATAATATTATACCTCCTCCTTTATATCCGCTGTCGTTACCATAGTATATGTCTGCCTTACTCCTTTCTGCTCTTTTCTGAACTTAATCAAAAATTTATTGAATTCTTCAACATCCTTGAACTTCAATTTCAGCAATAAATCATATTCTCCCGTTATGCCAAAGATATCCCTAACCTTTTCATTGTTTATTATTTTAGTGTTAATATATTCTGTTGTGCCTCCTTTTATCAGCATAAAAACAATAAAGTTTTCCCCCACAGCCTTATTATTCAGTTTTAATGTAAACTTTTCAATTACGCCTTTCTTGATAAGCTTTTTAATCCTCTCATGCACTGTACTAGGCCTTATCCCTGTTTTTTTGGCAATATCCCTGATTGGTATTCTGGAATTCTCCTTAAGAACTTTAATTATTAATTCGTCTTTCTTATCCAGCATTTTAAAAAAGGGCCCTCCAATAATAAGAACTACGGAACGTTTTGGGGGTGTTCCAGAGAGCCCGGAAAGAATATTGTTCAGCTAATATATAAATTTTTCTAATTTTGTCCGATTTTTTTAGAATTTTCCAGACAAATTTCATAGAATTATGGGAAAAATATATAAATATAATCATAACAATCCAACAAGGTGATACTATGTCAGAAGATTATTTTGTCAGGGATATTAAGCTAGCAGAACAAGGTAAAAAAAACATAGAATGGGCAGAGATGCAGATGGGAGCTTTGCTTGAAGTAAGAAAACGCTTTGAAAAGGAAAAACCACTGAAAGGAATAAGAATAGGAATGGCTTTACACGTAACAAAAGAAACTGCTGTCCTTGTGAGAACCTTAGTTGCAGGTGGCGCAGAAGTTGCAATAACAGGCTGCAACCCCTTATCTACACAGGACGATGTTGCTGCTGCATTGGTCAAAGAAGGAATTAAAGTATGGGCATACAAGGGAGAAACAAAAGAAAATTATTACCAATACCTGACAAATGTTATCAATTCTAAGCCTCATATTACAATTGATGATGGCTGCGATCTTGTGTCAGAAATCCACACAAAACATAGCCATTTAATAAAAGATATTATTGGAGGAGCAGAAGAAACAACAACTGGAGTTATCAGGTTAAGGGCAATGGAAAAAGACAATGCCTTAAAGTACCCAATGATAGCTGTCAATGATGCAAATACAAAACATCTTATGGACAATGTTAAAGGAACTGGACAGTCAACAATTGATGGAATCCTACGTGCAACTAATATTCTTTTTGCAGGAAAAAATTTTGTTATATGTGGCTATGGTGAATGTGGCAAGGGGGTAGCAAAGCGTGCAAAAGGAATGGATTCTAATATTATTGTAACAGAGGTTGATTCCTTTCGCGCATTACAGGCAGCAATGGACGGATTCAGGGTTATGCCAATTGCAGAAGCCTCAAAAATAGGAGATATCTTTGTAACTGTCACTGGAAATAAAAATGTTATAGACATTGAACACATGAATTTAATGAAAGACGGAGCAATTTTAGCTAATTCAGGCCATTTTGATGCTGAGATAAACATAAACGAGCTAAAGAAAACAGCTAAGCAAAGAAAAATAAGACCGTTTATGGACGAATATACTCTAGACAACGGAAAAAGAATTTTTATTCTGGGAGAGGGAAGATTGATCAATCTGACCGCTGCCGAAGGCCATCCTTCAACAATAATGGCAATGTCATTCATTAATCAGTCTTTTGCCTGCGAGTTCCTGGTTAAAAATAAAAGCAAGTTAGAACCGAAAGTCTATGCTTTACCAAAAGAAAAAGATGATGAGGTTGCCCGCTTACAGCTTAAGGCAATGGGAATAAAAATAGACTCTATGAGCGAAGAACAGAAAAAGTATAGTGCATCTTGGAAAGAAGGAACATAACTTAAGCCCAACGCTTATTTTTTTTAACAAATTTCATTAAGTTTTCTGCATCAGTATAGTATTCTGCCATCACTTTTCCTACACTGTCAACTGTGTTTATATTCTGCTTAACAAGCCATTTAAGCACTCTTTCTTTCTCATGCAAAGATTCTTTACCCCTTTTTTGAATTTATCCCTCACATTAATAATTATCACCGCTTTTTAAAAAGTTTAAATTTATTTAAACCTAAAAATCATTTATGATTTCCACTATTTTAACGCTTTAGAATATATATAAATCTTTCTCTATTCAGAAAACGAAAGCTTTATATATCACCTATATTACTCAATAGTAGTAATAAAAAGAGTTCTGATAGTAGTTTTGGTGGTAAAAAATGGAAGAGTTTTTTGACGAAGACAATATGGAAGTAGAAAATATGAGGGAAGAAAGGAAAAAGATGAACAGCAAAGACTTTGCTAAACTCATCAATAAAAGAGATCTCTCTGACTTCGAGATGGATGAATTGTTTATGTAGCTAAAAACAATTAAGTAAATACTCCTTTAAATTTTTATATCAATAAAAATGGTAGATTATATTTTAAAACTAGAAAGTAAATACTCTTTAAAACTAGATTTACTTGAAACCGAATTAAATGAAGGCAATACATCTTCTTCAGATGTACTTTTGTCAGTGAAATTAATTACATCCTAATCTCTAGCAATGAAATCTCATTCCGGAAATGATGTTTTATTAATACATAAAGACTTTAGATACTATTTTGCAGGTAATTTAGAAGAAAAGCATATTCTGGATTCACTAAACTCAGCTATAAGAATGGCAAAAGATTTAGAAAACATAAAATCAGAAGATGTAAGAGTAAGCTTTAATCCAAATTTATTGTCTTTGTATTTGGGACATTTTGATAATGAAAAAGTTTTTTAGAGCGTGTTAAATCAATTGCTCAAAATTTACAAAAAATATTGTATTTAGGAGGTAATGCTTGTTATTACCAGTCTTCAAACGAATACAGTTTACATTTTGGAACTAAACAAAAGATTGATAGAATAAAAGGACTTCTACCAATAGAAAAACCAGAATTTAAAGGAAAATTCCAACCTGCTAACTCATTAGATGATTTATTGATTAGGCTAAATGAAAAACTACAATAAACTTTTAAAACAACCTATTATTCTTTGTAATTATGGAAAACTATGATTTAGAGCTAAGCCGCGCTGTAGCTGAAATAAAGAAAAATAACGCTAAACAAGTGTGCATACAGTTACCTGATGGCTTAAAGCCAAAAGCAAAAGACATACAGGAATATATTGAAAAAAACACAAATGCTTCTGTAGTTATATGGCTAGGCAGCTGCTACGGAGCCTGCGACATTCCCAAAGCAGAAAACCTTAAAGTAGATTTATTAATCCAATGGGGACATAATGAATTTGTAAGAAATTGGTAAGTTGTTAAAAACAATAATATTAAAAACAATAAAAGTATATTATAATAATTAAAAATAAAATGAACAAAAAAATAATCTTGGGAAGCGACCATGCAGGTTTCGAACTTAAAGAGGAAATAAAGAAATCTCTTGAACAGATTGGTTATGAATATGATGATTTAGGTATAGACAGCAAAGAGCCTTGCGATTATCCTCAAACAGCACATAAAGTAGCCAAAAAAGTTGCAGAAACAGATGGTATGGGAATCCTGATGTGTGGCTCAGGTTTAGGAGAAACAATAGTAGCCAATAAAGTTAAGGGTATAAGAGCAGCAAACTGCTTTGATGAATACACAGCAAAAATGTCCAGAGAGCATAACAACAGTAATGTTCTCTGCCTGGGAGCAAGAATCTTAAAAACTGATGAGGCAAAGAATATAGCAAAAATATTCCTTACAACAAATTTTAGTAAAGAAGAAAGGCATAGGAGAAGAGTAAAACAAATTATGCAAATAGAAGAAAAAACATGCAAATAAACTACTTTTTGGCATCAATTATAGCTTACCTGGGATTGCTGTTGGGAGTAATCTTAATAAAACTTGCTCCAGAAGAGCAGAAACCAGGAAAAAAGTATTTCATTCTGCTAAAAAAAATATCCTTTTTCCTTATTTTAGTGACCTTATTGTTTTTCTACAGGGTAAATATTATTTTAACAACAGTTTTATTGATTTTTGTAATAGTTTTAATGCTGAGTAAAAAAATAAACCTTAACAAATCCGGCCTTGTTTATTTTCTTCTCGGGATTATATTTTACTTAAGCAGTAAAATTCCTGATTTGTTTGTTATGGAATCAGTGCTTATATTTTTATATGGCATCCCAACTGCTTCTTTAACTTTAAAGAAAAATAATTATTATGAAGTTTTCATAAAGAATATCTGGTTTTTTGCTCCTGTAATACTGCTTTATTTTGCGTTCTGATTACCACTGCTCTCTCCTTAGTTTAATGTAATAAGCAATATGATTCACTATAATGTGCAGTACAAAACTAAGCAATAAAATGATTATTATCTTGCTTAATGACAAAGCAACCAATGGATAAATAAAAATTAATGCTCCTATGACAAAATCCAGCTGATCAAACGGAACAAAACTCTTTCCTGGCTCATAATTCATCCTTCTTTTTATAAAGCTCTCAATTAAATCGCCAAAAATAGCTCCAAAGCCCATGAGAAACCCTATTAACAGCCAGTTTGAATAATCGGCAATGGAAATGTTAACAAATATATTGTTTTTGTAAAGAAGAAATTGCAAATAAGCAATAATTACTGCAAATATTACCCCGAAAAAAAGGCCTCTGAAAGTCTTATTTTTCCCGAATATCGGCTTGTTTTTTATTTTCTTGTTGAAGTCAATCGGTATTTTCAGGCTCTTGAACGCGTCCTTTACTATAATCGGAGCCATATTTGCAAAATAAGCTGGCAGCATCAGGTAAAAGCATTGCAGTAATATATTAGGCATACAAACAGAAAACTATTTAAGAGTTAAAAAGTTTTTGATTTTGTTATTAACTACAGGCAAAATCTATGTCGCCATCAATCTGCGTAGCATGATTTTGCCGTTTTTGAATCAAAATGAAAATATCTCAATTAGGAGAAATTGAACTTATAAAAAAAATATCTGGTAAAACAAAATTATTCTCTAAGGATATTGTAAAAGGCATAGGTGATGACGCAGCTGTTGTCAGGTTCGATAAAAAACATTATTTGCTGCTGACAACAGACACCTTAGTTGAAGATGATCATTTTAATCTTAAATGGTTCAAGCCGGAGCAAATTGGTAGCAAGGCAATTGAGAGCAATGTTTCAGACATAGCAGCAATGGGAGGTTTTCCAAAATACGCGTTAATCTCATTAACATTACCAAAAAACACCAATACTATTTTTTTAAATAAATTATACAATGGAATCAATAAAAATTGTAAAAAATACAAAATAAGCATTATTGGAGGCAATTTAAGCTCTGGAAATAAAATTTCAATAACTATTTCATTAATTGGCCTTGTTGAAAAGAAAAACTTATGTTTAAGGTCAGATGCAAAGGTTAATGATTTAATTTGCGTTACTGGAAACTTAGGCAGTTCAAAAGCCGGATTAGAGCTGTTAAGGCATAAAAAGAAAGGAAAATCCATTAATTACTATCTAAACCCAAAATCAAAATTAAACGATGGAATATTATTGTCAAAATATGTAAATGCAATGGAAGATGTTTCAGATGGCTTGGCTTCTGAAGTCCTTAATATATGTAATGAAAGTAAAGTTGGAGCAGTAATCTACAGGGATTTAATCCCTTTGAATAAAAATACAATTTCAGATGCAAAAAAAGTTAAGAAAAATCCATATGATTATGCCCTCTATGGAGGAGAAGACTTTGAATTGGTTTTTACAACTAATAAAAATCAATTAAAAAAGCTAAAAGGGACAAAATGCATAGTGGTTGGAGAGATACTACCAAAAAACAAAGGAATTTATCTGTACGACAAAGGCAAAAAAAAGAAATTGAAGTACGGCTATGAGCATTTCAAAGAACTTCCTGCTCACTTGAAGATGAGATATTGAATAAATAATACTAGTAATCATATTTTCTCTTGAATTCATCAATACCTTCTCTTAGGTCTTCCATGCCCTCTGTCCCCAGAGCTTCTTTCATATGATCTGCCACTGGATGAACCTCTTCTTCCATGTGTTCCTGGTCTGTGTTCAGATGCCCTTGGTCTTCCATGAAATCCTGAACTGGGCCTATCAGAACTTCTTCCATATGACCCTGGCTTATGATGACCTCTTGAATCTCTGGAACCAGGCCTTCCAAATCCACCTCTGCTTCCAAACCTTCCGCCACCTCTAAAACTTCCTCTGCCGCCAAACCTTCTTCCGGAATTAAACCTTAACCTTTCAAAATTTTCTAAAGGAAGCTGTTCAACCTTGACAGGATACCTGCTGACTATTTCCCTGAAAACATCATGGTCTCTCTCGCTCAATAAAGTGATTGCTTTTCCTGTTTTTCCTGCTCTTGCAGTTCTTCCAACCCTGTGCACATATTCCTGGGCATCTTGTGATAAATCATAGTTAAATATGTGGCTTACATCCTTAATATCTAATCCACGAGCAGCAACTGCTGATGCTACAAGAATATTTGGCCTTCCTTTATGGAAATTTTCAATAACTTTTAATCTCCTGTTCTGGCTTAATTTCCCATGGATCATATCTGCTTTTATTCCATTATCCCTTAAATTCTTTGTAACCATCTCTACAG
>CAZYSP010000011.1:0-37660 GCA_964650285.1 uncultured Methanosarcinales archaeon | reverse complement strand
TCTGCTTAATTCCATCTACATCTATTTCTCCGTTGGCATCCTTAAATTTGTCTATAGATTTCATGCTGGGACTAACGTTGGCAGGTTTAAATATGTTTCGTCGAAAGGCAAATATTTATAAAATGAAAACCAATACATTAGACTATGGCAAAGAGAAAAAATAAGGGCCAGAGTATTAGGGATAGGGTAGTTTCATCTTTGAATAAAAGCATGATTCCAGCAGAGTATTCTTATAAGGCTTTTAAGAAGGTGTTTAACAAAATAAAAAAGACAGCTCCTTTGGTTTATAGGGAAGTTGAGGCCTTAATTAAAAGCAATATCATCACAGTTGACAAAAGGAAAAAGTTATTCAAAAAAACCGGGTTGGCAGATCTTGGGGGTACAATAACATCAAGCTTAATCAGAAAGCTTCCTAGTATGGATGAGGCGGAGCTAAAGAAGATAGTAAGCAGTAGATCTTCCCAGACATTTATTGATATGCTTGCCCGCGGCTTAAGTGCCGGCAGCTTTAGCGAGAAAGAGTATACTGTGCTGTCTAAAGAAAAAAAATTTAAGAGGGTTTTGATAGCTAATAGGGGGGAAATTGCCTTAAGGGTGATAAGAGCATGCCGCGAGTTGGGAATAGAAACTGTTTTAGTCTATTCAAAACTAGATAAAGATACACTTGCAGTTAAATTTGCGGATAAAGCATGCTATATAGGGCCTGCTGCCAGTTATTTAGATATAAACAAGATAATAAAAATTGCAAAAAAGACAAAAGCGGATGCTATACACCCAGGTTATGGGTTTTTAGCAGAGAATGCAAAGTTTGCAAAGTTGTGTGAGAAAAACAAGATTAAGTTTATAGGACCCTCATCAAAAACAATAGAGCTTTTAGGCGATAAGGTGATGGCAAAGAAGACTGCGCTTAAAGTCAATGTCCCGGTTATTGAAGGGACCGGTACAGCATTGAAAAATAAGAAGCACGCACTTAAACTTTCCAAGAAGTTGGAGTTTCCAGTTATTATTAAAGCTGCAGCAGGTGGTGGTGGAAAAGGAATGAGGATTGTTGGAGATGAAGAACAACTGGAAAAGTCTTATGAAAGTGCAGAGGCAGAAGCATTTTTGTCTTTTAGAAACAAAACATTGTATATGGAAAAATACATTGAGAGTCCTAGGCATATAGAATTCCAGATATTGGCTGATCATTATGGAAATGTTGTTCATCTGGGGGAGAGGGATTGCAGCATCCAGAGAAAGCATCAGAAGCTTGTAGAGGAAAGCCCCAGCCCAGCTATAAGCGATGAGTTAAGGGAAAAGATGGGAGAGGCAGCAGTAAAAGTAGTATCAGCTGCAAAATATAGGGGTGCTGGTACTGTGGAGTTCTTGCTTGACAAAAAGAAGGATTTCTATTTTATAGAAATGAACACCAGGATACAGGTTGAGCATGGTGTTACAGAGATGGTTACTGGTGTAGATCTTGTTAAGGAACAGATTAAATTAGCAGCAGGAGCAAAACTTGCATTTGACCAGAATAATATTAAGTTGAACGGCTGGGCTATAGAATGCAGGATTAATGCAGAGGACCCTTTGAGTAATTTCTCCCCTTCAACAGGGACAATAGTCAATTATCTTCCTCCTGGAGGTCCTGGTATAAGAGTTAATAGCATATGCCATTCTGGTTATAGGGTGCTTCCTGATTACGATTCATTGCTGTCATTACTTATATGCTCTGGAAGTAATAGGCATGAAGCTATTTCGAGAATGAAAGGAGCCCTTAAAGAATATCTTATAGAAGGGGTAAAGACAACTATACCATTTCATTTAGCTGTTTTACACAACAAAAATTTTGCTAAGGGAGGGGTTACAACATCATTCATAGAAAAAAATGACATACTTAGATCTGTTAAGAAATATTCTGGAAAAAAACGCAATGAGTTGACAAATGGTCAAAAGACAATTTTGGTTACTACAGCAGTATCCAAATATATGGAGAAAAAAAATCATAATAACAAACCAAAGCCTTGGGTTGTGGCTGGCAGACAGGAATTAATGGAAAATGAATAATAATGTATTAGATTTTAAATTCTATAATTTTAAAATCCTTACATCTACTAATGATAAAGCCAAGGAGTTAGCAAAGAAAGGAAAATATAATTTAATAATTATAACTAAAAAGCAGAAAAAAGGCAAGGGGAGGTTTGGAAGGAAATGGAGTTCTGGGCTAGGAGGTTTGTATATGACAATACTTTTGAAAGAGAAAAATTTGGATAAGGTCAGGTATCTTACATTGATTGCTTCTATTGCTGTTGCAAAATCAATAAGAAAAATAACAAAATTAAATGCTTTAGTAAAATGGCCCAATGATGTATTAATTGACAATAAAAAAATATGTGGCATCTTAACAGAAACTGTTTCTAATGCTAACAATTATACATTAATCGGTATTGGGGTTAATATTAATCAAAAAAAATTTGATAAAAAAATTATTAATAAAGCAACATCCTTAAAAATAGAGATCAATAAAAATTATAACATTAAAAATATATCAAAAACAATAATAAAAGAATTCAATAATTTATACAATTATTATAACACAAAAAATTATAAAAAAATAATTAATATTTGGAAGAAATATTCTCATACTTTTGGGAAGGAGATAAAGGCCAAAACTCTTTCTGGTGTTTATATTGGAAAAGCTGTTAATATTGATGATAATTGTAATTTGATGTTAAGGTTAAATAATGGAAGAATCAAGAAGATAGTTGAAGGAGATATATTTGTTGTCTAATTTTCTAATGCTTTTCTTAACTCATCTGGAATTTTAGTAGACTTCATTGTTTTTGTGTTATATCTATTAGTTTTACTAATGATTAATCAATCAAAATCTTTAAAAAGAGGATACTATTACTTTGGGAAGTTATAAATGACATTTTTAGATCAAGTACCTTTTTTGAAAAGAATGCTGGAGATGGGTTATACTATAGCCCTGGTTGTGTTAATAAGCGGCATAGTTGGTATGGTTCTGGCATTTCCAGTTAAGTGGCTATGGAATTTTGTTTTTGGAAGTGTTTATTCTATAAATGTTTTTCAGGCATGGGCATTGAATGTCCTTATGGGGATATTATTTGGAAACAAAACCAATGGGAAAAGGTGAGGTTTAATGCATGAAGTAGAAAATAAAACAATATATGAAGTGATATTTAAGCAAAGAAATGTTCTTTTGGATGTAGCTATGATTGCTCTTAGCGTAGTTTTTTTAGCTATTATAGCTAAAATCAGGATTCCTTTATGGCCCGTTCCTATAACAATGCAGACTTTTGGTGTTTTTACAATAGCCTTTTTCTTTGGTTCATTTAGGGGTTCTGTATCGCTATTAGCCTATGCTTTGGCAGGTTTATTGGGTTTAAGTGTTTTTGCAGGCTTTAACGCAGGTTTACCAGTATTTCTTGGCCCTACTGGGGGCTATATTATTGGTTTTATTTTTGCTGCTTTCGCAGTAGGCTATTTAATAGAGAAGGGTTATGGAAGGACATGGAAATCAGTTTTATTGGTTGTTTTGGTTGGCGAAGTAATAATTTATGCTTTTGGTCTGCCTTGGCTAGCAGCGGCTTTACCAGAACTTACATTTTTTGGTGTGTTAAAAGCCGGTCTTATTCCCTTTATTATTGGTGATACTCTAAAGGCATTAGGAGCAGTCGCTTTGTTTCCTTATTTGTGGAAAGGAGCTGAGAAAATTAGTCAATAATTATTAAAATATCTCCTCTGTTTACACTATCTTTATTTTTTACTTTAATTTCTTTTACTGTCCCTGCTTTTGGCGCTGTGATTTCATTTTCCATCTTCATTGCCATGAGTTTTATCAATGGCTGCTTTTCCTTTACTTTTTGGCCTTTTTTTACCTTTATTTCGTAGATTGTCCCTGGTAAGGGCGAGGTTACTATTCCAGGACCTGTTTCTTTTGCTTCTTTCTTCTTTAGTTTATCGAATATATCTGCTTTGGTCGGTTTTGAATCTACCTCATATACGTCTCCATTACAATGCACCAGAATTCTTCCATCCTCTGTTTCTTCTACTTTAACCCAGTATTCCTTGCCATCAACCTTAATTATAAGGTCTTCCATTTTTATACAGGTATGTTGCCATGTTTTTTTGCAGGCATTTTTTCTCTTTTCCATTCTCTTTTTGTCATTAACATCTCCAGGCAGCTTATCAGGGTTTTTCTTGTGTTCTTTTTTTCTATTATTATGTCAACCTTACCATGCTTTGTTGCCTCGTAAGGGTTAAGGAATTTTTCTTTGTATTCTTTTATTTTTGAAGCTTTGTTTTTTTCTTTTCTAAAGATAATGTTTACTGCTTGCTGTGCTCCCATAACAGCAATTTCTGCATCTGGCCATGCAATTACCTTGTCAAAGCCCATATCTTTTGATACTAATGCTATGTATGCACCCCCATAGGCCTTTCTCATTACCAGGCTTATTTTTGGTACTGTTGCCTCGGAATAAGCATAAAGTATCTTTGCACCATGCCTTATTATGCCGTTATGCTCCTGGTCAACTCCTGGCAAATAACCAGTGACATCTACAAAATTTATTATTGGAATATTGAAAGAGTCGCAAAATCTTACAAACCTTGCTATCTTGTCTGAGCTGTTTATGTCTAAGCAGCCTGCTAGGACATTTGGTTGGTTAGCTACTATCCCAATTGTGTTGCTGTTTAATCTTGCAAAGCCTGTTACTGCATTTTGCGCATATAATGGCTGGGTTTCGAGGAAGGTGTTTTTATCAACAACCTCTTCTATGACCTCTTTAACATCATATACTTTTTTTGTGTCTTTTGGTATTATGTCTTTTAGTTTGTTGTTTGCTCTTTGCGGATTGTCATTTGTGTTTATCAGGTTGGGGTTCTCCATGTTGTTTTGCGGCAAATAAGAGAGCAATAGCTTTACTAAATCAAAACAATCTTTTTCATTTTCTGCAATAAAGCTTGCAACACCAGATTTTTCGTTGTGTATTAAAGGTCCTCCTAAGCTGTTGAAATCAATATTTTCTCCTGTAACTGTTTTTATTACATCTGGACCTGTTATGAACATGTTGCTTATTTTCTTTGTCATGAATGTAAAGTCAGTTAATGCTGGTGAGTAAACTGCGATACCTGCGCATGGCCCTAAAATAACAGAAATTTGCGGAATAACACCAGAAGATAAAGTGTTTGTTTTGAAAATTAAACCACCTGTGTCTAGACCATGGATTCCTTCCTGGATTCTTGCACCACCAGAATCAAGTAATCCAATAATTGGGCAGCCTATTTTTAATGCATGCTGCATTATTTCAGCAATTTTTAAATTATGCATCTCTCCCATTGAACCTCCCATAAAGGTAAAGTCCTGGGCATAAATGCAAACTTGGTTTCCGTTTATTTTTCCAACACCAGTTATAACTCCATCTCCAGATTTCTTTTTTTCCTGTAAATCGTAATTATGGGATTTTAGCTCTACAAGTTGATTTAACTCTGTAAAAGAGTCTTTGTCCAGCAATAAGTCTATACGTTCTTTTGCTGTCAGCTTGCCTTTTTGGTGCTGTTTTTTGATTGCTTCTTTATCTGCCTTAGAGTTATTTGCCATATATTTAACCACCCTTAGAGCCTGGAAGTTAGCTATATTGCTTTAAAAATGTTGTGGAAAATGAGAGTTTATAGAAAAGGTGCGTATAACAAATTTTTTAAAGCGCGCGGGTTTAGGCGTAACTATGGCACTTTTCGGTATTTTTGGCAAGAATAATGTTAAAAAAGAGGCAGTTGAAGCACTCAGATTTCTTAAAGCAGATGAGGTAGTAAGTGAGGAAGAAAAGAGAAAACTTAAGGAGCTTTTTAAAAAAATTAAAAACGGAAAAAAATTTCTAATGCACAATTTTAAAAATATTGAAAAATTTAGAAAGTCGTATATTGTCGGTTTTAAAAACCCCGCCAATACTGATTTACAGAATCACATACAAAAGCGTATTGACGATATCAAATCTTCAGAATCTGTATTGGGAGAGGTAATATCAAAAGTCAAAAAACTAATTGATATATCTATAGAAGTTGTAAATATTATTACAGACATGGAGCTAAAGGAAGAAAAAAAATTAAAATCTTTGCATAATAAAGAAAAAAAACTTGTTTTAAAAGGAATAGAGTTAGAAAAAAATGCTATTGAAAATATGAGAACAAAATCAATATCCTTAAACATCTTAGATGATCTTTTATCAGGAATTAAAGCCTTAATAACTAAAATCTATAATGATTTGAGGGATGCATTGATTAGTTACTTACGTGCCCGTTCCGTATTTAATGCTAGCTATGACAAAAATGCTATGAAGACGCATCTAAAGAGGATGGAAGATTCTTTGAGGTTAGCACTGGATAAGTTTATCAGGGCAGAAAAATTATTAGAGAAATCTATTGAATATATATCCAAATTCAAAAAATATCTTTTGGACATTGAGGGCGATATTAAAAAAGTAAAGGAATATGAAAAATGGATTAAGAGGTCAATTAATATAAAGAATAATCATTAGAACAACTTAAACCCTTTTCCTTCTTTTGTTCCGATGATTCCTCCTTCTACTATCTTGAAGGTGATATCTTTTTCTTCTTTTATTGCGCGGTGCTTTCTGATTATTGCTCTGCGATTTCCAGAAGGAGTTATCTGCAGCTCAATAAGACATTTGCTTCCATATTTTAATAAATCGCCACCAACCATGTTTATCTTTTCCTTGTCCTCAAAATCAGCATAAACCTGGTTAGTAATTAAAACAGGAATTCTTTTTTTGCTCGCAATCTCTTTCAAATAAGCAATTTGCTTGCCTAGTTCCACATTGACTTCATATATATCCTTGTTCCTTCCCAGTTCCAGCCTATAAAGCATTGCTATTGAATCAATAATAATCAAGCCAATTTTGCTGCTTATAAGGTCTCTAAGTTTTTCAAAAGTCTTTTTCTGCTCCTCAAAAGAAGCTGGTTTTAAAAAAACAATATTGTTCAATATTTTTGCATAGTTTAGGTTAATTGCCGAGCATATCTGCTTAAATCTATCCAAAGAAAAATTATTTTCTGTGTCAATATAAATTACCTTTTTTCTAACCCTGGCAGTATTTACACAACAAAGAATGCATAAATTTGTCTTTCCAGAGCCGGCAGGACCATATAAGGTTGTAATTATATCTTTCTCATAGCCACCGTCAAGCATCTTATCCAGAATCCTGCTACCAGTGGGTAATTTGTCCATAACTACAGGAATATTAGTACAATTTATTAATTTTATCTAAATATGTAATATTCACAAGAGCCATATCTAATATAGGATTTCAAAGTAAGTTTCTCTTTAAGCAGTTCAATAAAATTATTGTGTTTCTGATTACAGGAATCATCAGAAGTAGGGCATGGCAGCAAATCGCAACTGTCGATTAAAACATGCTTTGCATTGTCAATATCATCAATTAAAGTATCAATTTTTTCTGAATTATATAATGGATAATAGACAGGTTCTGCTTTGGCATCAGAATAAGCTATAAATGCTGGGTTTGATATCCACAAACCATCAGATATTTTTCCATTATCAATATAATCATAAAACACATCTAAATTGTCCTCGTATTTGTCAAATTCTAATTTCGGTATTGTAAGAATTAAAAAAATAATCAATAATAATGATAATATTAATGATTGGCTTTTCTTAAAAAAATCAATAAAATAAAAGATACCGTAGCTGGCCAATATATACAAGAAAGGCAATGCTGTTATTAATAACCTCATTTCCTTGTGTGCAACAAGATTGTAAGGAATAAAAACAAATAAAAATAATACAGCAAGGGAAACTTTTTCAAAGTTAGATTTCTTAAAAATAAAAATTAAAGCCAAAACAGAAAACAAGACTAAGGCATTTTCCTTTATAAGAGCAACAAAATAAAAATAAAATGGCTGGGAAAAAATCCAGCCAGTATATTTAGACATCCAAGATTGTAACAAAAAGGGATAAAAAATATTACCATATAAAAAATAATTCAATATTAAATAAGGTATAATAGGAATTAGAAAAAATAGGGAAAAATAAAACAATATACTAAAAGATCCTTTTTTCTTCATTATTAAATAAGATAATAATAAAAACAATGAAATAAAAGCAAATATTTGGAAGAATCTTGTCATAAATGCTATTCCAAGCAACAAACCTGAAAAATTATACGTTTTCTTAATAAAAAAATAGAATCCAAGCAAAACAAAGAATGTTGAGGGGATTTCAGAGTGCAAGACATTCCCAAAAACAAAGAATGCTTGTGACAAGGAGAGAAACAAAGCAGCAACAACAGCTATTTTCCTATTGAATAATTCGTGAGCAATAATGTAAGTTAATATCAAAATTCCCAAACTAAAGAGAATTACTAGTAATTTTCCAAAGAAAATATAATCCAAACTTAATTTCCAGAAAAAACCTAAAATTAAGGGCCAAATTATTGGTCTGGAAGGCTCCCACAAGCCAACATTACCAAAAGAATAGATATATTTGCTCATGCCAACATAAACAGAAGAGTCCCACCAGATGTCATGGCCAGCAAACAAAGAAAATATTTTTATAATTAAAAATAACAAGAAAATCAATAGAAATAATTTATGCTCTCTCAATTCCATTTTTCAATATAAAAAAAGTTATTATTTAATTCTTTCTTAAGAACATACTGACAAATCCTTATAATCGCAGAGCCTGTCTATAAGCTTATTCTTATTATGCAGCTTACAGTAAGTGTCATCTTCTATTACCAGGCATGGATAGGAATCAATATTATAGAACAACTCAAGCGTCTTTACAGAAGGAAGTTCCAGGTCAGAATCAAAAGAGAAAATAGCTATTTCATCATCAATTTCTTTGTTTAAATCTGTTAAAACAAAAGCCTGACTATCACAATCAGGACAATCTTCCTTTTTCTTATAAAAATAAAGAATTATTGTTTGGTTAAACTCACACCAATCTTTCATTTCCTTAAGCATTGAAAGATATAAGATTTCATTTCTGTTGAACTTCTGTTTCTGGTTGAGGTAAAATGGGTCTGCAATAAATTTCTCAGTGACTTCCCTGTAACTATCAATTTTTACTCCTGTATCCCAGAGGGTTTTATCCATATAAGCTAATCTCTTTTCTAAAGACAAACAAGTCATTTCCTTACCAAAAACATCAGACATTAATGATAAAGTTTGTAGCTCTTGATACTCATCAAGAACATCTTCCATTCTATCAATAATAACTCGCTCTCTTTGCGTATTCAAGAACAAATTAAATGAGTAAATAGAAACAAACAGCATTATTGTTATCACAGCTGCTACAATGAAAATCCCTTTGTTAGTTACCATCTTACTTTTTTCTTAAACAATACAAGGAAAAATGAAGAGAGCCAGAAAAACTGGTACAGAAAAAAGAGCAAAAAGTATCCAAAATAAGTTGAGATTTTTTTCTTTTTGACGTTTCTTGTAGTACTCAACCCGAATGTAACCAGGACTATCATGCCGATTATGCCAAAAATTCCAAAAAAGGAAAAAATGCTTATGTTAAGAACATCAAATTCCAACAACAGATTAGAGAAAAAATTATAGTTCGTCAGAGAGTAAAATGAAAGATTCCTCATTATATTAGAAAGGGAAAGGTAAAGCGATAATAAAAACAATCCTAAACCAAAAGTTATCAAAGCGTAGTTGAATGGCATGAAGTAGCCAAATAAGCCTGTTTTTTTCCTGAACAAAATACCTCTATGCTTCCATAAAGTCAATAACGCACCTGAATACCACCTTCTTCTCTGCTTGTATAACAACTTGAAGTTGTGTGGAGTTATGGTTCTGACACAAGTGTTCATACAATTAACTATCTGATAGCCAGATTTATGGAGCCTATAGGCTATTTCCAGGTCTTCTGTAATATTATTCGCATCAAAACCATTAATCTTTTCAAGGACAGACTTTCTGTAAATAGAAAAAGGTCCTGGAGTGACATGGATGCAGTTGAGAGATGAAAAAACCTTTAAAAAAAGGGACAAACCAAGCAGGTATTCAAGTTGTATTATCTTCTGCAGGAAGTTTTTGGGCTGCTTTACTTCTACAGAAACTGTGACAGCCCCTACACCTTGGTTATCAAAGTAAGGTATGGTCTTTTTCAATATATCTTCTGGCACAACAGAGTCAGCATCCATACATGCAACAAATTCCCCTTTAGCTAAAGAAATTCCTTGGTTTAAACGAGTCGCTTTACCTTTATTTTTTTCGTTATCGACAAAAATGATATGTTTTCCATCAGCATATCTCTTTACAACTTTGCTTGTTTTGTCTGTACTGCCGTCATTTAAAATAATTACCTCATAGAGGTCTTCTGGGTAATCAATGGATTTTAAGGATTCTATAGAATCCGAAATCTTCTTTTCTTCATTATAGGCAGATATGATTATGCTTACCTTAGGAAGTCTTTTATTTATGTTAAGCTCAGGGGAGTCATAAAGTTTGTCTCTGTTTCTAAACAGAGCCAGTAGGAAAACTATAATAAAATAAGTAGATAAAAACCATACAATATAAACCAATATCGAGTAACCAGGGTTCATTTTGGATCTTGTAGGTAGTAATAAAACTACAATCAAACTATTTAAAGCTTTATGTTTATTTTCCCTTTATGCACAAAAAGGCGGTTTTCGCCTTTTTGGCATCCTGAAAAATCATTTAGGGCGATTTTTCATGATTTTAATAAAATCACCTATAGTAAAAGAATCTGTTTTCGACTTAGCTTGTTTTTCATGTTTTTCTTCATATTCTTCTATTAATTTTATTCTAAGAAAATTTCCAATCTTTTTTGCAAGAGCTATGGAAGGCTCAAAATGACCAGATTCTATTTTTTGTATCAGTGATTCTTTTTCATTCATCTTTTTTGCAAACTCCTCCTGCTTTAATCTAAGATGTTCTCTTTTTTTCCTGATTCTTTCTGCGTAATCATTAACCACCATTTCCATTGCTTCTGTCTCAGGTTCTTTGCTCTTAGCTTTCTGGGCTATTTTATCAGAAATTTGCTGAACAACACCAGTCACCTTGCCAAACTTGCTGCATTCATGGCATACATTTAAGTGGGCACCTTCTATTGTTGCCTTGTACAATTTTCCTTCAGAACCGCACATCTCACATTGCATTTAATCACCAACAATCTGAACAACAATTTTTCTATTACTCCTGGGACCATCCAATTCAAATAAAAAAACAGATTGCCATGTACCTAGCTGCAAATGCCCATTTTTTATAGGTATTGTTTCAGATGGTCCTAATATTGCAGATTTTATATGAGAAGCAGCATTATTATCTATTCTGTCATGTCTCCAAATACCTTCTCTTACTACCTTGTTTAATGCGTCTATTATATCAAGGCATATATTCGGGTCAGCATTCTCATTTATTACTATAGCAGCAGTAGCATGCATTGCAAAAATATTACAGACACCTTCTTTTACCTTAGATTTATGGACTATTGCACTAACGTCTTCTGTTATGTCTATCAATTCCTGCTTTTTTGATGTTGAGATGGTTATTATTTGTTGCATTGAGGCAAATCAATATTATTTGATTTAAAAATATTTTTATTTTTTACATATAAAATAAACAATGTTTAAAAATGGATATATATGACTCTGCTATATGAAAGTAATAATAATTACTGGATCAGTTGGAACAGGAAAAACCACATTATCAAAGCTGTTAGCTAGAAAATTGAATTTCCATTACATAGATGTCAATAAAATAATAAGAAAATATAATATTTCAGAAGGCTATGATAAAAAAAGGAAAACAAATATTGTTGATATTAATAAATTAAATAAAGCATTAATTAAAGAAATAAAAAATTATAAAAACACAATTAAGAAAAATTCAATAATCAGTTCTAATAAAAATATATCAATAAAAAACAAAAGAACATTTGAAAAAATCAATGAAAAAAATAAAAATAATAAAAAAATAAAGAATGGCATAATTATCGATTCCCATCTTTCTCATTATTTACCTAAGAAATATGTTGATTTATGCATAGTTACTAAATGTAATCTGAAAGTGTTGAAGAACAGGCTAAAAAAGAAAAAATATTCTAAAGATAAGATAAGGGAAAATTTGGATACGGAAATATTTGATGTTTGCTTAAACGAGGCTAAGGAGAACAGGCACAAAATAATTGTTATGGATACAACAAAAGGTATAAAAACACATCTAGAGTCCTTTACGAAACTAATAAAATGAACACACAGGCTGAAGAATTGAACAAAGAAATAATGAAAGCAAATCCTGCTGTCATGGAAATGCTTTCAGATAAGGGGAAGAATATATTTTTCCCAAAAAAAGGTATTGTTGCCCAAGGTATAGAAGCAAAAGATTCTAAAATAAATGCTTCAATAGGCATTGCTTTAGAAGAAGATGGAAGTCCAATGAGGCTTAAGTCTATTGCGTCAAATGTTAATCTGGATACAAAAGATATATTTCCTTATGCACCAAGCTTTGGAAAACCAGAACTAAGAGAGGCATGGAAGAAACTTATATATAAAAAAAATTCTTTGCTTAAGGGCAAAGAGATAAGTCTGCCAATAGTTACTAATGCTTTAACACATGGATTAAGCATGTCTGGTTATCTTTTTGCTGAATCTGGAGATAAAATAATTGTTCCTGAACCATTTTGGGGGAATTACAAGCTTATTTTTATAAATGGTTACGGAGCTGAACTGAAAACTTTTCCCCTTTTCGACAACAGCAGTTTTAATATAAAAGGTTTTGAAAAGGCACTTTCTGAAGAAGGCAAAAAGAAAATTGTGCTGCTTAATTTCCCAAACAATCCTGCAGGATACACACCTAAAGAAAATGAAATAAAACAAATTGTGGATGCTATAAAAAAATCTGCTGAGTCTGGAAACAATGTTATTGTTTTAATAGACGACGCATACTTTGGTCTTGTATTTGAAGATGGTATTTTTAAGGAATCAATTTTTTGCCTTTTAACAGATATTCATGAAAATGTTCTTGCAGTAAAATTGGATGGTGCAACAAAAGAAGATTATGTATGGGGCTTTAGAACAGGCTTCATTACCTATGGTATTAAGGGAAGTAAGGAAGCTCAGAAGGGTCTTTATACTGCATTAGAAAATAAGACATCAGGAGCTGTAAGGGGCAGTATATCCAATGCACCCCATATCTCACAGTCACTTGTTTTGAAAGCATTTAAAGCTCAAACTTATTGGGATGAGAAAAAAGAAAAATATGATATTCTTAAGAGGAGGTATACAAAAGTTAAAGAAGTATTAGAAGAACATAAGGAATATGAAGATGTTTTTGAGGCTCTTCCTTTTAATTCTGGTTATTTTATGTGTATCAGATTAAAAAATAATGATAGTGAGAAAATAAGAAAAATACTTCTTGATAAATATTCAGCTGGAGTAATATCAATGGGTGATTTGATTAGGGTTGCTTTTTCTGCGACACCAACTGAAAAAATACCAGAGCTTTTTGATAATATATATAATGCCTGCAAAGAGAGATGATTGTTATCGTAGTAACATAATATTTTTAAATAAAGTCAAAAAATAAAATGAAGATGGGGTTGGATAATGAATATAAGCAGCAATTTAATTGATGAAGAAAATCTGAAAAAATTGAAAGAGATTAACAATAAATATGTAGAAGAAATTGTAGAAAAGTATGTTAAATTATGCAAGCCAAAGAAAGTAACTGTGCTTACTGGTTCTGAAGAAGATATTGCTTATGCCAAAAGACTGGCTTTAGAAAACAAGGAGGAAGTTCAGCTTGAGATAGAAGGACATACAATCCATTTTGATGGGTACTATGACCAAGGAAGAGACCTAATTAACACAAGAGTAATGCTTCCCAAGGGAAAAACACTAAGCAGATCCATCAAAACAATAGATAGGGACGAAGGACTAAAGGAAATCATGGAATTACTTGACGGGATAATGGAAGGGAAGGAGATGCTCATATGCTTCTTTTGTCTGGGTCCAACCAACTCAAAATTCTCGATACCTGCTTTACAACTGACAGATTCAGCATATGTAGCTCATAGTGAAGCGATACTCTACAGGCAAGGATATAATGAATTCAAACAGCTAAACGGCTCGAACAAATTCTTTCATTTTATCCATTCAGCAGGCACTTTAGATGACAGAAAAAACCCGATAAATGTGGACAAAAGAAGAGTTTATATGGACTTGGAAGAAGAGCGTGTTTTCACAATAAACAACCAATATGCAGGAAACAGCGTAGGCCTGAAAAAACTGGCATTAAGGCTTGCAATAAGCAAAGCAAGCAGAGAAGACTGGCTCTGCGAGCACATGTTCATCATGGGAGTTCATCCAGAAGGAAAAAATCGTGTAACTTATTTTACAGGAGCATTCCCAACAGCATGCGGCAAAACATCTACTGCAATGGTTCCGGACCAGACCATTATTGGTGATGACATAGCCTATATAAGGCCTGGAGAAGATGGAACAGCAAGAGCAGTCAATGTAGAGCAGGGAATATTTGGAATAATTGCAGATATCAACCAGAAAGACGATCCTTTAATCTACAAAGCCCTCACAACACCAAGAGAAGTGATATTCTCAAATGTTCTAGTTAAAGATAATGTACCTTACTGGCTTGGAATGGGAAAAGAAACCCCAAAAGATGGATTCAACTTTTCAGGAGAATGGGAGCAAGGAAAAAAAGATGAGAATGGAAAAGAAATACCTCCTGCGCACAAAAATGCAAGATACACTATAATGATAAATGAATTGGATAATGCAGATAAAGACGCAGATAATCCAGAAGGTGTTCCTGTAAGTGGATTCATCTATGGAGGTCGCGATTCAGACACCTCTGTTCCAGTCCTGCAATCATTAAGCTGGCCGCATGGAGTATTTATCGGAGCAGCAATAGAATCAGAAACAGTAACAGGAACCTCAGACAAAGCAGGTGTGAGAAAACATAATCCGATGTCCAACATAGAATTTCTAACAGTCCCTTTAGGGACATATATTAAAAATCACCTGAAATTCGGAGAAGATATAGACAATGAACCAAAAATATTTGCAACAAACTATTTCCTAAAGGAGGACGGAAACTTCCTTAATGAAAAAACAGATAAAAAAGTCTGGCTTCTATGGATGGAAGGGAGGGTCCATGATGAATATGAGGCAATTGAAACCCCTAGGGGATTTATACCTAGATACGAAGATTTGAAGAAATTGTTCAGCAAAGTTTTCGGTAAAGACTACTCAAAAGAGGAATACGAAAAGCAATTTTCTATAAGGATTCTTAAACTCTTAGAGAGACTGGATAGGATAGAATCAATATACAAAGAAGAAGAAAACATTCCAGAAATGTTCCACAAGCATCTTGAGCAACAAAGGGAGCGCTTAAAAAAAGCCCAAGAAAAGTTTGGAAAAGATGTAATAAGCCCTTTTGAGCTTGAATAGATTTATATATTCTTGTTCTTTTTTGTTCTGTATGAAAACACAATTAGCGTCTTTAGATATACATTTTGTTCTGAAAGAATTGAAAAACTTGGAGGGCTCTAAAGCAGATAGAATATACAATAATGGCAAAGAAGAGATTTATATTCAGCTTTACCAAAGCAATGTCGGAAAAAAATTATTAAGAGTTATTGTAGGAAAAGCTATTTTTCTTTCTAGCGAAAAAGATGTTGATGAAAAGCCTTCTGGTTTCTGCATGGGTTTGAGGAAAAATCTTGAAGGAAAATTTTTGGATTCTGTTAAGCAGCCAGAATCTGAAAGAATATTAAAATTTGTTTTCAAGGCAAAAGATGAAACAAAGAAACTTTATCTGGAATTTTTTGGCAAGGGCAATGTGATTTTATGCAATAATGATGATATTATAGTAGACTGTTCAATCAAACACAAATTCAAAGATAGAGCTATAGTTCCAAAAGAGAAGTACAAATATCCTCATATGGAATACAATGTTTTTGATTTAAATAAAAATAATCTTATTGATTTATTGAAAAATTCAAAAAAAGATAAGATTGTCACTTCACTTGCTGTTGAATTGGGTTTAGGCGGAGTTTATTCTGAGGAGATTTGTTTGTTGAGTGATATTAATAAAGATACAATACCAAAAAAAATCAATGATGACGAAATTAAAAAAATAATCAATTCTATAAAAAAAATAATTAAAAACAAGAAAAACTCAACTATAATCTACAAAAATAAGGAAGCAGTGGATGTTGTGCCTATTGATTTGGAATTCTATAAAGAATATGAAAAGAAAAAGTTCTCTGATTTTAATGAAGCGTTAGACGAGTATTTTACAAAGGAACTCAAGATTGTAAAAAAAGGAGAATCTACTTATGAAAAAAAGATAAATGAGCTAAAAAGAATAATAGAAGAACAAAAAGCTACAATAAAGAATATGAAGAACAAGGAAACAGAAAACAGAAAAAAAGCAGAGATGATTTATAATAATTATCAACAAATCAAGGAAATTCTAGACGAAATAAACAAAGCAAGCAAGAAATATTCATGGGAAGACATCAAAAAGAAATTGAAGGGGCATAAGGTTGTTAAGGATGTTGATGTGAAGGAGAAGAAATTTGTTATTTATGCTGGTGAGAATTCGTAAGTTTTTTAAAACCATAACCATTACTTATTGTTGGACGGCCATAGGGGCTTGGTTCACCCGATCCCATTCCGAACTCGGAAGTTAAGCAAGCCTCCGTTTCTAGCTGTACTGTACTTCGTATGGGAAACTAGGAAAGCTGTCCACCTCTTTTTTAAGTTTTAATAATGGTAACCTTTTTAAACGAAATTTCTATTCCAAGATAAAGAATGAAGGTTTCAGTAATTGGTACAGGATATGTAGGATTAGCTACAACCACAGTATTTGCGGACCTTGGGAATGAGGTAATAGGTGCAGATATTGATAAGGGCAAGATAGAGGGGCTGAACAAGGGCATAATGCCCATATTTGAGCCAGGGCTTAAGGAGTTAGTTGAAAGAAATATAAAGGAAAAAAGATTGCGTTTTACTCATAATAATAAAGAGGCAATAGAGCATGGGGAAGTTATTTTTATTTGTGTAGGAACTCCACCAAAGGAAAACTGGGAAACAGAACTAAAGTATGTGGAAAATGTTGCTGTGGAAATAGCAAAAAACATGAAATCTTATAAGGTAATTGTACATAAGAGTACAGTACCAGTTGAAACAGGAGATAAAGTTAAAAAGATAATAGAAGACAATGCTGGGAGAAATGTCGAGTTCGATGTTGTGAGTAATCCTGAGTTTTTAAGAGAGGGCACTGCTGTGGAAGATACACTACATCCAGATAGGATTGTTGTGGGTGTAGGAAGTGAGAAAGCAAAAGAGATAATGAAAAAGCTTTATGAGCCTATCAAAGCTCCATTAATTATCACTGATATAAGGAGTGCAGAGCTGATTAAACATGCGTCAAATGCATTTTTAGCAACTAAAATTTCTTTTATCAATTCTGTAGCGAAAATTTGCGAGCTGTCAGAGGCTGATGTGGAAAAAGTAGCAGAAGGGATGGGTTATGATAAGAGAATAGCAAGAGACTTTCTAAATGCTGGTATAGGTTACGGAGGTTTTTGCTTTCCTAAGGACTCACAAGCATTCATCAAGATAGCGGAAAAATACGGCTATGATTACAAGCTGCTTAAGGCAACAAATGAGATTAATGAAGAACAGAAAAAAAATTTTGTTAAAAAAGTGAAAAGTACACTGAAAGATGTTAGTGGAAAGAAAATTGGAGTTCTCGGTTTATCATTTAAACCAAATACAGATGATATGAGGTTTGCTCCAAGCATATATATAATAGAAGAGTTACAAAAAGAAGGTGGAAAAATAAAGGCTTATGATCCAGAAGCAATGGAAAAAGCGAAAGAAGTGCTTAATGATGTTGAATACTACAAGGATCCTTATAAGGTTTGTGAAGGTGCAGATTGTCTGCTTATACTGACAGAATGGAATGAATTCAAAGAACTTGATCTGGAAAAAATAAAATCTTTATTAAAAATCCCTTTAATTATAGATGGAAGGAATATATATAATCCCGAAGATATGAGAAAGCATGGCTTTTCTTATATCAGTATTGGAAGAAAAGATGTGCTTGGAATACGTCCAGCACCAACTCCGTAGGCGATATAGATGGATGCTATTATACTAGCAGCAGGTTATGCAACTAGGCTACACCCATTGACAGAGAATACACCGAAACCTCTGCTGAAAGTGGCCGGAAAGCCCCTAATAGAACACATAATGAATAAATTAGAAGGGTTAGATGTCATTGATAAAATCTATATTATAACTAATGATAAGTTCGAACAAAATTTTATAGAATGGCTTCACAATTTTGATGCAAAAAAACCAATAGAAATAATTAATGACGGAACTAAAAGCAATGATGACAGATTAGGTGCCATAGGGGACATGCATTATGCAATAGCTGCAAAAAAAATAGATAATGATCTTGTGGTAATTACCGGAGATAATCTTTTTGACTTCTCGCTGCTGGATGTTATTGACTTATTCAAAAAAAAAAAGTCCAATATAGTTGTGCTACATGATGTAAAGGACTTCGAATTAGCAAAGCATTATGGCGTTGTTGAAATTAAGAATGATGCTATTGTAAATTTTGAGGAGAAGCCCAGTAATCCAAAATCTACTCTGATTTCAACCGGAGTCTATCTGTTCCCAAAAAAAACATTATCCTTAGTAAAAAAGTATATTGACCAGGGCAACAATCCAGATAAAACCGGAAGTTTTATCGAATGGCTTCATAAAAGAGAGATTGTTTGTTCCTATGTTGCTGATAAGGCATGGTATGATATAGGGAACTTTGAGCAGCTGGAAAAGGTAAATAAATATTATACGGGATAAAAATGAAAATAGTACTAATAACTGGAGGTGCTGGTTTTATCGGGAGTCATTTATGTGATTTTTTGATAGATAAGGGATTTAAGGTAATATGTGTGGATAATTTTGTAACAGGAAATAAAAAAAATATCGAGCACCTGAAAGGAAACAGCAGTTTTACTTTAATTAAGCATGATATAAGCAAGCATATAAAGATAGATGAACATGTTGATTATGTGCTACATTTTGCAAGCCCTGCAAGTCCGATAGATTATCAGAAGATTCCGATACAAACTTTAAAAGCCGGCAGCCTTGGTACTCACAATACTTTGGGACTAGCTTTGGCAAAAAAGGCAAAATATGTACTTGCTTCTACATCAGAAGTTTATGGAGACCCTTTAGTTAATCCACAGCCCGAGACTTATTGGGGAAATGTTAATCCAGTGGGTCCAAGGGGATGCTATGACGAGGCAAAGAGGTTTGCAGAAGCACTTGTGATGGCTTATCACAGAATTCATAATGTCGATATAAGGATAGCCAGGATTTTTAATACATACGGTCCCAGGATGAGGAAAGATGATGGGAGAGTTGTCCCAAATTTCATAAACCAGGCATTAAGCAATAAATCCCTTACAGTGTATGGTGATGGCAAACAGACAAGAAGTTTTTGCTATGTCAGTGATTTAATAGAAGGAATCTACAAATTGATGCTATCAGATATTAATGAACCTGTAAATCTGGGAAATCCTGATGAGTATACTATGCTGGAGTTTGCAGAGATTGTAAAAGATTTAACACAGAGTAATAGCAAAATTGTCCATAAGGATCTACCTATAGATGATCCTCATGTAAGGTGCCCAGATATAACGAAAGCAAAAAAAGAGCTTGGATGGGAGCCTAAGGTAAGTCTTGAACAAGGTCTTAAGAAAACTATAGACTACTTTAAATAGTTATTTTCTCCATTTTTCCTTATAATGATGCTTTCTTACAGTATAAATTTGCTGGAATGCGTTTAGGCTTAATATTATTATAAACCATAACGATAATATTGCCTGATTGATTAAGACAAGAAATCCAAATATGTTTACTACTAGCAATGTAAATGGAAACACTGTTTTAAATCTTGATTCTTTGAACAGAGTAATATCTTTTTTTAATTCAAATAAAATTTTTTTTGTTTCAGATATGTACAATGAAAAAATCCATAAGAAACCAGCAATATTGCCTAATATCAGGTAGAAAGGTTCATTAGTTATTTTGTATACCCCCAAGGTAACTCCAAATACAAAGAAAAACTTATGGAGTTTATTGCCAAATTTGTCAAACCAGCTGCCAACTATTGTTTGATTATTGGTATATCTAGCTATAGCACCGTCAACGTGGTCTAATATTATGGTCAGTTGCAAGAAAATGTAACCAATTACTAAACTTTCCCAGTTTCCTAATGAAAAAAATATACCAGCTATAATTGAAGTTATTATGCTGACAATAGATATTTGGACTGATGTTACATTTATTTTAGATAATTGTATAACTAAGGGGCTAGCGATTTTTCTATATACATATTTAGCTAACCAGTTCTCATTTTCCCTCCCAATTTTATTAGTTTTTCCCATTTTTTCAACTTATGGAATATTAAGCATTCCTTTTTCGTTACCTTTATCTTATTTTTAAATTTATCTTAATTTTTGGTATAAACTGCAGAGTAATCCATGTTTATTCTAACGTTATAATATTTTTATTTTTTAAAAACTCAATTAATTTATTTTTGCATTCTTCAATAGATTCTTTGTCTGTATCAAGAACTATATCAGCGTCTTTAGGCTCTTCAAAATCTAGTGACACTCCAATAAAATTTTCAAATCCTTTTTCCTTGTTTTTTGCTTTCTTATAATGACCTTTGACATCACGCTTTTCACATACTTCAATCGGACACTTTGCATAAACAATGACTATATTCTCAAGTTCTTGTCTGGCATACTCTCTAGACTTTTCTGTTGGTGAGGCTACACACGCAATACACAACAAACCTTTTTCTGTTGTTATTTTGCATAAATCTACTACCCTCTTCATATGAGTGTTTCTATCTTCTAAGCTGTACCCTAAATCAGCAGATATGGTCTTTCTCATTTCATCTCCATCAAGAAGGACAACCTGGATATTATTCTGCTTCAATAATTCTATCAGTCTTGCAGCTATTGTTGATTTTCCTGAGCCATGAAGCCCTGTAAACCAGATTGTCCACCCTTTCTTTAAGTTACCCATGATCTGGAAGATGGGTCAAAACTACTTAAATCTTACTGAAATATGCTCTAAAAATAGTCGGATATTGAATAGAGTAAACTTTATATAGGCTTAAAAATAAGCTGTATGCCAAAGAGAAAGTTTTTATTAGGGGGTTATTTCCAAAGAATATAACCAATTGAGGCATAACTATGGTACACTTTTATGAATCTATATTAATTGATACTGTTGATGGGCTCCAGTGTAAGTCATATTCAAATGAACATCCAGAAGGGTATATAATAGTAAAACCCAAGTATATCCCAAAAAATGTTATTGAAGGAGAGGGTTTAAAATACAGGTTTTTGTTTGAAAAATGTCTAGTCAGGTTTAATTTATTTATCAAAAAAGAAAAACTTCTTGTTTATATAGACCAATTCAAAAAGAAATTTCCTGACTATGTCTATCATTGCAAAGACACAAAAAACTGGTTTTTTGCTGTACCTAAAGAAAAAATAAAAAAAATTCATGATTCCAGAAAAGGGCTGTCAGAATTAATGCAGGTTCCAAAAAAAGATTTAGATGAATATTTAACTCTTGTCAGAGAATTAATAGACTTTTTAACCAAGAGCGGAGTAAGTGTGAATGATTTGGGAATAACTCATTCTACTTTAATGGGAAATTACACCCCTAAAAAATCTGATATTGATATCATTATTTATGGTAAAGATAATGGATGGAAAATTCTTGATTATTTGAAGACTGCTAAACACAAAAAACTACATTGGAAAACCGATGAAGAGTGGGGTGAATATTATAAAGAACACCAAACCTCTGAGACTGTGCATTTTACAGAGGAAGAATATGTTAAACATATGAGAAGAAAAAGATATGAAGGAATGTTCTCTAGTACGGTTTTTACATTATTTACAGTAGAAGAACCAAATGAAACTTGGTTTAAATGGGGAGAAGATAAATTTGATCCGATTGGGGCAGTAACAATAAAAGGAACTGTTGCAGACCATTACAATAGCCACGTCAGACCAGGGTATTATGAGATTACAAATGGAAAGATAATCTATAAACACGGAAAAGATATAAAAATTGACAATTCTTTAAAAATAAAAAGGGTAGTAACATTCTCAATTCCTTTTGTACAACAAGCGCTTAAAGGAGAAGAAATAACTGCCTGTGGCCTACTAGAACTTGTAACTCCAAAATCTGGAGAAAAATATTATAGGGTGGTCGTAGGTTATTTTGATGCATATATAACTGACAGGAGGGAAAAGGAACTCATCAAATCCGATATTTAGAAAATGCATTTTTACGAATCTTCCGTAATAACGACAACTGATGGTCTTCATTGCCAAGTTTATGGTAATGAGCATCCTGATGACAAGATTTTAGTTAAACCCAAGTATATACCTACTGACAAAATATCCAGCGATTCATTACCCTACAGATTTATTTCTGGAAGAAAGATGAATAGGCTCGACCTTTGGACAGATAAAGATAAACTTAAGCAGTATATTGATGCTTTTACCAAAGCTTATCCGGAGTATATATTTAAAAGTCCCATGCATGAAAAAAGCCCATTATTTTTTGTCATACCAAAAAAAAATATTGAGAGAGCTTACTCACCAAGAGTAGGATTAGCCGAACTTATGAGTATGCCTAATAAGGATTTGGATGACCATCTTAGGAAAGTCGTTGATCTTATGTCCTTTCTTCTCAAAAACGATTTAGAGTTAAAAGATTTTGGGGTTACATATTCAACCTTGATGGGGCATTATTCCCCAAATATGTCTGATATAAATATTGTAGTTTATGGGAAAGATAAATTCTGGAAATTGATGAGATATTTACAAGAAGCCAAACATGAAAATCTTAAGTGGAAAACTTATGAAGAGTGGGAGCAATTTTACAAGAAAAGGAACAGGCATATGATTCATAAAAAAGAGGTCTATATCCAAAATATGTATAGGAAAAAATCCGAAGGTTTCTTTAAGGAAACATTATTTATAATTTTTGCAGTTGAAAATCCAGATGAGGTGTGGTTTAAGTGGGGAGAAGAAAAATATAACCAGATGGGTATAGCCAGATTTAAAGGAACAGTTATTGATAATAAAGACTCCATAGTAAGACCTGGTTGCTATGAAATTACTGACACAGAATTTATTGATGGAGACGAATCCTGCAAAGGTTTGCCAGTAAAAAAAGTAGTATTTTATTCAAGAGATTATTGCATGCTTGCTTATCCTAAGGAAAAAATAGAGGCTAGCGGGGTTGTAGAAGAGATAATACCAAAAAAAGGAGAAAAATATTATAGGGTAGTCGTAGGTTATTTTGATGCATATTTGAGTAAAAGAAGAGATGAGGAATATATAAGAGTTTTAGACGATTAAAATGAAAAATTCCAATGAAACTGGTAAACTATTTAATGAAGATGCAAGTCTAAAAGATGATTGTGATCTATGTAAAGAAG
This sequence comes from uncultured Methanosarcinales archaeon, assembly GCA_964650285.1. Lineage (GTDB taxonomy): Archaea > Nanobdellota > Nanobdellia > Woesearchaeales > GW2011-AR4 > JACPJP01. Next base: position 14,059 of record CAZYSP010000011.1, on the reverse strand, counting down.
GTAGCTATAAGGTTGATCAAAAAACAGGATATGGAGCAATAATTTATAAAATTGGAAATTTAAAAAATGGATGGTTTGCTACATTATCTCCTAAAACTGGAGGAAATCCTAAATTAGATTTTACGATTCAATTAATGCCCTTTTCTCATCTGATACATTTTTCTCAAATAGAATCTTATCCCGAATTAGCAAAAAATTATGGAATCTCTTTTTCTAAATTATGCAGAGCTATGACCACAATTTTAATGCAAGATGAAGACTTAAAAGCTAATTCCAAAGAAAGAAACTTATCTGTGTCAATAGGAACATATGGAAAATGTACGACCTGGAAAGAAAAAAAAGACCATTTGCACATTAAGATTTTCCCATTTAGAGGCAATATTGGACAACCATATACGGTTGATAGTTCTTTTGGAAAAAAAGAATTATTTAAAGAAACACATACTGGTGAGGAATTTGTAAAGATGAAGCCAGTTAAAAAAGTAATGATTGGAGAAGAAAGATTTTCTCAATTGATAAGGAACCTCATATCCTTATTAAATAAATAAGATTGAAATAAAAGGTAATTTAAGTAAACTTGACTAAATATCTTCGACAAATTAAAAATGCCGGGAATAATTGATTTACATTGCCATACAATTGCTTCAGATGGCGAATTATCCCCGGAAGAACTTGTAGATCTCGCAATTAAAAAGGAATTAAAGGCAATTGCAATTACAGATCATGATTCTTTAGGATCTTTAAAAAAAGCAATTGACTATTCTAAAGGCAAAAATATAGAAGTTATTCCAGGTGTCGAAATTAGTTCTAATGACCTTTTCTATGATTTTGATAAGATTGATGTGGTCGGGCTTTTTGTTGATTATAATAACAAATCGTTGGCTAATACAATAGAGTATATTAATAAAAAAAGGGATGAAAACAAAAGAGAAGTAATAAAAAAACTAAATAATTTGGGATTCAAAATTGATTTTAATGAGGTTAAAAAAACAGTTAAAGGCACATTTGGCAGGCCACATATTGCAAAATTTCTCCTTAAAAAGTATCCTAGTGAATTCAGTTCAATACGTGATGTTTTTGATAAATATATCGAAAAAGGCAAAGCGGCATTTGTTAAACCTACTGAAATGCCGCCAATTAAAGATACAATAAAAATAATTAATAAATCAAATGGCATCTCTATATTAGCACATCCCGGAGTATACCCCAAGGAGTGTTCCCTTAAATTAATTAATCACTTTATCGATATGGGTGGTGATGGTATCGAGACTTATTATCCCTACCATATAATTTGCCCGAATTTAAACCTTGATGAAAAAGGCAATAATGAGATGGTTGCTTTTTATAAGGATATTGCCAGATATAAGAATATTCTTGAGGGCGGAGGCGGCGATTATCATGGAGAATATAGGTTTACACTGGGCGAACTAAAGATTCCAGATGAAATTTTGTCTAGAATTAAGAATAAACTTAATATTTCTTGAATTCGAATGATAACTATTAACTTATAAAAGTAACTTTACTTTTCTTATTAAATGTTCTTTACGATTTTATTAAACAAAATTTTGTCCTCTTTGTCTAATATCCTAAGAGCAAGCAAGACTATAAAATAGGCCAATGCTCCCAAAATTATTGCTAAAAATAAGCTTTCTATGAAGAATAATGAAAAAATCATAACAGCAACAGCTATTATTGGTTTATAAATGAAAGAAACTACAAATCTAAAATTAAAACCATACCTAATCACAAATGAAGTATAAGTAATAAAAAAGATAATTTCTGTTAGCAAGGTTGCAATAGCAGCACCTACAAAACCATAGATCGGGATGAAAATAAGGTTTAAAATTATATTTATTAATGCAGACAGTCCCTGACTAAAAAGCCTTGAGCGTTGCTTGTTTATGGCCATTAATGTAAAGCCACTTACTGGATTGAGGAATTTAAGAAATAAGTATCCAGAAAGTATACTCAATGCTATTGCAGATTCAATGTACGCTTTACCATATAACAATAGAATTATTTTGTCAGAAAGAATATAAATCCCAGCTGCTGCTGGAAGGCCTATTATGAGCATATACTTAAATGATTTTTCATAAACTAACCTGAGGGACTCTTTTGATGTTATGTAAAATCTTGATAACACCGGATAGATAGAATTTCCATACATTAAAGGTATAAAAATAAGTGCAATCACTATACTAGTTGCAGCAGAATAAATTCCTACTTCTGCTGTGGAACGCATTTTTGAAAGCATGATTACATCTATGTACATATAGAGAGTTGAGAAAACCAGGGAAAGGCAGAATAATGAAGATTTCTTCAATAGTTTTTTTGAGAAGCCATAATCAAATTCAAAACTAATTTTAATGAATCTTGTGTAGGTTATGAAAAAAGCAATCATGAGGACAACAAATTCTGTTGCAAGAAAAGCCAGAGATGATGCTAAAAGCCCATAATTGTTTTCTATCAAATAAAATATTGCACCTGCAAGTATGAGCACCCGTAGTATTTTGATGAAGGCGTCATAATACATCCGCTCAAAAGCCCGGAATATAGCATAATACAACTCGGTAAAGGACTGAAGTAATGTAAAACCCAACATGATGTAAGCAATTATTTTCACTTCTCCAGGATATCCCGCTATATTAAGGAATAAATAAGCAGAAACCAACGTAATTGCTGAAAGCAGCAGTTTTATCATGATGGAGTTAGACAGATATTTTGAGGCTGATTTTTTATCTCGGCTTATTTCTCTTATAATCACAGTAGATAAGCCAAAGTCAGTAATGACCACAAACAAGAAAGCAAAAGCAAGCCCAAAGCTAAATATTCCAAAGTCACTTTTTCCAAGAACTCTTGCCAGATAAACAAAAATGATGAGCTGAAGAATCCTAGATATAATCTGGGAACTTATTAAACTCAAGAAATTTGCAGTAATTCTTCTAGCAGTTCCGAATTTCATATTACTTTCTTTCAAAGAGTTCTTTATAGTAGTGTTCTGCTGTTTTGCCTTTGTAGTTTACTATAAACGCAGTTATCTGAATTAGTGTGGAAATCACGCCGTATATTATGAGATATAAAGAAATGAGCATATATTGTGGGAAAAATCCCTGCTGAATATTTACAAGTTCTATAAGCGCAAATATTGTTATATGTACAATATTTGCAGGATATACCCAGAATTCACGTACAATATCATATATATCATACAATCTTTTTCCTGTTTTTGTACCCCCACCTCTAATATTCAGTTTTCCCTTTACAAATATCTTTTGCATTTTATTACTTTTCTTTATTTCGCTTAGCCTCTCAGTGACCACAGCATCTTTTATGGAATCAAGTACTATTGGTTTGCCTAAAACTGCAGCTAAAAATCCAAAAATCAATATCGGATAAAAACCTGTTTTGAGAAAAACACCATATGAAAGTGTAAAAAAAATCAAAGGGACCGCAATATTATGATACACCTGCTCCAGAAACGTACCTATAATCCCATCTTCCTTCCGATATCTTGCGACTTCTCCATTGACATTATCCAGGATTATTGTAAAATGTATTACTAGGATACCAATGAAAATCATCCATAAGTCTCCAAAAGCCATGAATACTGATCCCGCAATAAGCAAAATAATCATAGATATAGTCACGTAATCTGCTGAAATTTTAGTGTAAAGAAGAAGTTTTGTTATGTATATGGATATCTTCATAGAAACTAATTCCATATACAATGGCTGCTTCTTTTTTGAACCACATATTTTCCTTAATTCTTTAATTGACTCTACCATTTTTCATGATAATTCCGTTTAATTTTTTTGACAGAGCTTCCCAGGTCAAATTTTTTAATAAGCTGCCGTAATTGACTCCTTTATTATTTTTTATTGTATATATTAACTTTTCTGCCATATCATACTTGTCATTGGGCTTACATAAGGAATTCCTGAATTTTGACAGCATAATTGAGGCATCTCCTAATGCTGTGGCGACAACAGGCAAGTTAGCTGCCATATACTCTGCAAGTTTGTACGGGAAACAATATTCAGAAAAAATATTTTTTTTATTGGGCAAAACTGCAATATCTGCAGCATTTAATGCAGTAATAACATCATTTCTTTTTGGATATTCTTCATAAATTATAGAATCCTGCTTTACGTCAATGTCGTCTGATATTTTCCCGCTTAGCAATAAATAACTATCAGGGATAGTTTTTTTGACCTCTTTGAACGCTTCAATAAGTATATCTACTCCTTTGAATTTGCTTATCTCCCCAATATATATTATAATCCTCCCTTTTGGAAGCCTGAGAATCTTTCTTGCTTTTTTCTTTTCTATCTTTTTGAATGCCTTCAAATCAATACCATTCTGCATAGTATAGGTCGGTTTTTTCCTGAATTTTCTGATGTATCTGTTTAAGGAATCGCTGACTGTAAGTACTATATCAGAATTTTTAACTGCTTTTTTGTCAAGATATTTTACAAAAGGTATTCTGTATGAATCATAACAGCTATATTCATCCTGCATATCATAAATATATCTTATGTTAAACCTTTTTGCATATCTATACCCTAAAATTCCCAATAAGGGATCAGTGGAACCCGCAATACAATCATAATTATTTTTCTTGATTATGTTCTTTAGGCTTTTTAACAGTCCGAAATGTTTTAAAATAGAGTATGGTCTTATGTAATAGTTTATACCGTTTATTCTTATGTCTTTGTTTTCATGTTTCTTATAATCGGGGCAAAAGAAATCAATTTTATGTTTTTTTGCCAGTGGCTCAAATAGTTTTATCTGCCTTCCGAAATTTTCTATTACCATATCTTTGTTTGCACCAAACCTTTTCATTAGGACAAGTATTTTCATTTTGAGAAATAGGTTTTGTACCAATCTATGGTTTCATTTAATCCGGAATTAATGTCATATTTAGCTTCCCAATTGAGAATTTTCTTTGCTTTTTGTGAGTCAAGATACTGTTTGTCAATTTCATTTTTCGCTTCTCCAAGAATTTTTGGTTTTACATCTTTGTCCATCATTGTTATGATCTTGTTATATAGGTCCAGAACACTTATGGGTTTTCCTGTACCAAAATTAAAAGCCTCTCCAACTACTTCTTTTCTGTGTAAATTCTCTGCAAGCATTAGGTAAGCATTCACAACATCTTTTATGTACAAATAATCCCTTTGAGGAGTTCCATCACTTCTTATTATAGGTTGTCCATTTCTTATTAATCTTGTAATAACATCAGGGATTATTCTGCTTAAATTCATATCACCAGGACCATAAGTATTTGCATTTCTGGTTATAGCTAATCGAAGCTTATATGTCATGAAATAAGATCTTGCAAGAACATCAGCACAGACTTTAGAAGCATCATAAGGAAAATAACCGTTTAAAGGAGAATCTTCAGTATATGGCAGTTTTTCCTGTTGTCCGTAAGCTTTATCAGATGAAGCAACGATTAAACCTTTAATAGTCTTTGAGAGTCTACACACTTCTAGTATATTCCAGGTTCCTTTAATATTTGATTCAAATGTTGATAATGGGCTTCTGTTAGCAGGTCCCACTATGGCTTGGGCAGCTATGTGGAAGCAAAATTCAATATCATATTCATTAATGGCTCTTTCACAATCCTTAAAATTAACAAGGTCGCCATGAATAATATTTATCTTATCTCTTAAATTTAGGATATCTAAATTATTAGTTTTTTTAAGATCTCTTACCATAGTTGTTACTTTTGCACCTTTATCAATCAGTGCTTTAGCTATATGGCTACCAATAAAACCATCTGCTCCTGTAACTAACACATTTGTGTTTTTCCAGTTTATTTTATCCATGGTGCATTGCCCTTGTCGTATAACTCATTTAGTTCTATGACATCCTTTAGTGTGTTCATTGATTTCCAGAAACCATTATGCTTGAATGCAGCAATTTGCGTATCTTTTGTAAGATCCTCAAATGTCTCTTTTTCCAGGTCGTATCCTGGTTTGATGCAATCAAAAATCTTTTTGTCCATCACATAAAATCCGCCATTCATGAAATGGTCAAGTTTTGGTTTTTCCCTGAACTTTGTGACCTCACATTTATCGTTTAACTCAACTATTCCAAATTGGGATATTAAAGGTACTGCTGTAAGTGTTACAATCTTATTGGCTTTTTTGTGGAATTCTATTACCTTATTTACATCTACATCACTCAGGTCATCACCATAAGATAAAAGGAATGTATCATTCTTTATACTATCTTTGACTTTCATTAATCTTTCAGCCTTATTAGCATTTTCTCCAGTATGCACAAATTCAATATTCCAATCTTTGTTATCCTTAAAATATTCTTCTATCTTTTCCCCTTTGTAGCCTAAGCATAGTATAAAATCTTTATGTCCTGATTGTGCGTACAGGTTCATCAGATGACTGAGTATAGGCTTGTCTCCTATCTCCACCAATGGTTTTGGAATTTCTTCTGTATGTTCGCTTAATCTAGTACCTTTACCCCCGCATAATATTACTACCTGCATGCTTCAGAGTTATTTTATTGTATTTAAAAACCTTTTTGAAAACATATTTATATAGCGGTTTTATCTCATATTCTATGGAAAAGAAAATCCTTGTTATTGCAACAACATTCCCTAGATGGAAAAATGATACAACTGCGAGATTTGTGTATGATTTGTCAGAAAGACTAGCTTCTGACTATAAAATAATAGTTCTTGCTCCGCATCATAAAGGAGCAGCAAAAAGTGAGAGCATTGGGAAAGTGCAGGTTAGAAGATTTGCATATTTCAAGCCAGAAAGCCTGCAGAAATTATGCTATGAAGGAGGTATAATACCAAACATGAAAAAAAGTTTTCTGGCAAAGATACAGATGCCTTTGCTGATACTTTCTGAATTTTTTGCATCATATAATGTTATTAGGAAAGAGCAAATCGATATGGTACATGCACATTGGATTTTGCCGCAAGGCTTTGTAAGTGTTTTTCTGAAGAAAATTTTCAAGATTCCATTATTAGTTACAGTGCATGGAAGCGATTTGTTTCCCCTAAAGAGCAGATTATTCAAAAGATTACAGCATTTTGTTATAAGAAATGCAGATTATGTAACTGTAAACAGCATTGCAACAAAGAAAGAATTGCTGAAGAGGTTCCTGGATTATTCTTCTAAAGTCAAGATAATGCCTATGGGAATTGATAATAATTTATTCAAAAAAAGAAAAATTAAAAAGTCAAAACTATACATAAAAAACAGGATATTACTTTTTGTCGGAAGACTAAGTGACCAAAAGGGCTTACAATGTCTTATAGATTCAATGCAAGATATATCGAGGTATGACAGCAGAGCAAAGTTGCTGGTTATAGGTGCAGGTCCTTATGAAAAAACTCTCAGAGAAAGAGCATATAGCAAGGGTGTGGAAGAATATGTGGAATTTCTTGGTCCTATGTCAACATCTGATATAGCAAGATATTATAATTTTGCTGATATTTTTATACTTCCTTCACTTTCAACTAAAACAGGCACAGAAGCCCTTGGATTATCGCTTTTAGAAGCTATGGCATCAGGATGCGCAGTTATAGGCACCAGTATAGGTGGAATACCTTTTGTGATAAAGGATGGTCATAATGGGTTGTTGGTTAAGCAGAAAGATAGTAAAGAGTTGACTAAGGCAATCATTACACTGCTCAAAGATAAGAAAAAATCACAAAAACTGGGAAACAATGCTGCTGGGTTTGTAAGAAAGAATTATTCATTGGAAAAGATATCAAAAGATTTTATCAAACTCTATAAAGAGCTGTTAAAATGAGAATCTCAATAAAATTATTTCTGTATAGGATATTTTCAACTTATTTTGGCAAAAAATTATTGCAGTTATTATCTTTTGGAGTAAAGATTAGCAATCTGGGAAACAAAAACAAGCCACGTAAACAGAAGTTTCTCGTCGTAATTACTACCGATGTAGAGGCAGGATATGTTGATAAGGATGAAAGAAGGGTATGGCAGAAAGAGAATCCTGAAGCATTTATTGGTTATTATTATGGTATAAGGAATCTTATGAATATTTTTGACAAGCACAGAATTAAAACAACATTTTTTCTTTCAACACAATGCTTTTCGAGCAGAGGTATGGAATATAATAAAGTAAAAAAAGAACTTGGTAATGTAATAAAGAAAGGACATGAAATAGGTCTGCATTTACACCCTGATTCTGATTTTGCACTTCAGAAAAAACTTTCAAAAAGATTTAATGCAACAAGCGCTTTTTTTTATACATATAAAGAGAAATTAAGGATTATAAAAGCTGCTAAAGGGTTGATAGAAAAACATCTTGGAAAAACCATTAGTAAAAAACTTGTAAGTTTTAGATGGGGGAACTGGGCTTTAGATTCTGAAGGAGCAAAAGCATTAAACCAGCTAGGATTTAAGATTGACAGTTCAGCAACACCTGGAATAAAGGGTCATCTTAAAGATGCAATGAAATATGATTGGAGTAAAGTAAACAGGCATTACCCATGGAGATTAAGCATAACTGATTACCAAGCAACAAATCATAATAATTCAAAAATTCTGGAGATTCCTATTGCTACTTTTGATTTTTTTGGAATTAAATTAAGAGCAGATCCTGTAGATTCTGTTTTGCTGAATAAGGCCTTTAAGGAATACTATAAAGAAGCAGACAGATCAAAGAAACCTTTTCCTTTTGTAGTCATAACCCATAGTTCAGAAGCAACATACCATGATGGCAGGTCAACAACGGCATTGAAAGATTTAGATGGTTTTATTTCTTTAGCTAAAAGTTATGAAAATGTTGAATTTGTTACTTTGAAGGATGCTTATGAAAGAATGCTTATCTCTTAATGGCCATGGTAAAATAATAAGTCGGCCACCTTCTTGATTTATCTAAGATATCCAACAGGCTTATCAATTGTGCTAAGATATAAAGGGGGTATAAAACTATAATTGACAAAAAGCCCACAAGCTTTCTTAAGCTCTTTGGCACTAATAATGGGATTCCTTTAATTAAAGAATGAAAAAATACTGCCAGGATATTAAAAATCCCTCCAATTGTTTTTATTTCCTTTATGTCAAAATCGTTTTTTAGAAGTTCTCTTATGCCATACTCTGTAAATCGGTATTTATCATACGGAACATCGTGAATGGGGTAAATAAAAGGCAAGACCATGATCAGCTTCCCATTTTTTTTTAATATTCTTTTTATACCTTTTATGACATTAAATGGACTCTTGAAATAATAAAAGGAATTAATGCTAACTACTTTATCAAACGAATTTGCTTTGAATGGAAGATTGTCAGCATCTCCGGTAATGTGGGTTATTCCTGTTTTAACCTTATCAAAACAAACAATCTTGCCTTTTATGAATTTATGATAACCAGGCTTATTGCCACAACCCAAATCCAGAATTTTATCTTGTTTATTGGAGAATATATTACCAATCTTCTTTTTTATCCTCCTAGATATTATAAAAAATTCTCCAATCATTTTCTTGCTTTTACAATGATGTAATGACTACGGTAAGGGTCAATATTTGATAAATGTTTTGCTATTATTGGCGGGAGAGGGTAGTAACCAAATCCTTTTATTTTCTCAATCTTAAAATCAAAATCATTTAAGAGGCTTATTAAGGCTTTTGCGGTCATAATCTTGATATGGTCTAAACCTCTAGTTTTATTCCCTGAAAACACCTTGTCCAATCTTTGTTTGTTCATATTTCTAATTAATTTAACATCAGACTCGTAATCTGGTTTGATTGTAGGCCCTGAAAAAGGCTGCAAACCAAGCAGCAATGCAAAAATATTATGCCAGCTTGCAAGATTGGGGGTTCCTAAGATAATATATCCGCCTTTTTTAAGGACCCTATACATCTCTGATACATATAGCCTTACATCTATAAGATGCTCAATGACATGATTAGCAATTATAACATCAAAAAAATTATCTTTGTAGGGAAATTTCTGATTTAGATTAGAAGTTTTTACCTTTATCCCTTTTTGAGAAGCTTCTTTAGCTTTTTGCTTATTTATCTCTAAACCATATAGGAAATTTGTACCTATTGTCTTACCATATTTCTTTGTATTATTACCATCCCAACATCCACAATCCAATAATTTGGCATTTTTATTGTGCTTAAACAGGGAATAAAAGGTTGAGCCATAATCTTTTACAGTATTCCTATATAGGTAAGAAAAATAGGCTTTGAGCATATGTATCATCTCTTGAGCATATCAGCTACGAATCCAAATATTATAATTTGTAGTCCGATGCTTAAGACGAGTATGTCCAGCATCATAAGACCAAGATGCCTAAATGCGCCACCTTCAAAAAACTGGAAGTAAACAAGGTAAAGCCCAATTAAAAACCCAATAGATAGGACAATGCCGCCAATAATCCCAAAAAACTTTAAGGGTTCAAAATCCCTATAAACCCGGATGAGGTTGATAAAAGCCCTTATAGCATAACCAAAAGGATTGCTTATAAGCCTGCTTTTCCCATCCCTTTTTGCGAAGTAAATTGGAATTTCCTTAATTCTGAATTTTTCTCTGATTGCTCTTATGATCTGCTCTTGTGTATAAGTATGATTTGAGGTTATCTTTACCTTTTCTGCGACTTCTCTGGTAAAGGCTCTAAAACCTGTCTGTGCATCTGAGATCTTTAATCCTGAAATGTTTGAAATAACCTTAGAAAATGCCTTATTTCCAAGCCTTTTTATTATAGGCATACTTTCTATCTTACCTTTGAATCTGCTTCCAAGAACCAGATCATAGCCGTTATTAATTTCTTTAATCAGTTTTGGTATTTCTACAGGTTGATATTGGTTGTCAGCATCAATATGTACAATAATATCTGCTCCCATCTCTAATGACTTCTTTATTTCTGTCTTGAATGTCTCGGCCAGGCCATAATTTTTTGGGTGAGAATAAATAACAGCACCTGCCTTTTTTGTTATCTCTGCAATATTGTCATTGCTTCCATCATCAACAACAAGTATTTCATAGTTATAGCTATTACTTTCCATTGCTTCCTTAATTTTATTAATTACAAGGCCTATAGTTTTTTCCTCGTTGTAGGCAGGTATAGTTACAACTATTTTCATACGCCGAGCTAAAGAATATCACTTTAAATATGTTTCTACTTTGATTGTTTTGAATAACAATAACTTTTTAAACGAATTTTATTTCGCGCTTTTCATGAGCCCTGTAACTATTGTACTTTTCTTTGTGTACTGCTATGGTTTAGGTTTTACTGTTTCCTCTTTTGTAAAAAACTCTGAAAATTTTCTTGAGAGGAATCTGATGAGGCTTGGTTTTGGGCTTTCGTTGCTGCCTTTTTTGGCTCTTGTTCTCAATATGATTAAGATACCTGCTGATTGGAGAATTATTCTTGCATTAAGTTTAGTTTACCCATTGTATTACTTGCTTAGAAACTATAAAAAATTTAATTTTTCATTTAAACTGACTAAGACAAATTTGAGCATTTTTATCATGCTTATTATTTTCTTTGTTAATTTTTATATTTATGGAAGCGGAGCTTTTAATTATCCTTACTTGGAAGATGATGATTCCTGGAGTCATGCTATGGGTGTTAAATATATATCAATAGAGAAGACTGCTTTTGTGGGTGCTGATACCCCCTTCCATTATATTGACCCATATCCACCTGCATATGACTTGTTGCTAGGTATACTCCACCAGACAAATGACTCTGTTTATTTTACTTTAAAATTTTTCAATGCACTGATAATATCATTGTCTACAATATTCTTTTATTTCTTTATTAAGGCATTTACTCAAAATAGAAATAAGGCATTATTTGCAGCATTCGCTTTGTTTTCAATACCTGCTTTCATGTCACATTTTATATGGGCTATTTCTATAGCTGTTCCATTGTATTTTGTTGTTTTTTATGCTCTTGAAAGAATGAAGTATGATGTTAAATGGTGGATAGTTGCTGCTTTTAGTATGGTAACTGTGCTTACTGCTACCCCAACACACTCTACATATTTCGGCTTGTTTTTTGTCTTGTACGTTTTGACTAAAATTATTTTAGAAAGGAGGTTGTTGATATGGCATATTGCGGCAGGTGCACTTGGATTGTCTTTGTCATTTTTATTTTGGTGGTTTCCAATGATACTGAAATATGGGTTAACGGGAACAATACAAGGACTTGGATTTAATATCGGGTATGTGAAAGAATTTGGTCTTGGAACTGCCTTAAGAGGCACAGGTGACAGAATTTATACTCTCAAAGATTTCTTTATAGCGCAAAAACAGAATATGATAAACAACCCCATAGGAATTGGTATTTTCTTATCTATTCTGACAATAATTGCCATAATATTCTTACTCCTGAAATATAAGGATTTGCTTAAGAAAGAAAATCAATGGGCTGTGATAACACTTGTTTGGTTTATTTTTACGCTTTATGCAGTCAATGCCTCGCGATTTACAATAAAATTATCACCGTTTAGGGCATGGATGCTCTTGGCAATACCTGTGTGTATTTTAGCTGCTGAAGGAGCACTCAATCTTATGAGCATGTCCAAAAAATCTATAGGAAATATTGGGAAATACGGTATACTCCTGATTTTATTAACTGGCATATATTTTACATCTACACAACAAAAAATAGCAGTAAATACTGCTACATGGCCTCCGGGTGCATTCTGGACTTCTGGAGAGGAAATAGGAGCATATGTATGGATAAAAGATAATCTACCAAAAGATTCTCGTGTGTTTACTTTTGTGAATAATGGGCCGATTATAGGTATGGATATGTATACATGCCATTGGTGCAAAGATGTTAGAGATTATATGAAACAGGGCTTTAATCAAAGTGTCCAAGAAAATTATAATTGGTTAAAAAGTAAAGGATATGAATATGTTGTAATAGATGGGCAAACTTCAAGAGCCTTCGGAGCTGACAAGACAAACAATAAAATACAACAAATTGCAGAATCTGGATTTTTTACACCGGTGTTTCAGAATCAAGGCGCAGTAATATTCAGGATATAGCTTATGACCAATTACATAAAAAAAGCTTTTACAAAGTAAAATGACTAAAAAAATTGATAAGTCTAATCCTTGCGGATATTGCAAAAAAAAATACAGTCAGATTCTCTATAAGACTTGTGACATATATGGAAATCATTATAATCTTAACCAGTGCGTGATGTGTAAAGCAATTTTTCTTAGCCCACGCCCTAACAGAAAACAGCTTTTGATGGCGTATGATGATTCTTATTATGGGGGAGGTAGCGAGAAGTTTAACAAATTAATAGAGATAGTCCTGGATTATTTCAGGAACCAAAGGGCCACATTACTGGCGCGATATTTAGGGAAAAATGGAAAAGTACTGGATATAGGTTGTGGAAATGGCAAATTCCTGAATATGCTAGACAAAAAGGGAAATTTTAAGCTTTACGGTACTGAAATGCAGGGAAAAGCTGCTGAGCGGACATCCAAATCAGGAAAAATTAAGTTGAAGATAGGAAAACTAGATGCTAATGATTTTCCACATAATAGTTTCGATGCAATTACTCTCTTTCAGGTTTTTGAACATTTAACAGAGCCTAAAAATACCTTAGATATTGTTTCCAAAATAATTAAGCCAAAAGGAATACTTATAATATCATTTCCCAACATAGACAGCTTTCAAAGCAGGATATTTAAGGGAAAATGGATTCATTTAGACCCTCCCAGGCATTTATTTTTTTTTAAACCTAATGATTTTTTTGCAGAAATGAAGAAATACGGATTTAATCTTATAAGCCAAATCCATTACAGCATAGAGTATAATCCCTACGGAATGCAACAAAGCATTTTGAACTGCATTATCAAAAAAAGGGATGTTCTATATGAATATCTTAAGGGAAATAAAGATTATATAAAGGATTACTCAAAGTTAAATCTATTTCTGCAGTCCATGTTTTTTAAGATAACCTTTCCAATTTTTGTAATCAGTGATTTATTTGAATCCTATTTTAGGAAAGGGGCAGTTGTACAATTTGTTTTTAGAAAGATTTGAGATATAATGACAAATTAAAAATTAATACAGC
>CAZYSP010000010.1:0-42300 GCA_964650285.1 uncultured Methanosarcinales archaeon | reverse complement strand
GCAGCAGGTGGTGGTGGAGGAGGAGCAGCAGCTGTAAGCACTGTTGCAGATTCAAAAGCACAGGTATGGAGTGCAGTTCCAGCAGGATCATCATTTAGCTTAGATGTAGATAAAGCAACGATAGCAATAACCAGTGTTGCTGTTAGTGATGTTAAATCCGAGCTAAAGAATGTAGATTTAGAGGTCCAAGCCTTGAAAGAAAATCCAGTCTCAACAGAGGCAACAGCAAACGTCTATCAGTATCTAAGGATCAATAAGAAGAATATAGCAGATGCTGATGCAGGCACCTTTAAAGTAGGCTTTAGGGTTACAAAAGTATGGTTAACAGAAAACAGCCTGGCGTCAGGAGATATATCATTGTACAGGTATAAAGGTGACAAGTGGAATGAGTTAGCTACAAGTGTAACAGGAACAGATGATACTTATGTCAATTATGAAGCAGAAACACCTGGATTCAGCTCATTTGCTATTGGTACAAAGAGCGGTGTTGTAGTAGAGGAAGAAGTTCCAGAAGAAGTGCCTCCTGAGGAAGTACCAGAAGAGGTTGCACCACCAGAAGAAGTTGAGGTTCCTACACCAGTTGTAGCACCGAGCAAAGCACCTATAGCATGGATTATAGCATTAATAGTTATAATATTAGGAATAGTGCTGATAGTTGCTTATCAGAAGAAGAAAAAACAGGTTTAAACAATTTCTTTATTTTTTTATTAACTATTTACAATTATTTGTTGAGTCATTATTCAATATTATATTTTTAATTCATTTGGGCAGCGAAAAGCAACAAACAATTGTTTTGCATCGTTATCATCAAGTTATTATTTTGGTTTGTGAGTCCTATTGTTATGCTGTTTCTGGCACAATAAAAGCCGAATAAGCCACAATTATAGTTGAGGTAGAGGAAAATCCACTATATTGAGGATTAAAATGGTAGAATTAAGTATATTTTGTAGTAGGAATCCTATTATGCGTTGTATTAAAAAACTAAAAAATAAATAAAAAAAGAAATAATACTTATTCTACTCTTCCTGTTATTGTTCCCTGGACTTTGTGCGTTAATGAGGTGTCTGCATTTGTGTAACTGACATTAACATCTCCAGAGAATTTACTGCCGCTTGTTAATGAGCAATCTGTAGCTTGGAATATTATTTGCTGATCATTATTTAAACTGGCAGATGAGGAAGTTGTACAACCAGTCACGGCAACAGTCACTCCAGTAGTATCAAAACCTAGACCATTTCTCAAAACAACATCTACAGTGGTTGGAGTTACCTTAAAATCCGTACATGCAATACCTGCAGGCAACTGACATCTGCTAGGCAAGAATGTATCTGGGCTTAAAAAACGGGAATAAGACAATGCAGCAATAGCAACTAAAACAATCAGAATAGCCCAGCCATAAGTCATCAAGAATTCCATGGCTGCTTGGGATTTATCATGCTTGAGAATTTTCATTGATTACACCTCGTTTTTTATAAAGCGTTAAGTTTGATAATAGACTATTGAATAACTAATATTTAAACTTAACGCCTTATAAAAATCTTATATTTACTGAACTTTTGCCTTTATTAATAAAAATATTTATAAATAAAGCAGTTTATTGGTATCATATGCAAAACAATAAGAAAAATAAAATAAGTGCATGACTTGTTCTTCCTTTTATTAGTTATACCTCTAAATCAACTATAGTGGTCAAGATACAAATAACCGAAAAACAAAAGTACCAATTGAAGAAGTTCATAAAAGAACTGGAGAAGCATAAAGGCAGGCATACAGAGCTTGTGTCAGTTTACGTTCCAAAAGACTATGATATCATAAAGATTATTAATCATCTGGAGCAGGAAAAGGGTACTGCTACCAATATAAAATCTGCTGCAACAAGGAAAAATGTTATTAATGCTTTGGAAAGGATGACGCAGCATTTACGTTTATATAAAAGAACTCCAGAAAACGGTTTAGCGGTTTTTTCAGGAAATGTTGCAGAAAGAGAAGGCCAGCAGGATTTTAAAGTTTGGAGTATTGAACCTCCGCTGCCTTTAAAGACAAGAATTTACAGATGCGACAAAGAGTTTGTTCTTGACTTATTGAGGGACATGCTCGAGACAAAGGAAGTTTACGGGCTTGTTATTGTTGACAGGAGAGATGCAAACATTGCTTATCTTAAGAGCAAGACAATAATACCTTTACTAAAGACACATTCTGAGGTTCCTGGAAAAACACGAGCTGGAGGTCAATGCCTTGTAAAAGATTCTTTAATCCTATTATCCGATGGTTCTATTCCCAAAATTAAGATTGTTCATAATCCACATAATGTTAAGAGTATGATTATGGACAATTACTCAATTCGGAATTCGAACATCTTGGATAAATGGAATATAAAGAAGAATCAAATTTACAAGATTATTACTAAAAATCCTCGCCTTGAGATAGAGTGTTCTAAAGATCATTTGTTTTTTGTAGTTACTAATGATGGAATTATTGAAAAAGCTGCAGAAGAATTAAAAGAAGGAGACAATTTGATTATGCCTGAAAAGATTAATATTAAAGGTGAAATGCAAAATTTGAACTCATTAAAATATTATAACTCTTTTACAATAAATAAAGAGGGGAAAGAACTATTAAGACGAAAAAGATTAGGAAAAAAATTACATCAAAGACAGCTAGCTAAAAAATTAGGTATAACTCAAACAGGAATATCTGTTATTGAATTGGGAAAAATAAATATTAAACGAGATCTATTAGGAAAATTGTGTAATTTTTTAAATTTAAATTTTGAAAAATTTTTATATAAATATTGTAAACCGTATATGTATGGAATTGTTAAATTGCCTAACCACATAGATGAAAGTTTTGCACAGTTTCTTGGTTATTACATAGGTGATGGATGCATAGAGGATGATAGAATAACTTTCTTTGAACAAAATAAAGAAGTTGCTTTAGCTTATAAAAAGAAATTCGACAAATTTTTTAATATGAATTCTAGTTATAAATTTAGAGAAAGTAAAAATTATCATCAATTGAGATTTACGAGTAGACCATTAGTAGGGTTAATTAGAAATGAATTTCCTGAAATTAAGAAAGCTTTGAACTCAGAAATCCCAGATAAAATTCTTAAGTCTAAAGATAATGCTGTTGCGTCTTTCTTAAAGGGTTTATTTGATGCAGAAGGTTATATGTCTACTCGTGGGCAAATTGCATTGGGTATAAATAATAAAATATTAGCTCGTCAGATTCAAATTTTGCTATTAAGATTTGGTATTATCAGCTCATTACATGAATACGATAATAAAGTTAACATATATAGCAAAAATCCAAGATTTACTATAGATACTACTGAAAAAAAATCATTAATTCTATTTAGAAATCTAATAGGATTCACATCTACTATAAAATCTAAAAAACTTGATTCAATAATCAATGAAAAATCTGATACATCATACATAAGACAAATAATAATGCCCGGTTCTAAGATAAGAAAAATAATAGAAAAAGCAGGCTATAATCTGGAAATATTTCCAAAAGTGAACAATTTTTTTAGGAATGAGAGAATGATGAGTAAAGAGATTTTTAAAAATTCTATATTGGAGAATATTAAAGACAAAAATCTTTATAAAAAATTGAAGGAAATATGTGATTTACCAATTTTACCAATCAAAATAAAGAATATAGATATAATAAATAAAACTGTAGATATGATTGATATATCTGTAAAAGACCAAAATTTTATCGCAAATGGAGTATTTGTGCATAATTCAGCTGCAAGATTTGAAAGATTAAGGGAAGGTGCAAAAAAAGATCACTTTAAGAAAGTAGCCGAGTACATGAAAAGTCATTTTTTGGGCAATAAAAATTTGAAAGGTATAATTGTTGGAGGTCCTGGACCAACAAAATATGATTTTATAGACTCAGGCCATATAACAACAGAAGTAAAGAATAAGATAATTGCTATTAAGGATTTAAGCTATACAAGTGATTTTGGGTTAAAGGAGCTTGTAGAAAAAAGCGAGGACATATTAGCAAAAGAGGAAATTATTGCAGAGAAGAAAATTGTTGGGAGGTTTTTTGAGCTATTATCAACAAAGCCTGGAATGGTTTCTTATGGTGTTGATGAGGTAATGAAGAATTTAAAGCTCGGGGTAGTTGATACATTACTGCTGTCAGAGAAACTGGATGATAAAAAAATAGAGGAATTTGAAAGTGAGACAAAAAAAGTCGGTACAGATGTCAAGATTATTTCTACTGAAACTTCAGAAGGAGTACAATTAAAGAATATGGGCAAGGCTGCTGCTATTTTAAGATATGAGGTTGGCAGTTCTTAGTTACAATAATTAAAAAACAATAAGTTAAGAAACACAATCACAATTATTTGATTAAAATTAAAATTTATTTACAATTTAAAAATAAAACGCAATAAATAAATAAAAAATAATGACAATAATAAAAATAATTAAAAAATCAATACCAATAAAAAACAAAAAACATCATTACTGCGACGCAAGAGCTCAAAAAGCAATGCAAAACGTATGATTATTTATTAATAATAATTTTCAATGCCAAAATGGTATTATGTGTAAAAATAAAATAATGACTCAGCAAATAATTGTGAACGACAAAATAAAAAATAAAAATTAATGATTGAAAATGAAATTAGTAGAAGAAGCATTTACAACTTTATTTCCAGGAAAAAATCTAAAAGATTATGAATTAAAAATCAAATATACAGACAAATTCAAGCCTTACAATGCTAATGTAAGATATATCAGAGATTCTTTATATTTTAATTTAAGCAAGAAATGGAGAAAAGTAAGCAGAGAAATACAGATTGGGCTTATACAGGGGTTAATGCTCAAGATTTTCAAGGAAAAAAAGAAAACTACAAATATTGATCTGTATAATAGTTTTATGAAAAACCTGCATATAAGTATACCAAAAATTAATAATGATGTGGTATTGGAAGAATCTTTTGATAAGATAAATGAAAAATATTTTTTTGGTTTAATAGAGAAGCCAAATTTAACATGGCACAATTCTATAAGAAGATTAGGCTCTTATGAATATGGAACTGATACAATTTCTGTAAGTCGCGTTCTTAGTACTGATAAAATTTTATTGGATTATGTCATGTACCATGAGGTATTGCACAAAAAATATAAATTTCATAATAGGAATGGAAGAACTTTCCACCATACTCACGAGTTTAGACAAATGGAAAAAAGTTTTGAGAACAGCGAAGAGATGGAGGAAAGGATTAAAGGTTTGATGAGGCAGAAAAGAAGGATAAGGTTTGGGTGGTTTTGATATTCAAAACCAGCGAAAACCAACAGATAAACTGACTCGGTTTTCTGGGTATTTGAAAATTCGTAGAATTTTCAAAACCTTTAAATATAACCAGCTGTTCTCAGACTTATACAATTGGGTGGTACAATGAGTTCAAGTTCAAAGCTTCTTCCTTTGGCAGCAATGGAAAAAATACTTAAGCAGTCCGGAGCTAATAGAGTATCAGATAAGGCAAAAGTTGCTTTAAAGAATACTGTTGAGGATCTTGCAGATGGTATAGCTACAAAAGCGGTTAACCTTGCAAAGCATGCAGGTCGCGTGACAGTAAAGGCAAGTGACATAAAGCTTGCAGCAAAAAGTTGAATCTAAACATTTATAAATATTAATCTTCATCTTCTGTTAACTATTAAAAATTGGTGATTTTATGACAACAAAGATACAAAGTGTCGGCAGTTTACAAAAAGGCAGCTATATTGTGTTGGAAAATGCTGCATGCAGGGTTGTTGATACGCAGGTTTCAAGGCCAGGTAAGCATGGCCATGCAAAAGTAAGATTAACTGCAGTAGGTATTGTAGATGAAAAAAAGAGAATTGTGGTAATGCCCGGACATGATAATGTTGAAGTTCCTATAATTGAAAAAAAGTCAGCACAAGTATTATCTGTTCAGGATGATACAGCCAATGTAATGGATTCTGAGACATATGAAACATTTGATTTAAAGATTCCAGAAGAGCTTAAAGGCCAGGTTGCTGAAGGCTTAAATGTTTTGTATTGGGTAATACTGAATGATAAGGTAATGAAACAGGTAAAAGCTTAAAATGGTTAAACAACAGAAATTAAAAATTTCTGAGCTTTACCATTTAAACAGGTGGTTTAAATGGTAAAATTTCCAGAGAGTCATGCAAGAAAGTTTTTGAATGTGTTTGTTTGCAAAAAATGCAGTACTAAAATAAGATCCCAGAACATGAAGATAATCCAGGGCAGAGTAAAGTGCAGAAGATGCCAGGGCAAAAAATTCAGGGCAGTTAGGAAAAAGTAGTTTCTTATTAATTTTGAAATAGCAATATTTAAAAAGAACTAAATTTCATTTTTGATAATGAAAAATAAATCAATTATACTGTTACCAGCAATTTTATTATTTTCATTCTCAATTTTTTTCTTTAATAAATATGTTAATTTTGATACCTTAAGTGCTATCCTTTTTATTGTGATTACTGGATTTTTGGTGATCATAAATAGAAAAAAACTTGATTTTCAAATTTTATTAAAAATTTCAAAGCTTCCATTATTATATGCAGTATTATGGAGAACTGAATTTGGATTAAAGTTTATGGACAGGTTTGCCTCAAGATTTCGAGAATTAATCAAGTTGCTTGGATATTGTTTTATTGGTTTTGGTTTTTACGGGATGATTTTTATTTCAATAAATATGATATTTTTATTATTTAACTTGTTCCTTTCCCCTAAAGAAGCTTCCCAAGGAGTTAGTTTGGTTTTACCATTAACAAATATACCCGGATTAGGATATTTATCGTTTTGGCATTTCTTAATTGCGATTTTTGTTACAGTTTTAATTCACGAATTTGCACATGGAATATTAGCACGAGCACATAATATACCAATTAAATCTAGTGGTATTGGAGTTTTTTCAATATTATTGCCTATATTCCCCATTGCTTTTGTTGAACCAGACGAAAAAAAATTGATAAAAGAAAAAGATGTCGTTCAATACTCAATATTCGCAGCAGGACCAATGGCTAATATTATCTTAGCATTCATAATTTTATTATTATTTCCTTATGTTTCAAATCCAAATTTATCTGCGCCTTTTGAAGAAAAAATCACCTATCCAATTGGTTTTTCTTTTAATGACGTAATGGATGATTTTTCTGCAATGAAACAAGGTATGAAACCAGGGATGATAATTAATGAAGTGAATGGAGTTGAGGTTCTTTCATACCAGGATTTTTCTGATGAAATAGGTATACTTAAACCCAATCAAGAATTAACGCTTGATACAACAAATGGAACATTTACACTTATTGCTAAACCCTCACCAGATAATCCAAAAACAGGTCTTATGGGGATTCAAGATATAAGGAACGAGAGAAGAATAAAAGATGAATATAAGTCAATTAGTGTCCCATTTTTTTGGTTAAAGAGTCTAATAAAATGGCTTTTCTTAATTAATTTAATGATAGGCCTGATTAATTTGTTGCCTTTAATGATTACAGATGGTGGCAGGATGTTAAAAACAGCTTTAGAAAAAAATTTTAAAGATGCTAAGAAAGCAAATAAATTATGGGTGTTAATTGGAGTATTTTTTATATTTACCTTACTTTTTGCTTTAGTAATAAGATATACCTTTCAATTTTTTCTTTTATAGGTCTTAGTTGAAATAACAATATTTATAAAAAATTAATCAATAAAATACGATATGGTTGATATTTGGCCAAATATATTGGATGGATTTAGAGAAATATTCTCAGCACCGTTTAAAGATCTCACTATTTGGTGGCTTTTGGCGCCAATAATCATGTTCTGGCTTGTTCTTGAAGTTTATTTTGGCATGTATAAAAGGGAAAATCTGGGATGGAATACTGCATTGGGAAATGGATTAAACTTATTCTGGATTGTTGTAATAATCCTCAAAGCCTTATTTACAAAAGGTTCGGACTTATTCAGCATAGACAAGCTTATTGTTGTAGTTGTTATTACCGTCTATTCCATTTTTCTGATTTTTATTTCATTTACCCACAAAATAAAAGAAAAAATATTCTTTGTGTTTGCGTCTCCTACAGTTGTTTATTATCTTTCTGGAATAGCAGTCTTGTGGACACACGGCCTTATTACTATAAATCTTTGGGTGGTTATTGATTTAATTATACTCTACATAATAATCCTGATATTAGAAGTAATCTTAAGAAAAATTATTCCACCTGCTCCTGCAGAATCTGGATTGGGAGATACTGGAGTTGGAGGTTCTGATATTGGTGGCCAGGGGTTAGGAAATATTGGAATGGGAAAGATTAAATAGAATTATTTCTTCTTTTCAAAATATTCCTTGGCTTTTTCATTACCAACAGGTTTTGCATTGTTTTCTAGGCTGTAATAGATTTTTTCTGCTTCTGGACCCCAGGAGTATTCTCCTTTTTCTTTTTCCACTTTGCTTACCTTAAACTCGTTTAAATCAACACCCTTGCGCAGATGATAGTAAATGCTCCTCATAGTGACTTTCGGGAATATTGCAACATAAGCTTTATAGATTTCGTAACCATAACCTTCTTTCATAAAATAGAGAATTTCAACTATATTCTGCCTTATTTCAGATTTTACTGGACGACCTTTTGCCATACACATTAAGTTTAACAAATAGTATTTATAGTTTTCTATATGGAAAATAAGTGATTTAAAAACAATTAAATTTTTAAACTCTAAGCCTTTTTCTTTTTCAACTTTTTTTCTATTTCCTGTACTGATAGAGTAGTTTTTATAACAGCATCAGGATTTAAAGAAATTGAATCTATACCACATCTTACTAAAAATTGAGCAAACTCTGGGAATGTACTTGGAGCGTCGCCACAAATCCCTATCTTTTTATTATTTCTTTTTGCTTTGTGTATGACCTCATAAATGAGTCTTTTGACAGCAAGGTTTCTTTCATCATAAAGTCTGCTTATGAGTTCTGAGTCACGGTCTAGGCCAAGAGTTAACTGCGTCAAATCATTGCTGCCTATACTGAATCCATCAAAAATCTTTGCAAAATCATCAGCTAAAACAACATTAGAAGGTATCTCGCACATAACATAAATTTCCAGGCCATTTTTTCCTTGGACTAGGCCGTGTTTTTTCATTTCGTTAATAACAAGCTTGCCTTCTTCAATAGTCCTACAAAATGGAATCATGAGCTTTATGTTTGTCAGGCCCATTTCTTCTATTGCTTTTTTCATAGCTCTGCATTCCAAACCAAATGCTTCTCTATAATTTCCAGCATAATACCTGGAAGCACCTCTCCAGCCAAGCATAGGGTTGTCTTCTTCTGGTTCAAATTCTTTTCCACCTATAAGGTTGGCATATTCATTTGTTTTAAAATCAGACATTCTTATGATTACCTCTTTTGGGTAAAAAGCGGCTGCAATCATTGCAACACCCTGAGCAAGTTTTTCCACAAAATAATCGACCTTGTTTTTGTAAGCATGGGTTAATTTATTAATAATCTCTTTTGCTTTTTTATCTTTGAGCTTGCTATAACGCAATAATGCCAGCGGATGGATTTTGATATAAGAGCTTATAATGAATTCTTCTCTTGCCAGGCCAACACCATCATTCGGTATAAAAGAGAATTCAAAGGCTTGGTCAGGATTGCCAACATTCATCATTATTTTTGTTTTTGGCTTTTTTATTTTTTTTAAGTTAATCTTGCGAATGTTAAATTTCAGTTGTCCTTTGTAAATATTGCCTACCTCACCTTCTGCGCAGCTTACTGTGACATCTATACCTGTTTTTATGATTTCTGTGCCATTTTCTGTTCCTACAATTGCAGGGATTCCAAGTTCTCTAGCTACTATTGCTGCATGAGCAGTTCTGCCACCTTTATTTGTAACAATTGCAGAAGCACTCTTCATTATCGGCTCCCAATCAGGATCTGTCCTTTCTGTTATCAATACTTCACTAGGCTTAAAACTTTTTATGTCATTAACACTTTTTATTACATGAGCCTTACCAGATGCTATCTTTCTGCCTACACTTAATCCAGAAACAATAACATGTCCAGTTTCTTTTAATTTATATTCTTCAAGAATGTTTACATCTTTTTGGCTGTGTACTGTCTCTGGACGGGCCTGAACAATAAACAGCTGCTTTGTTTTGCCGTCTTTTGCCCACTCAATGTCCATTGGCTTAAACTTACTGGCTTTTTTTGAGTAATGGTCTTCAATTATAACTGCCCATTTTGCCAATTGTAAAATTTCATCATCATTTATGCAGAATTTATTTCTAGCATCCTCTGGTACTTTAACATTCTTTGTTGCTGCTTTGCTATAAATCATTTTTATCTTCTTTGGTCCTAATTTTTTGCTTATTATTGGCCTAAAACCTTTTTTCAAATTAGGCTTAAAGACATAAAACTGATCAGGATTTATAGTTCCCTTAACAATATCTTCTCCTAAACCGTAAGACCCTGTAATAAGTGCAGCATTCCTAAAACCAGTTTCTGTATCAATGGAAAACATCACACCAGAACTTGCTAAATCGCTTCTCACCATTTTTTGAATGCCAATGCTTAATGCAATCTTAAAATGATCAAACCTTTTATCAACCCTATAAGAGATAGCTCTGTTAGTAAATAAAGAAGCAAAACATTTCTTGCACGCTTCTAGTAAAGCTTTTTCTCCTTTAATGTTGAGATAACTTTCCTGCTGTCCTGCAAAACTTGCATCTGGCAGATCCTCAGCAGTAGCAGAGCTTCTTACAGCAACATCAGTGTTTGGACCATATTTCCTGCATAATTTTTTATAAGCATGGGTTATAGCATTTTTTAATTCTTGAGGAAGTTCTGCTTGTAGAATTGTTTCTCTTACTTTTTTCCCTCTTTCAGCAAGATTATACATATCATGTGTATCTAAATCTGAAAGAATTTGCTTTATTTTGCTTTTAATTCTGGTCTTTTTGAGCAGATACCTGTAAGCGTAAGCAGTAACTGCAAAACCATCTGGTATGTTAATTCTTTTTTTTATTAAATTCCTGCACATCTCTCCCAAAGAAGCATTTTTTCCACCAACAAGAGGAACATCATTTATTGTTAAATCCTTAAACCATAGAATAAACTCTTTTTTTTTGCTCATTTAAGCAATACCTCTTTTTATAGGAGAATAAAGAAAAGGTTATTTAAATGTTTTTGCATCACTTAGGCAAAGCTTCATAAGCCTTTTGAAGAATATTGCTGGGAAGACCATCACTTTTTGTTCTCATGTTAAAAGTTAAGCCTTGTGTAGGGTGCTGACCAATATAATCTGTCAGTTCTTCCATTTTGGGTTTAAATAAGATATCCTCAACGAATTTCACATCAAATCCTAATTGTAAAATCTCTTTAAAATTCTTTTTGACTTCCATAATCTTCTCCCTAACCGACTCTCTCTCCTCAGAATTTAATATAGGGTTTGTTAGTATACACGATTCACAAACACCATAATGAGTAAATAATTCTTGACTATCAGTTTTTGCAATTACCCAATAAAGCTGATAAATATCAAAATATGTAACAGTGTTTACCGCACCAAAAGTAGTAGTTGTATCTGGACTGTTAGCAGTGTTTAGAATGGATTCTGTGTCCCAACCAAGGCCAGCATATTTTATATGTGTAATAGTAAATTGTTTACTAGGTCCTCGTATCTTATCATCTATTGTTCTTAAGCTCCTCATTCTGAACCTGTGGTTAGAATGAGCTGTATATAAAACTTTATTATTTTTAAGTAGAGAATTCTTAGAACAATATTAATCCATCATTTAACTTTTATTCCCTTCAGGATAACTCCCCAACACTTTAACAAATATTGATGCAGCTTCCATCTCGCTTAAGGCCAGCTTTACATTTTCATCATCTAAGCCTCCAATAAAGTCAACATAGAATATGTATTCCCAAGGATTTTCCATTATTGGCCTGGATTCAAGCTGGGTCATATTGATGTTATTTTTAGACAATCTCTGCAAACAATTTACTAATGCCCCTGGATAGTGTTTTGACTTAAAGACGATGCTTGTTTTTTCTTTTTTAATATCTTTCGGAACTTTATCTTTTTTTACAAAGACGAAAAACTTAGTAATGGCATTATTATTTGTCCCTATATCTTTTTTTAAGACCTCTAAATCATATATTTCTGCACATAGTTCAGAAGCAATAGCAGCTTCTTCTGTTTTGTTTCTTTCTCTAACCATCTTTGCAGAGCCAGCTGTATCATACTCTGGAATAGGTTTTATTTTATGTTTCTTTAAGAACTCGTGGCACTGGCGGAGTGCGTATGGATGCGAATACACCTTTTTTATGTTATCAAGTTTGTTTCCTTTGTGGGATAAAAGACTGTGGCTTATTTTTAAAAAAACTTCTGCAGTTACAAAGACATCCTCTTTTAATAGCAAATCATAATTTTCAGCAATAGAGCCAGATATTGTATTCTCAAAAGGAAGAAAACCATAATCAACTTTGCCATTTTTTACAGCTTCAAAAACATCTTCAAATGTCTCAAAACCAATTGTTTCCACATCTTTCCTATAATGCTTGTATATAGCAGCTTCACTATATGCGCCTTTTTCTCCTTGATAAGCTATTTTCATTTTTTTAATCCATCGTCAATTTTATTTAAGGATTTAATAAAATCTTCCCTGATTTTTTTAGAATATTTATTGTATTTATTCATGTCTTCAAAAAGCTGGTTAGTGTCATTTTTGACCGTGTCCAGGACGTACACCAGCCTTTTATACCCTTCTGTATCAATCTCAAGATTAGCTACTCCAATGTCAATTAAACCCCTGCCAATAAAATGTGTTAGGAGCAAGGATTTTGCAATTTCTTTGTCATGCTCTTCTGGAGTGGTTTCTATAACAACCAAACCTTTTTCCTTGAGAATAGATTTTATCTTTTCATACAAGTCATCAGGTATTCTGGCCTTGCATAAGACAATTTTTGCTCCTTTTAAAGATTCAGCAGCGCTATCAGGTCCAAAAACAGGGTGGGTTGCCAAGATTTGCACTTTTTCAGGAAGTATTTTTTTCATTAACTCAACAGGATATTCCTTTACAGAGCATACATCAACAACCAACGAGTTTTCTAGCAATAAATTTTTTATTTTATTTAATACACCTTCAAATTGAGATATTGGTACACAAGGAATTACAACATCTTTTTTACAAACTTCTTCAAGAGAAGCAGGTATAGCATTATTTTCCTTAATCTCTTTGGTTTTGTCGCTTCTATTGAAAACATAAACCTTTAAGTCCTGTGCCAGGTATTTTGTAAGTAATTTTCCAAACCTTCCAAAACCAATAATTCCTATTTCCATAGTAAATTAATCATTAATTTTTTGTTCATATCTAGAATTTTTTAAAATAATATCATATAATGAAATAATGAAATTTTCATCCAATCCTTTTTCTTTTGCCTTTGTTTTTAATCTTCCAATAATTTCTTTTTCTCTTTTTTCGTCTAATATTGGCTTGATTAATTCTTTTTTTATCTCGGCTACTCCTTTGATTAGATCTTTTCTTTTGCTTAGCAAACTAATAATTTCATTGTCTATTTTGTCAATCTCTTTTCTTAATTCTTCAAGGCTTTGCATCATTTAGCCCTCCACGGATTGTTTATTCTGCATATATTGTCATAGCCACGATACATGTATAAAGCATCTAATATTGCGCATGCTGCCATTGCTTCTGCTACTGCATAAATTCTGCCAAGTAATGTTGGGTCGCGTCTTGTTATTGGGCTTAATGTTTCTTCTTTCATGGTCTTCATATTAATGCTTGGCTGCTCAACAGAGACTGTTGGTGTAGGTTTTACGGCCAGTTTTATTACAATTTCTTCACCATTACTAATGCCACCTAAAATCCCGCCTGCATTGTTTGTTCTGAACCTTACTTTTTTACCTTCAAGATAAGGACGATCATTATTTTCACTGCCTTTCATATTAGCTACATTGAAACCTGCACCAAACTCAATGCCTTTAATTGCACCTATCGACATTAAGGCATGGGATAAGATTGATTGTAGTTTATCAAACACAGGCTCACCTAAGCCGGCTGGAACTCCTTTAATTCTTAACTCAACTATACCACCAGCAGTATCTCCCTGATTTTTTATTTCTGTTACCTTTTTGATCATTTTTTCAGCTGCCCCTAAATCAGGACAATTTATCTCATTTTTCCTATAATTTTTCTTTGCTTTATCAAAACTCATTTCTTTGGCTTTTATGTCCATGCATTCTTTGGTGTAAGCTATTACTTCTATTCCTTCTTTGGCTAATATGAATTTGGCTACTGCACCTCCTGCTACTCTGCCTACAGTTTCTCTTCCAGAAGCACGACCAGCACCGCACCAGTCAGCATTTTCACCATACTTAACAAAATAAGTATATTCTGCATGTCCTGGTCTAATGAGGTCTTTATAGCTCCGATACTGGTTTATATGGACTTCCTGGGTGTCAACATTATACACGATTATTCCTATTGGTGCTCCAGTAGTTACACCATCCTGGCCTATGCCTGCAAATATATGGCACTGGTCTGTTTCTTTTCTTGGAGAATTTAATTTTCCTTTTCCAGGTCTGCGTTTGTCCATCTCTTTCTGAATATCTGCGTCTGTTAGCTTTAATCCAGGAGGAATTCCATCAACAATTACTGACAGTCCAGAGCCTTTGCCTATACCATAGCTTTCTCCACATGTTGTTATACGGAAAAATCTTCCAAATGTATTTCCTATCATTTATCCCACCCCAAAGTTTGCTCCAAGAGCTTTCATTGTTTCAAAATAATTCGGGTAAGTTACAGATACTGATTCTGCTGTATCTATAACTGTTTTGCCTTCTGCTATTAAACCAGCTAAAGACAAAGCCATAACCACCCTATGATCCGAATGACCTGTAAGCGAGGCTCCTTTTAAAGTTTTATGCCTTATTACAAGCCCATCTTTCAGTTCGGTAATATCAGCATTCATTTTCTTAAGTTCGTCATGCATGACCTTTATCCTGTCAGTTTCCTTAATCCGGGCATGAGCCACATTGGTTAGTTTGGTTTCACCTTTGGCAAAACATGCAACTACTGCCATTATTGGTAATAAGTCTGGTGTTTTATTAAGGTCAATCTCACAACCTTTTAGTTCCTTACCTTTAACTCTTATTCCTTTTTCTTCTAGGTTAATGTCAGCTCCCATTTTTTTCAAATAATCAATTATTTTTTTATCTCCTTGAGTGTCATTAATGTCCGGGCCTTTAATTAAAACATCTGATTGCGTAATAGCGGCTGCACAAATTGGAAATGCAGCTGATGACCAGTCTGCAGGTATTGATTTTTCAAATGAATTGTATTTCTGGTTTCCATATATTTTGAAATATTCAAGATTTTTATTTTCATATTTAATATTAAAATCATCTAACCATTTTAGAGTCATTTTTATGTAAGGTATCTCACATAAATTTTTTACAATAATTTCAGTATCTTTTTCAATTAATGGGCAGGAAATTAATAAACTTGAAACGTATTGAGAGCTTTTGCAATCAACCTCTGTTTTGCCTCCTTTTATTGGTCCTTGTATTTCTATAGGAGGACAATTGTTATTATTAATGGATTTTGCACTGACGCCAAGATTTTCTAATGCACCAAGCAATGGTTGTAATGGCCTTTTTCTTAAGGAATTATCCCCATCCAATGTTACTTTAAAATTGCCCAGGGCTGCTATAGAAGTAAGCATGTTAATTGATGTCCCGGAGTTAAGCATATCAAGCTTTTCTTTTGGTTCCTGCGGTTTTGCATTAAAGCCCTCTATTAGAATAAGGTTTCCTTGCTGCTTAATCTTTGCTCCTAGTGCTTTACAGCCGTTTATTGCTGCTTTTGTATCATCAGAAAATAATGGGTTAATAATTTTTGAGGTTCCGTTGGCTAAAGATGCTATAACTACTGCGCGTATTGTATGTGATTTTGAGCCAGGTATTTCTATTTGGCCAGTTAATTTTTCTATTTTGTTTATAATTAATTCCATTTTAAATACTCCTTAAAAATTCTATGTCTGGTTCTTTTCCACTCCATATTTTAAATTGCTCTGCTGCCTGGTTAATGAACATCTCTTTACCTCCTATAATTATGCAGTTATTTTTTTCAGCTTCCTGCAGCAATTTGGTTTTTTCAGGATTGTAGATTGCATCAAAAACAACAATATTTTTTAAGGATTTTGTGTCAATTGGTGTTGCATTTATATTTGGATACATTCCAACAGAGGTTACATTAATTAGTATATTTGTTTTAACGCTCTCAAAATTTTTTAATGAGCCAAAACTACAATTAAGTTCTTTAGCTAGCTTTTCTGCTTTTTCAACTGTTCTGTTTAGTATAGTCACTTTTCCACCTTTCGCTAGTATTCCTACTGCTATGGCCCGTGCAGCACCGCCTGCACCAAGAATAGTTACATTTTTGTTTTTAATTTCTGTTTTAGCTCCGATTGCTTTGATTGCGCCAATAAGGTCAGTATTGTAGCCTATTAGTTTTCCATCTTTATTTACCACTGTATTAACTGCTTTTATTTTTTTTGCAGTTAGGTCAATGTCATCCAGATAATTGATTATTTGCTGTTTGTGGGGCATTGTTACACTAAAACCTGCCAACAAATTTGAAAAATTTTCCATGAATTCTTTTAAATCTTCAACCTGAAATCTAAGATAAATATTGTTTAATTTTTCCTTCTTGAACAGAGAATTATGTATAATGTATCCTTTGCTTTTGCTTATAGGATCTCCAATAACACCATAGATCTTAAAACCAGGTTTTATATCATTGATTCTGTAGATATTTCTTAAAATTTCTGCAGGAATCTGTCCTGGAGATGATTCTTTACCTTTGTCCAGGCTTGCGAAAGTCAGGAAAGAGCCGTAAAGCGGAGCAAGTATTCTGCTTATTTCTCCTAATGGGCCCATGCATAAGCCAATAACAGGCTTTTTGCTTTTTTTTACTAGTTCTATAATTTTTAGATTATCACTTAGCTTATTTGCTGTTGTTACTATTTTGATAATATAAGCATTAGCTGATTTCAATTTATTAAATATTTCTTCAATATTTGTTGGTGTTTCTTTGAAATTATGATAGGAAATTATTATTTTGGAATTCTTTTTGTTTTTAATTATGTCATTATGGTCTGAATCTATTTCTATATCAACATAATCTACATTTAGTTCTATTGCCTGTTTTATTACTGCAAGTCTTTCTTCTTCATTGCCTTCAAATTTCCCATTATCTGCTTTTCTCCTGTTTGTGGCTATTACGGGCTTTTCTGCTGCTTCGATTAGTTTTTTTAAATCTAAGTTAGAGATGTAATCAATCCTTAACTCTATTATGTCTGCAATATTGTTTGCTTTTTTTATGTCAGCTAATGCAGATTCCGTGTCTGGGGATGTAATAGGTATGCAGATCATTTCGATGCTTCAATTGCTTTTTTAATTACATCTTCTTTAATTTCAAATGAGAAATTGTTGTTTTCTGTTTTTATCTTCCCTATTTCCTTTAAAATCACAAACATTGGCTTTTGGTTTCTTGCTTTTTTGTCAACTTTCATTATTTCAATTATTTTGTTTTCATCAATATCTTTTTTTAATTTGACTGGAAGGTTAAAGTTATCCAACAGAGAAATAATTCTTTTTTCTTCTTGCTTTAGATTACTTATTGAGGCAGCAATTTTGGTTTCGACCACTATGCCCAGACTTATGCAGTACCCATGCTTTATTTTGTAATTAGAGCATGCTTCCAAAGCATGGCCGAAAGTGTGGCCGAAATTGAGGATTTGCCTTAATCTGGACTCTTTTTCATCTTTCTCAACAACATCCCTTTTTAGCTCTATACTTCTCTTTATTATATGCAGCAAAACTTGTTTTTCTTTTGCCAAGATTTGCTTATTATTTTTCTCTATGAATGAAAATAGTTTTTTGTCTGATGTTATTGCTATCTTTATTACCTCAGCCATGCCGTTCAGGAATTCCTCTTTAGGAAGGGTGTCCAAAAAATCCAGCTCTGTAAAGACAGCGTCAGGCTGGTAAATGGATCCTATAAGGTTTTTCCCGTGCTTTGTGTCTACAGCGGTCTTTCCACCAACAGAAGAATCAACCATTGCCAGCAATGTTGTAGGGACATGTGTTACAGGCACCCCCCTGTTGAACGTGGAGGCTGTAAATCCGGCAAGGTCGCCAATGACTCCGCCGCCAAAAGCAATAATTACTGTATCACGGCCGAATCTTTTTTCCAGCAGCATGTCTTCGATTTTCTGCTTTGTCTCCCTTGTCTTGCTTGCCTCACCTTCAGGGACAGAAATCAGATAAGGATTCACTGATTTCAGTGCATTCAGGATCTTTTTTCCGTAAAGGCTTTTGACGTTGGCTTCTGTTATGATCACAACCCTTTTGTCCCTATGGCTCTTTTTTATGAAGCTTGCGAGCAAGGGCAGTATATCATCGCTTATAAAAATAGAATAATCCTTTCTCCTGCTTTGTATTCTGACCCTTATCTCTTCCATTTTACAGTTTCCTGCCCACAGCATTGCAGATTGGTTTTAATTCTTTTAATAAACTAGTTAGCTGTTCCGGGTAGAGTGATTGTGCACCGTCGCTTAAAGCTTCCTCTGGATTAGGGTGCACTTCTATGAGAAGCCCGTCTGCGCCTACAGCTGCAGATGCTTTGCATAACGGAGCTATTAAATCCCTGTTACCAGCGGCATGGCTTGGGTCAACAATTACTGGAAGATGACTTTCTTTTTTTAGTATAGCAACAGCAGCCAGGTCTAAGGTATTTCTATATGCTGTTTCAAAAGTTCTTATGCCCCTCTCACATAAAATAACATTTTTATTCCCATTCATGAGGATGTATTCAGCAGCCATGAGGAATTCTTTTATTGTGGCAGCTATACCTCGTTTTAGGGTAACTGGCTTGTTAACCTTACCTACTTCTTTCAGCAGATCAAAATTCTGCATGTTTCTTGCGCCTATTCTTAGTAAATCAACATGCTCAGCTGCAATAGCAACATCCCTAACATCCATTATCTCTGTTTCTACCAAAATGCCTATTTTTTCCCTTACTTTTTTCAGGAGTTTGAGGCCCTCTATTCCCATACCCTGGAAAGAATAAGGAGAGGTTCTGGGTTTAAATGCAGAAGCCCGCATTATTTTTATGCCATTGTCTTTCATTAACCTGGCAGCTTCCATTATTTGTTTCTCGTTTTCTACTGAGCAAGGACCTGCTATAACTACAAAATCATTGCCCCCTATTGTTGCATCTCCTACCCTGACTACAGTTTTTTGGGAATGGTGTTCTTTGCTTGCAAGCTTGTAAGGCTTTAAAATCCTCATTACTTTTTCTACACATTGTATAGAACTCCAGCCATTTCCAATTTCTCCTTTTGTATCACCAAGTACGTGTATTGCTGTTCTTTCCTCTCCTTCAAATGCAACAGGCTTTAGCCCTTTTTTCTTTATTTTTTCTATTAAACTCTCTATTTCCTTTTTCTTTGTTTTTGGTTTCAGCACGATTATCATTTTTTTGCCTCTGTTTTATTTTTTTAACTAAACCTTAACAATCTTTTCCAGGGATTTAGGAAACAAAACATATGAGTTTTGAGCCCTTAGGTGCAGTTATCTCCCAGGACTTATCCAAAATAAAAAAAGAAGTATGGGAATACATCTAGCTTAAAACTTTTCCAATTTCCATTCTTAGCCAGATTTGTCATAGCCTCTAAGAATCAATATCTTATATTTAAATCTTTCTGAGAATTACCTTTATTGGCATTTTCTTCATAATGCTTAAGGCTTCATTATATTTTAAGAGTTTTTCCTTTGCGCCATGATGCTGTATCACAGATTCTGCATTAGTCATTCCCAGCTTCATTGCAAACTCTATGCTGTTTTTTCTTATTATTCCACATAAGAAAGAAGATGCAAATGCATCACCTGCTCCGGTTGTTTCCACAATTTTAATATTATGCGGTTTTCCATAGTAAATATGGCTATTTTCATAAACATAGACACCATGTTTGCCATCTGTAATGGCTATAATTTCAGGTCCTAATTTCTGTATTTTTTTTAATAGATTCTTTGTATTTCCTTTTCCCACTAATAATGCTGCTTCCTCTTTATTTAATACGAGAATATTTGCCTTTTTTAATATATTTTTTAAATAATTTTTTCCTTTTTTTGCCAAATATGAGCTTATGTTAAAAGCAATTCTTATGTTGTTTTTAGCTGCATAGTTTGCTATCTTTTCTAAAGTTTTGAATGAGGTTCCAGTCATTGATGAGAAATAAAACCATTTTGTCTTTAATTTCTTTAAATTTATTTCATTAAATCTTAAATCGTGGTTAGAACCTCTAAATGTTAAGATTGTTCGATCATGGTTTTTGCTGTCTAGGATTATTGAGTAACCTGTTCTTTCTTTTTTTGACTTGATGATTAAGGATGTATCAACCTTTTCCTGTTTTAGTTTTTTAATAACTCTTTCAGAATTATGTCCCAGACCTATTTTTCCCAGGAAAGCAACTTTATGTCCTAATCTTGAGAGTGCAACTGCTGTGTTTGTACCGCCGCCACCTACTGTCAGGTTTAATTCCTCAACTAGAATTTTAGCCCCTACAGGATATGCAATACATTCTTCTTTATGTTTTCCATGAAGCATCTCACAGAACTCTGTCCTTGCAAAAACATCTACAGTAGCAGAGCCGACAGTTATTATATCACACATAATTTTTTCCTGAATTTTGGGGTTTATATAATTTTTTGTTATTAACGCCTTATTCATTATTTATCATGAATTAATTTTATTCTTAACATAAGCCTATTCAACAATCTTTAAGACAACCTCATTTTTTTTATTGCGAATATCTTTTTTTATATCTTTATCAGACAATTCATTAGGCTTTACTATAAACAGATTTTTTCCATTATATCCGTAACATTCATTAATATCTTCGGTACAAATAACATATTTTCCCATTTTACCAGACTTTTGAAATTCTGACGGCTCCAGTTTAGCAAAGAATAATGGGAAAACATATGCTACTTCAATGTTGCGTGTTAAAATAATGCTGTCATAATCTTTAGAATGTTCTTCAGCATAGCTTATTGCTTCTCTTAATCCAAATTGAAACCAATCTTCAGAAACTGGCGGGTATTTTATGAAATAAGAGTAGATTAAGAGCGCACTGTTAGAAGCCAATAATAAACCAACAAAAATTATTACAGCTGTTTTAATATATTTTTTCCTGTTTTTTAGGTACTTGTACAATAAAAAGATTCCATAGGCGGCAATAATCTCGAGAAATGAAACTGCCGCAATAGACCTTAAAGCATGGGGTATCCCTTCAGCAGTCAATGATGCCGGAATTATTCCGATAACAAAAGAGGAAACAAGAAAAAGCCCCTCTTTCTTTTGTTTGCAGGCAAAGAAGAACAATGCCAGAAGTATAAATGGTATCAGAACTAGCATTGCTTGTCCAAAACCAGGCAAACTATGCCTTAAATTTGCATCCCCGCTAATAAATAAAAAATCAGGTGAAAGATGACTGAGCAAATTTGAGAAAAACTGGTGTATTGGTCTGGGGGCCTGAAAGACTGAAATTGAATCAAATCTCTTATTTCCGTCTCCAAAAAAATAAACCCCATATGCCGGAAGAGCAAGTATTAGGAAGATTATGATAGAAAGGACACACTTTTTTTTATTGGACTTAAATGACATTATCAGTTCCTTATGGTAAAATAAGAAAAACAAAATAAGCATTAACGGGACAAATAATTTAGTGACTGTATAAGTATGCAGTAAAAGCCCGAAAATAAATGCTGAAATAACAAATAGTTTTGGATTTTTTAAAGATTTCAAAAGGAAAAACAAACCCAATGTAACAAAAAAGGGAACCAAGATGGGCCGTAAACCAAATCTGCTAGCCACCAAATGCCAGGGCGATACTGCAAGTAAAAATGCAGAAATAAGGCCTACTTTTTTATTGAATAATTCTTTAGCAAATAAATATGTGCTCAAAACAGTTAATGTGCCTATAACAGCCGCTGCCAATCTTGCTGAGAAAACATTCAAATCAAATATGGATATGAATGGCACAGCCAGATATGCGTACATAGCTTCATTATGGGTTTCTATCAAAATCGGCAGTAAATTGCCGCGGAAATCTCTGCCTGTTTTTAAGATGCTGTATGCATGATAACCTGTCATTGCTTCATCAAGATGGAATCCTGATGGAAGTTCATTTAGCTGGTATACCCTTATAACTAATGCAAAGATTATAATCAGGATGAGAATACTGATTTTGTTTAGTTTCATCTGGCCATGTTTTTAACTTATGCTGTCAAGAATTTCATGCGCATTGATGCTGCTTATTGACTGCTTTATCTTTTCCCAGTCTTTTCCAAGCTTTGTTGAGAAGAGAGTAAGGAGCATTTGTTTTTCTTGGTGGGATATTCTTGCATTTCTGTCAGCTTCTATAAGGCCGTAAGGATAGCCTATAAAAACAGAATCCTTGCAGTTGTTTGCTATTAAGCTTATTATGTTGTTTAGGTGCTGTTTTTGCTCTTTGTAGATTTCAAACCTAAAAATATATTTTGAGCTTTCATGCAATTTTACAAAAGACATTTCTGCTTTATGCTGGTTGCTTTTAATATCAGCAATAGGATTGTAAAGCCATTTTCCTTTTTGATTGAGCTTATTTAATGCGTTTGCTATCGAAGATCCTTTGTCTGTCATTAAGGTTGTTGTTTTGCTTAATCCGCATATAATTATGTTTTTATTTGATGCTTTTTCATATAATTTTTCAAAATATTTTTTTTCATTTGTAAAAGTACATTGTAAAGAACCATCCAATACAATAATATCATCATTGTTTAATAAATCAATAACACTAGATGCTGCTTTTAATTCTGCAAATCTTCTGATTACACCGGACATGTTTGAAATGCTTGCCCTTGTTATGCCTTGTTTAATGGTTTTATCCAATGAACTTAATAATAAATCTTCATTATTTGGAAATATATTCTTTTCATTATTATTTTTTATTTCATTTTTTATTAAATTATTATTTTCATTATTGTAATTATCACTTTTTAAATTATAATCAATAAATTCAGCATTATAATATAATTCATCATCAATATTTTTTGTATAAACAAATGCATAGAAGTCCTGTTTTTTCGCATTAATTCTCTTATTGTTCTGATAAATTGTATAATAAACTCTTATTAAGTTCAATGAGAAGTTCGATGACTTTATTATTTCTGAAGAACCAGCATCAATAAACGCTATTTTATTGTTTGATTCAATATTTTTTATTTCATGAAAATTATTTTTATCAAAATTGAATGGTTTGTAATTTGGATCAGAAAATTGGACATGATTATCATTAACATTGGAAATATTGTTTTTTACCAGGTTTATTATTTGGTTGTATATTTCTTGCATTTTTATTAGGAAGATTTTGTTATATTAAAGATTAACTGTAATTCACATCCACTTCATCAGAAGTTATTGTTATTTCTTTTTCTTTGCTTTTTTTAATTCTGGTTTCTCTTTCTCTTCGACCGGTGCAGCTTCTAATATCTTTAAAATCTTGTCAAGTTTTTTGTTGATCTGGTCAAAGTTTTCATTTGATTGTTTTCCTGATTCGGACCTTGAACCAGCTTCCCTGCTTTTGTCTTTAAAACAATCATTGCAGTAAATAGGCTTGCCTTCAGTTG
Organism: uncultured Methanosarcinales archaeon; assembly: GCA_964650285.1. Classification (GTDB taxonomy): domain Archaea; phylum Nanobdellota; class Nanobdellia; order Woesearchaeales; family GW2011-AR4; genus JACPJP01. The sequence goes on along the minus strand of CAZYSP010000010.1, from coordinate 18,559 downwards.
GCTTGAAAGGAACTTCACAGTCCTTACCGCATTTATCGCATATTGCTGAATGCATCTCATGCCTTTCAGAACGTCTATCTCTTCCTCTTCCGCCAAATCTACCAGAACGTCCCCTGTCAAACCTTCCAGAATCTCTTCCCCTGGACCTGCCAGAACGCTTTCTGTCAAAATTACGATCAAAGTCTCCCATATTCCAAATTCAGATATTGGTTTGGTTTATAAAGGTATGGTACGATAATTTCGTCTTGGAATGGGGAGATACTTTAAGAAGTTCAATTGATAAAGGACTAGTAAATTCAAGGTATGGCATTGTAGTATTTTCTAAAAATTTTTTGAATAAGAAAAAAAATGGACAAAACTTGAATTGGATGGATTATTCGCGAAGGAAGATAACGGCAAAAAAATGATATTACCAATATGGCATAATATCTCAAGGAAGAATTTATTAGAATATAGTCCATATTTTGCGGATAGACTTGCAAAAAATTCTAGGTCAGATTCAATAAGAGATATTGTTAACAGTGTTAGGAATCTACTTAAGAAATAGTAAATTTTGTTTTGATATATCTAATTATGAATAAAAATTCAGAACTTTTTCCCAACATATAATCTCAAACTCCATAAACAGTTTGTCTGGCATCATTAAGATAAGGCTGTTGGGTTATTAATCTTTTCTTTAATAAGAGTTCTAATGCGTACCTTGCTGTTCTTTCTGGTAAATAGCTCATGTTGACGATTTCTTTTTGGGTTAAGTTGCCTTCGTATGATAATATTTTATAGACGAGTTTGGCACTTGGTGGCAAGTTCTTTGTTCTTTCTGGGGTTAATGTTACTGTTCGTTTCTTTAATTTGGTTTCAATAGCATAGTCTTTTGAGAATTCAATAAAACATGCGTCATATCTTGATTTTTCTATTTCAACTGAATCATTCTTAAGGGGAACTCTGACACCACCATCCATAATAACTACAGGAGAGCTTGCCTGGATATCTGTTATCATTATCTTTGTTTTGTTTGATATTATTACAGCTGATTTTTTTTCAATTGATGATATAGGTGTAATTGACAAAACTTCTGGTTCATCAAGAATTATCGGACCATGAGCTGAAAATGCATAGCCAGTACTGCCTGTTGGCGTGGAAACAATAAGGCCGTCTGCATTATCTTTCCACAATTTCTCGTTATTAAGATTTAATGTATACCTTATCAAGGAAGCGCTTTTAGAAGAAAAAATTCCTATGTCATTTAAGGCAGGGTATTTTTGGTTATTATTGAATGTTGCAACTATCCTGGACCTTTTAAAGATATTAAATTTCTTCTTTTCTATCAAATCAATATGCTGCATAAAGCTTGCACTATCAGATTGCGCAAGAAAGCTTTGCGCAGATGCTATACCTAGCAAAGGAATCTGTTTTTTGCCTAAATTCCTAAAAGTCTTTAATATCAAATTATCATCCCCTATTGCCAGTATTACATCAGGGCTTACTTCACTAATATTTTTTTTATTGCCAGAAACTTTTGTATTTTTATCTATAATAAAATATAATTTTTTTTGTTTTAGATGCACAATTAATTTTTTTGTTAGCTCTAAAGAGTCAACATCATTGTTGGATGTTACAAAAAACATATGAAAAGGGGATATGAGCTTATTTAAATAACTTGCTATTTACAGGCAAATTTTGCCTATTTTTTAATCAGACAAACATAAATTGCCTAATTACATAACTATTTTAAAAGCGTATACTTAACAGCAAAAATGCAACTTCGACAAGCTGTGACGGAAAATACAGAGAATCTTATAGAGAGAGTTCTAAAATTAAAAAAGCAAAGAAACGCAGTTATTCTTGTCCATAATTATCAAATTCCGGATATGTATAAAATTGCCGATTTTATTGGTGACTCGTTAGAGCTGTCCAAGCAGGCAGCTAAAACAGATGCCGATGTAATTGTTTTTTGTGGGGTTAAGTTTATGGCAGAGACTGCAAAAATATTAAGCCCAGATAAAACGGTTTTGATTCCTACTTTAGAGGCGGGCTGTTCATTAGCCGATATGGCAAGTGTTGAGCAGCTTATGAAATTAAAAAAAGAACATCCAAAAGCAGCTGTTGTCAGTTATGTGAATACTAATGCGGATATAAAAGCATTGTCTGATGTTTGCTGCACATCAATGAATGCAGTGAAAATAGTAAATTCTTTGCCAAATGAGGAAATAATCTTTTTACCAGATAAAAATCTTGGAAAATATGTACAATCAAAAACAAAAAAGAAGATAATCTTGTGGGAGGGTTATTGTGCAATACATCATGAGCTAAGTGCAAAGATGCTTACTGAGTTAAAGAAGCAAAATCCAGATACAAAGATAATTGCACATCCTGAATGCCAGGATGATGTATTAGGGATAGCAGACCATATTTGTGGCACAGGAGGAATGGCAAAATTTGCCAAATCAAATAATGCCCAGGATTTTATTGTTGTTACAGAATGCGGCATGACAGAAAAGTTAAGGGAAGATGCTCCTGATAAGAATTTTCATTCATTCTGCAATATCTGTCCTTACATGAAAGCCACCACTTTACCATTGGTTGTAAATTCTTTGGAAAATAACCAGCATGAGATTATATTACCACAGGAAATAATAACAAAAGCACGCAAGGCGCTGGACAGGATGCTCGAGTTTGCATAAAATGAGAGATAAGCTTGTTCTTGAATTTTGGGATAGAAAAAGTTTTTTTAAAACTGAAGAGTATTATTCTTATGTAAAAAATATAATCAATGAAAAGATAAAAGAAGACCTTGACGGAGGAGATGTAACAACAAACTCCTTAATAAACAAAGACAAAGAAATAAAAGCTGTTATAATTGCAAGGAAAGATGGAATAATTGCAGGTATTGAAGAACTTTCCTTAATATTAAAAGAAGAAAAAGTAACAATTCTAAAAAAAGATGGTGATATAGTAAAAAATAATGATATTATTCTTGAAATTCATGGAAATGCAAGAAAAATACTTGCTTATGAAAGGACAATCCTAAACATAATGCAGAGAATGAGCGGTATAGCTACATTAACCTATAATCTGAAAAAATCAGTAAATAATGATTGCTTTGTTGCAGCAACAAGAAAAACACTATTTCCTTTGCTTGATAAAAAAGCTGTTTCTGTTGGTAATGGCTTAACACATAGACTGACTTTAAATGATGCTGCATTAATTAAAGATACTCATCTTAAAATACTGAATAATGGCTTTGATAAAGCATTAAGGCTTGCAGTTGAAAATGCAGAGATAAAATATATAGAAGTTGAAGTTAAAAGTGAAGAAGAGGCATTAAAAGCTGCAGAAGAAATTTTCAAATTAAAATCAGAAAAACTCTTTGCGATTATGTTTGACAATATGAAGCCAACGGAAATAAAAAATTCTATTGATAAAATAAATAAAACTGATAATTTATTGTTTGAAGCATCCGGAGGAATAAATCAGGAAAATATAGAAGAATATTCCAAAACAGGAGTTGATATAGTTTCTCTTGGGCGTTTAACACATTCTGTAAAATCATTTGACATGTCTTTACAAGTAACATGAAAACAGGAATTATAGGCTGCGGAAATATAGGAACAGAGCTCGCATTATTTATAGACAAAACCAAGGGTTTTGAGTTAAAATATTTATGTGATGTCAACAGCAACAATATAGAAAAATTACAGGAGAAATTAAGGAATAGTACAAAAGATGTGGGAATAGAGCAATTAATAAAAAATTCAGAGTTGATAATAGAGTCTGCAAATAAGAATGTTGTTGGCAAAATATTAAAAAATAAAAATCTAGATAAAACAGGAAAGAAATTATTGATTATGAGCACAGGAGGAATAATAGAGAACATTAATTTATTCAACAAAATCAAAAACTGCAGGATTTATTTACCGTCTGGAGCAATAGTGGGCTTGGATGCAATAAAATCTGTTTCAGGCAAAATAAAATCATTAACTCTTACAACAACCAAACCCATTAGAGGTCTTAGGGATGCACCATATATAATTAAAAACAATATTAATCTCAATAAATTAAAAACAAAAAAAATAATATTTGAAGGAAATTTAAAAAAAGCAATTGAAGGGTTTCCCAAAAACATCAATGTTGCAGCAACTTTGTTCTTGGTGTCTAGATTTAAGAATGTCGGGATAAAAATAATTGCAGATCCAAAGGCAAAAACAAATATCCATGAAATTTTGTGCAAGGGAGATTTTGGCGAAATAGTATTGAAAACGGACAATTTACCGAGTAAAAATCCTAAAACCAGCTATCTTGCAGTATTAAGCGCGATACAAGTATTAAGAAACATAAAAAATAATGTAAAAATTGGGACTTAAAATCATAGATATGTTTTTAGATTTTTATAAGATGTAGTATAGTCAGTCAAAGAAAAATTTTCAATTATCATTTTTCCTTCATAATTTTTACTTTTTAATTTTGAAATAATTTTTTTAAAATTAATTTTTTTCCAAACATTTTTAAATTAAATATCTTTTTCTAAGAACTTTATGTACGAACTCATAATAGCAGAGAAGCCGAATGCTTCAAAGCGTATAGCAGAAGCCTTGGCAGATGGGAAGCCTATTAAGGAGAACCTTAATGGAGTTCCTTACTACAAAATAACTAGGGGAAAAAAGGATATTGTTGTAGCGTGCGCAGTCGGCCATCTTTATGGTTTAGGAGAAAAGGAAAAGAAAGGTTGGATTTTTCCTGTCTTTGATATCGAATGGAAGCCTTCTTCTGATATAAGCAAGAAATCAGGTTTTTCAAAAAAATACCTTACTGCAATAAAAAAACTTGCAAAAGAGGCTAATGAGTTCACTGTTGCCACAGATTATGACCAGGAAGGCTCTGTAATTGGAAAAAATATTGTTATTTTTGCATGCAAGCGGAAAGATGCAAATCGTATGAAATTTTCCACATTAACCAAGCCAGATTTAATTGAGGCGTATGAAAATAAAAATAAGCACCTGGACTGGGCGCAGGCAGAAGCAGGGGACACAAGGCATCATCTGGATTTCTTTAATGGCATTAATTATTCAAGGGCACTGACTTCCTCAATAAAAACAGCAGGCAGCTTTAAAATAATGTCAACTGGCCGCGTTCAGGGACCTACTTTGAAAATAGTTGTTGACAGGGAAAAAGAGATTAAGGCATTTAAGCCAGTTCCATTCTGGCAGATAGAGCTGCAGGGCAATGTAAATTCCGGAGATATAATAGCAGGGCATAAGCAAGATAAGTTTTGGGACAAGAAAGAAGCAGACAAGGTAATGAAGAAAGTTAAGAATGAAAAGAAAGCGATTATAGATAAAGCAGAAAAAAAGCAATTTCAACAGCAACCTCCAGTGCCTTTTGACCTGACAAGCCTGCAGATAGAAGCATATAGATGTCATAAGATAAGCCCTAAAGAAACTCTGGAGATTGGTCAGGAGCTTTATACTTCTGGTTGTATTTCATATCCAAGGACTTCTTCCCAGCAACTTCCAGGTAAAATAGGATACAAAAAAATATTAACTCAATTATCAAAACAAATTAATTATAAATCATTAATAAAAAAATTATTATCAAAAAAATTTCTAAAACCAAATAACGGCAGAAAGACAGATCCTGCACATCCTGCAATCTATCCGACAGGTATCACTCCAGAAATTGCAAATGAAAGGGAGCAGAAAATTTATGATTTGATTGTGAAGAGATTTATGGCAACATTTGCAGAGAGTGCATTAAGGGAAACCATGATTATAGACATAAACTGCAAAGATGAAATTTTCATTGCAAAAGGCACAAGGACTGTGGAAAAAGGGTGGCACGTTTTTTACGAGCCTTATGTCAGGATTGAGGAGGAAGAACTGCCAAAAGTCAATAAAAATGATGCAGTAATAGTTAAAAAAATAAAGCTGTACAGCAAAGAAACAACTCCTCCAAGACGCTATACACCTGCTTCTATAATAAAAGAGCTTGAGAAGAAAAATCTCGGGACAAAAGCAACAAGGGCAGCAATAATAGATACATTGTTTCAGAGGGGGTATGTAAGCGGGAAGGCAATTGAAGCTACAAATTTAGGTATAAAAACTATTGAAACATTGGAAAAGCATGTTCCAAAGATAGTTGATGAAGCCCTTACAAGACATTTTGAAGAGGAAATGGAACAAATAATGGAAAATAAGAAGACAAGCGAAGAGGTTTTGAGTGAGGCTAAGAAAAAAATAACAGAAATAATGTCTGATTTTAAGAAACAGGAAAAAGAGATTGGAAAAGAATTATTAAGTGCGAATATTGAAACAAGGGATGCATTATCAAATTTAGGAAAATGTCCTGTATGCAACAAAGGGGATTTACAAATAAGAAGAGGAAAATTCGGAAGCTTTGCAGCCTGTAACCTGTATCCTAAATGCAAAACAACTTTTTCTTTGCCTTCAAACGCCCTGATAAAGCCGGCACAAAAAATATGCGAAACGTGCAAATACCCAATGGTTATAGCGATAAAGAAGGGAAAAAGGCCGCAGGATTTCTGCATGAATAAAAAATGTCCGAGCAAACATGTTGAAGGGGAAGCTGGAAAAGAAGCAAAAGCCATAGCTAAAGGGAAAATAGAGAAGCAATGTCCTGAATGTAAAGAAGGAAAAATAGTTTTAAGAGGCTCAATATATGGAAAATTTTATGGGTGTGATCAATTTCCTAAATGTAAATATACTGAAAAATTGGTTGAGGGCGATAAAGAAGGCCAATTACAAGACAAAAAATAAAAAATATTAAAAAACAACGTAGCATTCTCTAATATTTATGAAAAGGATTGTGTTTTTTTTGATATTTGGTGTATTAATTCTCTTACTTCCTGCTGTAAGCGCTAAAGAAGGGCATATGAGGCTTTTGGCAGTTACTGAAACAGATTATGGATATAATGGTGGTATTGCAGATCTGTATCTCGAAATAAAGCCAGGCTCTGGAAGAGTTTTTTTAGAAACTTTTCCTCTTACAAAAGTTGATACTCAAATATCGACAAGATTTGCTAAAGAAATCGCATGTGATTTTGCAGATATAGATTGTGGTAAGTTCGATTTTTTCTATACAATAACTGCAGAATCATCAATTATAGCAGGACCATCTGCAGGCGCGGCGATTTCTATTTTAACATTCTCATTGATTAAAAATGTGGATTTTGATGAAGATGTTGCAATGACAGGGACTATTAATTCCGGAGGCTTAATCGGGCCTGTAGGCGGATTAAAAGCGAAAATAGAAGCTGCAAATAAAACAGGGTTGAGAAAAGTCCTGATACCTATAGGTGAGTCATTTGAAGGCACGGTAAATGAAAGCTTTGCAAAAAATGAAACTATAAATGAAAGTTTTTATTTGGGTGTTTTAACAGACAAATATGGAATAGAGATTAAAGAAGTTGCAACTTTGGATGAGGCTATATTTGAATTTACAGGAAAAAGTTTTAGGGAAAAGAAAGCAAATTTGACAATAAGCCAGGACTATAAAGATACAATGAAGATGCTCGCTATTCAGTTATGCTCAAGAAGTACAAGATTAAAAAACGAAATTTTAAATTTTACATTTAAGGATGACAGAATAAAGCAAGTAAGAGAAAATGCAATAAACTTCTCAATTAAGGGCAAGGAAGCATTTGGAGAAAATACATACTATTCGGCTGCAAGCTATTGCTTTGGAGCCAATGTAGAATTTAATTACCTATCCTTTTTGCAATTAAATTTGACAGAAGAGGAAATAATAGAAAAAGTAAATGAATTAAGACTAGAGATAGAAAATTTTGACAGAACAATAGAAGATGAGGAAATAATGACAATAACAGATCTTGAATCCTATATGGTTGTTAAAGAAAGACTGCTAGATGCTTATGATCTTTTGAATCTTATTAATGAAACGATAGATAATAAAAATATGAGTTTGCGCAACTTAGCTTATGCAATGGAGAGAATTAATTCAGCTAGGTTGTGGTCCCAATTTTTTCAAAATACAGGAAAAGAATTTGACTTTAATGATGAAATAATAAAAAATGCATGCATGACAAAGCTTTCTGAAGTAGAGGAGCGTTTGCAATATGTCCAGCTTTATCTTCCCCAGAACCTGGCAAGTACAAGAAAAGAGCTCGGCTATGCCTATAAAGATCTGGAAGAAAGCAATTATGAGCTATGCCTTTTCAAGGCAAGCAAGGCAAAAGCAAATGTCGATGCAATCCTGAGTGTTTTTGGTGTAAGAAAAAATAATGTTGGTAACATAATAAATAAGAAGCTGGATGTTGTTGAAAGAAATCTGGTTGAGGAAACTGAAAAAGGAGTCTTTCCTATTCTTGGATATAGTTATTTTGAGTATGCCAATTCTTTGAAAGACTCGGATCCTTTCTCAGCATTGCTTTATTCTGAATATGCACTGGAATTAAGTAATCTGGATATATACTTCAAAAGTGCTGGAAGGAATGGGGCAGATTTGTTTGGGAAGATTGATAAAAAATTATTTGTTGTATTAATAATTGGAATTGTTTTAGGGATTTTTGTATCTAATATCATTGGGAATAGGAAGAAAAAAAGAAGTGTAAAATCAAAGAAAAGAAAATAAGTTATGAGCATAAAACCCCAGCAAAGCTAATGCCTTGCTAGGGAAAAAGAGGTGATAGATTATCGTTAATTACTTAACGATAGTCTAACCATATTGTTACTTGAGAATAGTACTCATATTTAAATTTTTCGTTATTAGGGGCTAAAATGAGATATTTTACATTTCTACTTTTTTTTGTATTTTTATTAATAACTGGTTGCAATATTACTTTAACTGGGAATGTTGCAAATACACAAGATTATTATGAAGATGAAATAAAAATAAATGTTTATTTCTGTCCAAGAGATGACTGTAGCAAAATAATAAGGGATGTTATTGATAATGCAGAAAAATCAGTTCATTGCGCGTTCTTTGATCTGGATTTAGAGGATTTAATCAAGGCAATTGCAAAAAAGAGCCATAACGCAGATGTCAAGGTTGTTGTTGACAATAAAAATTATGACGGCCAAATTAAAGGTCCTGGAATAAAAATTGCAAAATCAAAGCAGTATATGCATAATAAGTTCTGCATTATAGATAATGGCTTGGTTTTGACAGGAAGCATGAACCCAACTAACAATGGGGCAAAATTAAACAATAATAATATAATAATTACCAATTCCAGATTTATTGCAGAAAATTATGAAGACGAGTTTAATGAGTTATGGAATGGTGTATATGCTTCTGGAGATAATGTCAAATATAATAAAATAAACTCTAACAATGTAATAGTGGAAAATTATTTTTGTCCAGAGGATTGTACATTTAAATATGGAGGAGGCATTAATAAAATTATTAATTTGGTAAATAATGCAGAAAAATCAGTAAAAGTTGCTTCTTTTTCTTTTACTCATGAAGAACTAGCAGATGAGTTACTAAAAGCTGACATCAAGGGAGTTGATGTATCTGTTTTAATAGAAAGAAGACAAAGAAATGTGATGAATTCACAATATGAAAGGCTAAGGGACTTTGGAGTTGATATTAAGGTTGATGGGAACAAGTACAATATGCATAATAAGTTTGTAATTATAGATGATAAGATTGTAATAACAGGCAGCCCTAATTACAGCTGGAGTGGAAACAACAGGAATGATGAGAATATGGTGGTTATTTATAATGAAGGTTTAGCTCAGAAGTATGTGGGTGAATTTAACAGACTATTTAGTGAGGGAGAAGTGGTTTAATTTTAGAGATTTCACCTTTTTTTGCCTTTTTGAGGCAATAAAATAGGTATTCCCTGCCTGATAGGGTATTTATGGCTGCATTTGACGCAGACAAGGTTTTTCTTGTCTTTTGTATAGCGCAAATTAGCCCTGCAGATTGGGCATGCTAAGATATCGAATAAGTCCTCTGGAATTGGGTCTTTCATTTTAAATCTGGTTTTCCAAGCAAAAAGCTTAAATATTGAACGAAAGGTTTATATAGTAGTAATGACTTTCCTTTATAAATATTGTTGTTTTATGATTGTTATTTTATAAAGTTGATTTTATGAAGAGGGGGGTGTAGTTTATTAATTTTATGATTAAATTAAACATGGGACTGGGTGATTAAAAATGCCGGAATTAGTCAAGAAATGCCCTGAATGCGGGGGTATAAACTTAAACTGGAATAAAGAACGTGGAGAGATTATTTGTAAAGATTGCGGTTTAGTTATAGAAGAGAAGATGGTTGACTTTACACAAGAATGGAGAGAATTTGACAGCGAAGATGGTGAAAGGAGAAGGGCAGGCGCTCCTATGACTTATACACAGTATGACCATGGCTTAGGTACAGAAGTAGGACAGAAAGCTGATTTGTTTAAGCTAGGTGGAAGGGAAAGAAACAAATTCTTCAGATTAAGGAAATGGCAGTACAGAATTTCTACGGCTATTGAAAGAAACCTTAAATTAGCATTGGCAGAGCTAAAAAGGGTAAGCTCTTTTTTGAAATTGCCAAGATCTGTTGAGGAAGAGAGTGCTAGGATTTATACCTTGGCTGTACAGCGTGGCTTAGTAAGGGGAAGAAGTATGGAAAGCGTGGTAGCAGGAGCTTTATATGCTGCATGCAGAAGGCATGATGTTCCCAGGACACTAGATGAGCTTTCAGAGGCTTCTGGTATAGAGAAGAAAGAGATTGGAAGGACTTACAGATTTGTTACAAGGGAACTAGGCATAACAATATTACCAAGCAATCCAGCAGATTATATTGCAAGGTTTGCTTCTTCATTAAAATTAAGTGCTGAAACTCAGAGCAATTCAATTGAAATTCTTGAGAAGGCACAGAAAGCAGAGCTTACATCTGGCCGCGGTCCTACTGGAATAGCTGCAGCAGCTTTGTATGTTGCTGCTTTATTGCATGGGGAAAAGAGAACCCAAAGAGAAGTTGCAGATGTTGCTGGTGTGACAGAAGTTACAATAAGAAACAGGTACAAGGAACTTCTTGATGAACTGAAGCTTGAGAAAGAAATCAAGAAAAAGAAGAAGGTCAAGAAGAAAAGGTAATTTTTATTATTTTATTTTTGGCATTCTAGGTGGAACACTAATTTTTACAGAATGGCAAATGAAAATTTAACAGAACAGGAATTTAACAGATACGTAAGACATCTAAATTTGCAAGAGGTAGGAATAAAAGGCCAAGAAAAGATTAAGCGTGGCAAGGTGTTAATAATAGGTGTTGGGGGTTTGGGAAGTCCTGCTGCTCTTTATCTGGCTGCTGCCGGTGTAGGGATAATAGGGATTATTGATTTTGATAATGTTGAGGAGACTAATTTGCAAAGGCAGATAATTTATTCTACAAAAAATTTAGGGGCAAGAAAAACAGAATCTGCAAAAAAAGTTATTAATGATTTAAATCCAGATGTTAAAGTGGAAACACATAATGAAAAACTAAATTCAGAGAATGCACTGGAAATAATAAAAAAATATGATGTGGTTATAGACGGCAGTGATAATTTTTCTACTAAATATCTGATTAATGATGCATGTGTTTTATTGAACAAGCCAAATGTTTATGGAAGTGCCACTGGTTTTGATGGGCATGCATCTGTTTTCAATTATAAAAATGGTCCGTGCTATAGATGTTTATTTCCGGAACCTCCAAAACCAGGTTCAGTCTTAAGTTGTGTTGAAGCAGGTGTTCTTGGAGCTTTGCTAGGAGTTATTGGCACGATACAGGCTACAGAAGCGCTTAAGATTATTCTTGGTAAAGGGAATATATTATCTGGAAGGTTTTTGGTCTACAATGCATTAAATATGCAATTTAAAGAGCTGAAATTAAGCAAGAATAAAAATTGTGTGGTTTGCGGAGAAAATCCTAGTATAAAGAAGTTAAAAGAAAATCAAAAAATCATTTCTCCTTAATATGTTGCTTTACTGATTCTTCCCTAATGTTATCTCAATGATGGAAACTCTTATGTCCTTGCCTTCGTCGTTCTTGAACTCTTCGCTGTCTATCTTTATGTCTCTTACGCCTACTGTGCTTTCCAGAAATCTTTTACTCGCAACTTCTGCGACATCTACAGCGCGGCTGATGAACTTTCCACGAGCCTTTATTATTACATTTTCTGCATTCTTGGTTGTAAACTGCATTACTACGCCAGTCACATAGTTCATAAACGGCTTTCCACCAATAAAAATGTTGTTGTCTTCCATATTGCTGACCTCCATGTTATTTTTATGTTGTAGTTATTAGTGTTAATTGTTGTTTGACCATGACCCAACGTTTGTAGCGTATAAAAATACTTTATTTATAAATATTTCGTAAAACTCTAGTTTACTTTTTTTCAACCCTCACCTTAGAAATCCTGTGGTCTTCTATTTCTTCAATTTTCAATTTAAACTTGTTGTAACTAATTTCGTCACCTTCTTTTGGTATTTTACCGGTGAATTTGAGAATAAATCCGCTTAATGTGTCGTATCCTTTGCCTTTCAATTTCATATTTAATTTTTCATTTACCTCCTCAATATCAATTTTCCCATTAACAATCCAAATATTTTTTCCTATCTTCTTGGTGTTTGGAGCTATAATATCTGTTTCATCCATTATCTCTCCTACAATTTCCTCCAAGACATCTTCTAAAGTAACAAGACCTGTGATAGAGCCATGCTCATCCACTACAATGGCCATATGCTCTTTTCTTTTCTGGAATCGCCTTAATAGGTCGCTAATTTTCTTTACTTCAGGAACAAAGTATGGCTTGTACATAATTTTTCTTATAGCATCATTCTTATTTTTGCCTTGCATATTTTTCATTAAATCCACAATGTGGACAATCCCTATGATATGCTCTCTATATTTTTCATAAACCGGCATCCTGGTATGCCTTTTTTTTAAAAATATTTTGAATGCATTTTTTATTTTCAATTTGGATTCCAGCATAATCATGTCTTTCCTCGGGGTTGCTATTTCCCCTACGCTTATATCATCAAACTCAAGGATGCTTTTTATCATCTTTTCCTCAATTTCTTTTATAGAGCCTTCTTCTTCTGCTAATTTTATCATACTCATTATCTCTTCTTCTGTTATTGCTTTTTCCTGAGTTTTTATTCCCATAAGCTTGATGAATCTGTTTAGGAATTTATCCAGGATGTTTAGTATAGGGGCTAATATTATGCTTAAATACCATATTGGAGCAGCAACAAGTTGCGAAATTAATTCATTGTTTTTTGCTGCTATTGATTTCGGAGTTATCTCTCCGAAAATTAGAATTAGCAGTGTCATTACTCCTGTTGCAATTGCTATTGCGTAGATTTTGAAAATTCCTATCATGATTGAGGTTGCCATGGCAGCTGCAGCAACGTTAACCAGGTTGTTTCCAATCAAAATTGTTGCAAGCATTCTTTGAGGGTCATCTTTCAGATTTTTTACGAAAACTGCCCCAAACTTTTTCTTGTCAAGCATGTACCTGGCTTTAACTCTTGTTAAGCTAATCAAAGCAACCTCTGATCCAGAGAAAAAGCCTGATAGCAATAGGAGAATTACTAAGATTATGATCTCGATACCTAATACCATCTATATCGTTATTGCTATTTATTTTTTTTTCTATTTAAGGTTTTCTATGCAATACTGTTAAATGGGCAAATTCAATTAAAGAATACCATTTACTTGTTTTCTACTAATTGTATTGTGCAGGAGCAAGGCAGTTTTTTAGAGGCTCTGGTCAAAGCTGTTTTTGCAAGCTCTAAATTTAATTTGTTTACAGAAACATGAAATATTGTGTCACCTTTTTTTATCTGAGCAGCATTGCCTATTGGTTTTCCAAAAGCCCTTTGCATTCCTGTACTAAAGCGGTCTGCACCAGCACCTGCTGCAAGAGGATTTTCTCTTAAAACATGGTGGGGGTAAGGCTTAAGTTTAAGGTGGTAACCAGAAAGGCCCAAGGTAGATTCAAGAATCTTATTAGAGGTCTGCTTTGCGCTTTCCAGGGCATTGTCCCTTATTTGCAAATTATCTTTTGATATAAGCTTTAATGTATATTGAAACCTTTTTTTAGGGCTGCCTAATTCAAAACCCGCTATGCGTATGTTTGGGCTAATTTTTACGTATGACTTTCCTTTGTACTTAGAGGTCCTTGTGTAGGGCCTTTCAATCCTTCTGTATGATACAAATTTTCTTATTCTTGCCATAAAGTTTGAGAACTATGCACAATTTTTAAATGTTTCTACTTATTATTATAATCCTATTATTAGATAATTCAGTAATCTTTATAAAAGATATTAAGTTATTAAAATTACAATGCGAGGGCATAGTCCGCTATGCGAGGGTTAGTGCAAGCGACTCGCAAATTCTTGCGAGCAATTCACTACCTCAAAGCCAAGCGGCTAAGGCGAGCGGCTGCAACCCGCTTATTCATGGGTTCGAGTCCCATCCCTCGCTTATATCTTTACTTTACAAAATGACATTGAAAGTTTATAATACTTTAACCAGGAAAAAAGAATTGTTTAAACCACGTAAAGGGAAGAATGTTAATTTTTTCTGTTGCGGAATTACACCCTACGATTACGCGCATATTGGGCATGCAAAAACTTATGTGCAGTTTGATATTATTGTAAAATATCTAAGGTATAGGGGCTATAAAGTTACTTACCTGCAAAATGTTACAGATATAGATGATAAGATAATACAAAGGGCTCGTGAGAAGAAACAGAAACCAATTGATTTAGCTAGAAAGTTTGAAAAGGAATACTATAAAGATATGAAAGCATTAGGTGTTGATTCTATAGATAAATTTGCGAGAGCAACTGAGCATATTAAAGAAATACAAAAACAGATAAAAACATTAATGGACAAGGATTATGCCTATACTATAGAGAATGATGGTGTATATTTTAACCTTAGTAAAGATCCTGAATACGGGAAATTGTCTGGCAGAAAATCAATAGAGGCAGAAGATGCTGTTTCAAGGATAGATGATAGTGGTAAGAAAAAAAACAAGGGAGATTTTTGTTTATGGAAAAAATCAAAACTAGACGAGCCCTCTTGGGAAGATCCTTGGTTTAATGGTGGAAGACCGGGATGGCATATTGAGGATACTGCCATTAGCGAAAAATTTTTTGGGCAGCAGTATGATGTGCATGGCGGAGCTCGCGATTTAATATTTCCTCACCATGAAGCAGAAATTGCCCAGATGGAATCTGCTTCTGGAAAAAAGCCTTTTGTAAGGTATTGGCTGCATACTGGTTTCTTGAATGTAAAGGGCCAGAAGATGGCCAAATCAGCAGGCAATTTTACCACTATAAAAGATGCATTAAAAAAATATGATCCAAAAGTTTTAAGGTTCTTTTATCTTTCAGCTCATTATAGAAGCCCCATTGACTTTTCTGAAGAATTATTAGAGCAGGCAAAGCACAGCCTCGAAAGACTGGATGATTTTGTAAGAAAAGTAAAAGATAACAAAGAAAAAGATGACCAGAAATTAATAGAAAAAACAAAAAAAGAATTTCTAAAATATATGGATGATGATTTTGATACCCCAAAAGCTCTTGCTGCAATATTTGATTTTGTTAAAGAAGTGCATAAGAACGGAGGGGGCAAAAAAAGTTGTGATTTAATGCTTGATTTTGATAAAATTTTAGGTGTTTTAGAAACAAAAAAAGAAAAAATTCCAGCTGAAATCAAGAAATTAGTCCAGGAGAGAGAAAAAGCAAGAAAAGAAAAAAATTATGAAAAGGCAGACAAAATAAGGGAAGAAATCAAAAGTAAGGGATATATATTGGAAGATACTGAAAAAGATACTATAGTTAAAAAACAAGATTAATGTAAAATGCTAGAAGACAAGTCAAAAGAAAAGCTGAGAGAGGATATTCAAAAGATTCTTGAAGATATTCAGGAATTAAATAAGGATATAGAAGAAACCGGAGAGGAAATAGAAGAAACAGGAGAAGATGTCGAGGAAATCAAGGATGATGTTGGTGACATCAAGAAAGAGGTCGATGAAACAGGAGAAGATGTCGGAGACATTAAAGAAGACCTTGAAGACATTAAAGAAGATATTGGCACTTTACGAAAGACAATGTCCAAGGGCAAACAGATATTTTCCAAGGTGGCAACAACGGTATTGCCTGATAAATTTGCTTTTAAGGATATTGCACAGCAAGTTGTTGGAGCTACAATTCTGTCAGCGCCTTTTGCAGTTACTGAAGAAGTCTGGAATCTGGCAAGAAACCTTGATTTGATGCACATCATATTTCTAATCTTTATTACTATATTATTTGATGTATTACTATTCAATTACACAAAGTATCAAAATCTGGGAGATAAGAAATTAATGCTGCCGTTAAGAATAACATCATTGATATTTGTGACCTATGTAACAAGTGGTATAGTTTTAACTGTGTTCGGAGTTATTGGAGGGCAAATACAGGATACTTCCTGGGCAATGAAGCTTATCGTAATGGTCGGATTATTTGCAAATATAGGAGCAGGTACTGCTGATTTGATAAAGTAGAAATTTACAATAGAGAAAAATCCAATAATAAACACGCAATAATTTAATTAACATTTAAATTTATAATTTCTAATCAAATATCAACTATGACTTCGTAATCAATTTTCGATTGTTTGTCTAGTGGTTCAAAAACAATTTCTTGTGCATTTGTTGTTGCTACTAAATCTTGTCTTATTTTTTCAAAATCTGCTTTGGAAAGCTTGCCTTTTGCTATCAGCTTTTTAACAGGTTTTTTTAATGACAAATTCTTCTCGGATTTTGCCCTTCTGACATGCTGCAATATGTAGACAAAGAAATCTCCAATTTTTTCTGCTTTTTCGTCAATTAAATTTAATTTTGGCCAGCTTGTAATATGAACACTTTTGCTTTTTTCATGCTTTTTATAATAAAGCTGGTAGAGTTCCTCTGTTATGAAGGGTGTTATTGGAGCCATTAGCTTTATTATTGTCAATAAGCCGTGGTATAAGCCGTATTGTGCTGACAATCTTGCCTCTTTGCCCCTTTTGTCTGCATTATAAAGCCTGTCTTTTATTATTTCAAGGTAATTGTCACAAAAAGTATGCCAGAAAAATGTTTCTGTTGCAAGCTTTGTATGAGAGTATTCATAATTCATAAAATTTTCAGTGGATTCTTTTACAATATTGCTTAGTTTTGTTAAAATCCATTTATCAATTGCCTCAATATTTTTTGGTTTTTTGCCATTATAATCTGCAAAATGCATAAAAGCGAATTTAGAAGCATTCCATATTTTTGTTGTAAATTTCTGCCCTGTTACTAAGTCTTTTTCCTGGAATGGCAAATCATCCCCTAAATTTGAGCCAGCTGCCCAGAACCTTAATGCATCTGCCGAGTATTTTTTAATGGTGTCTCTTGGATCAACTACATTTCCCTTTGACTTTGACATCTTTTTTCCATGTGGATCAAGAGCCCAGCCGGAAATCATCACATCTTTCCAGGGAATGTTTTTGTGGTGGAAATAGCTTTTTACAACAGTATTAAACAGCCAGAAGGTAATTATATCATGTGCCTGTGGTCTCAAACTCATTGGGAATAATTTTTTGTATATTTTTTTGTTTTTGAAAAGTTCAATTGCAAGCTGCGGTGTTAATGAGGAAGTTGTCCATGTATCCAAAACATCTTTTTCTGGGATAAATTCAGAAGAACCGCATTTACATTTACTTTTTGGCTTATCAACTAAAGGATCAACTGGCAGTTGTTTTTCATCAGCAACTATAATTTCAAAGCATTTTTTGCAATGCCATGCAGGTATTGGGATGCCGAAATGACGCTGCCTAGAAATGTTCCAGTCCCATTTTAAGCCATAAATCCAGTTTTCATATCTTGAGCGCATATGCTTAGGGTACCATTTTATTTTTCTGCCGTATTTTATGAATTCATCCTTTAAATCAAGATATTTTATGAACCACTGGTCTGTTGTTAGTATTTCTATATCTGTTTCACATCTTTCATGAACATTTACTACATGCTTTATTGGCTCTATTTTTTTAATCCGGTTTTCTTCTTCCAGGGCTTTAATGACAGCTTTTCTTGCCTCTTTTACATGCAATCCCTTAAATTTGCCTGCTTTTTCATTCAAGGTCCCATTCTTATTCATAATTTCAATTGGCTCTATATTGAATTCTTCTACCCACTTTACATCATCCGTATCACCAAAAGTACAATGGTAAACAATTCCAGAGCCAAATTCCATATCAACATCTTTGTTTGCATTTATTTTTACTTTTCTGTCTGAGAATGGTATCCCTGCCTCAGCCCCAATAAATTTTTTGTATCTCTTATCATCCGGATGTATGTGTATAGCGACACAAGCAGGCAATAGCTCTGGTCTTGTTGTGGCTATAGTTATTTGCTTGCCTAATGAAGTATCAAATTTCATGTAGACAAAATTGCTTTCTCTTTCACTGTCCTTCATCTCAACCTGGGCTATAGCTGTCTGGCATTCAGGGCACCACACAAATGGTGCTCTTTTTCTGTAGATTCTTTTTTGCTTGTACAAATCCAAAAAGGATCTTTGAGAGATTTTTTGGCAAT
>CAZYSP010000009.1:0-43318 GCA_964650285.1 uncultured Methanosarcinales archaeon | reverse complement strand
ATATGAAACTGCACGAAGATGCTATTCATCGTGGCCCTGCGCAGGTTTATCCTGCCGTAAGGGAAGGTGTTCGTGGAGCTATGATGACTGCTAGACCTTTAATTTATGAACCATACCAGATCCACAGGATAGAAGCTCCTTCTGAGTTCTTAGGAGAAATTTCAAAATTAATTTCCAACAAACGCGGCCAGTTACTTGATGCGCAACAAGAAGGCAATTTGTCAATAATAAAAGCCAAGTTACCAGTAGGAGAAATGTTTGGCTGGTCTTCAGACTTAAGGTCTGCTACAGGCGGCAGAGGAAATTCTTCATTAATAGACCAGATGTATGAGAAACTCCCAGAAGAACTCCAGGAAAAAATAATCAAACAAATAAGAAGCAGAAAAGGTTTAAGTGATGCAATGGTTGGAGTATAATGCCCCTACCGAGAATTGAACTCGGGTCACAAGGTTTCTGCTTTAGCTCGCGCGCAAAACCGCAACCTCGTATCATATCCACTGAACTATAGGGGCATAGTTAAAGTGTAATATTAAAGAATTTATAAATATTGTTTATGCTGCAGATACTTTCACTATTTCTTCAAGTGCAGACTTTTTATTTCTTAGATTATGAATTTTCTTTCCTTTATCCCCACTTTCATAAATTACATTACTTTTAGCTTCATTATATTGTGGATTAAAGATGTTTTTAAAATATTGGTCTGATGTTTTTTCTAATTGTTCTACTAAGGAGTTTATTTTATTTTTCCCATCATCTTTTTTAATTGCACCATTAGGTCTATATTGCAACCCATTATAAGGACTATATCGATTATTATAATCTATTTGTTTCTTTCCTAATGTGGGCTTATTATACATACTTAGGGGATTTGTTCCGAATCTTTTTGTTAAATCATTCATAGCACTATACATTTTTTGAAATATTGATTCTACACTTCCATGATTTTCTGCTGAAAACATATTTGGACTAGGTTCTGGGTCTTTTGGCAAGGGCTCAAATTTATTTTCTTCAGGATGTAATGCTCTCCACACGTAATCTTTTGCCCTATTCGACATTCCTGCTTTTGATAAAGTTGCAGCTAAAGGTGTTCTGCCTTGATACTGAGAACTATGCGAACCTATATCCTTCATCAACATAATATTGGGATTACTAGCTAAATACGCTTTAGGGTTTAAATTTGCAGTCATTTTAAACACAAGTATGATTAATATATTTAAAAACCTTACTGAATAATCATCTGATATTTTTGAATGACATCAGATATTAATACCAAAGATTAAAGTCCCTCAGAATTTATTTTTAAGCAATGGTTTATAATCCGCCAATATCTTTTGTAATTTATTATACTCTTGATTGATTTGTTCCATAAATTCGGGTGATGCAGGTCTTTCTACTCTACTATATTTTCCACCCCAGGAATGTCCTTTACCATCATGTATTTCTGTGAAATGATCAGAAAGCTCTTTAGGGCATTGGTTTTTGGCCCCGACTAGAAACTGGTAATCGTGACCAATATCGCGATCAAGAATTACATACAAGCGATTGTCTTTTGTTAACTTCACTGTTGAGATACCTTTTGATTTAAATCCTTGTTTAGAAAGATATTCAACGATAGAATCCACATTGGATCGATTCTCAGCTACAAGTTTTTTGGATTCTGCACTTTCTCTTTCGGCACGATTAGGTTTTTTAATTATCCAATCCTTATCACCACTATAATCAGTAAAAACTATATTCAACCCCATATCTGTGGCTAGGTTTTCCAATTTCATAATTTTTTTATATTCACCCTGAATAAACGTTGACATATTCATCATCTCCATAAATAGTTTTTATATAGGATATATGAGATACTTAGGTATTTATAAACCTTTCTATTATGTAACTACTTTAGAGAAATAAAAAGACAATCTAATCTTATTCGACTAAGAAATTACTCATGATAATCTTTCAACAGACTAATCTGCCCTTTTCTTTTTCCAAGAGGAACTTCTTTTTGTTCTTGCCCAACCTGTTTTTTTGCATTTAAAGCAACTTGTTTTCCTAAAATCTGGATTAATTTAACCAAATCAGCTTTTTTAACATCCCCAATATCCCTTATCCTGTTTACAAACAATCTTCTTGCCCTTACTCTTCCTATACCTTTTATTTTTACCAAAGGCAATAATTCTTCTTTTACGCCATTCTTTAGCCTTAGCCTTAATTTTACTATTTCCTTGTTCAGATACTGGTAATGCAGCAACCTGCTTATTTCTTCGCTTGCATACAAAAGCCAGTCAGCTATATTCAATTTGCTTTTTAATTCACCAGGCCTTGCACTAAAGTCCTCAAGAAGATTTTCTTCAGTTTTCTCATTAATCCATTCACAAAGCATTAAAGCAGTCTTTATACTATTAAAAAAATCCTCGTACTCCAGCTCATACATAGAAGGTTCTTTTTCCAGCAATAAATCATAATGTTTAACAAACTCTTCCTGTATTTTTTCCTGCTCCCTTGCCCCTACTCTTAACAAAGGCCTTATTTCCAAAGTATGGCTTATCATCTGCAAAAATGAAAATTCAGCTGTTTTCTTGTCAGAAGCATTCCTAAAGCAGGTAATAAAGAAATAAGCAGTTAAGGGGTCTATGTAAAGTTCAGCAACTCTTTTTCCCATTAATGTTGCTTTTATCTTTTCGTTATCATTTTCAATTTTATCAGCGTTAGTAAAATCTTCTTTGCTATCCATTTGAATAAATTCCCATTCTTCCAATAAATTTAACATTTTATCAATTATCAAAACAAGTTTTTCCATATCAACAAACTGAAAAGCCCAGAATGTCCTGCCAAAAAATTCAACAATGCCTTTTTTTGTATTTACAAAGTTTGCAGCTATCAAACTCAATAAATAAGTCCTTAATACCGGTTCAACTGCTAACTTAGAGTAAATATCTTCCGGCTCACCTAAAACATATTTTTTGTATAATTTTTTCTTTTCATTCTCGCTAACCGCAACAATAATTGCTTCCCCAAATTTGTCAAATTTAGGCCTTCCAGCTCTACCAGACATCTGCAAATACTCTAAAACAGGAATATACATCATTCCTCTATGGCCAAACCTCCTCAAATCCTTAAGAATTGCCCTGAAAGCCGGAAGATCCAGACCATAAGCAAGTGTTGGTGTTGCGCAAATAATTTTTATTGCTCCATTCCTGAAATTATCTTCTATTAACTCTCTTTGTTTAGCAACCAAGCCAGCATGATGGAATGCTATGCCCTTCTGCAAACAATTACTCAGCCTTTTACATTGTTTTGTAGGGCTTGATAATGCCTTTAACACCTTATCACTTAACTCAACCAGATTTTTACTATTGCCCTTAACCTTCTTTGCTATATCCTCTGCAGTTTTCTCAGCACTTCTTTTTGTATTAACAAAAACTAACGCTTGTTTTCCGATTTTAAGCGTATCAAGAGCCAAATCCAGTGCAGCATTTCCAGTCTCATTAGAAATCTTTTTTACAGTCATTAAAAACATAAATAATTGAGAATTTTATAAATTTGTTGTTTTAATTAAGAAATAATTTGTAAAAAATGAAATTTGATAGACTAACCAATTATTTTTCTTTTATTCCCATTTAATCTCCTGTTTTGCTATCGATACTGCCAGCTTATGTATTTTTTGTAATTCCTTTTTTTTAAGATTGTCAATCATTTCCAATGCATATTTGGAATTTCCCTTTTCTAAATTTTGAATTGCAATTTTCATATTAATATCAAATGCTTTGATTCTTTCAAATAGAGTACCAAGAACCGAATACATACGTAGCATCTCACGATCATATATCTTCATTCTTTTTATTGCTCCATTAATATCTCCTTTTTTAATTAATTCTTCATATCTTTCAAGTCTTTTTTTAAAAAGATTCATTTTTTATCACCAAATAAATTTTTAATATAATTTACTTAAACTACTACTATAAATAATTTACAATAGTCAAACAACCTCAACATTCCAG
Organism: uncultured Methanosarcinales archaeon; assembly: GCA_964650285.1. Lineage (GTDB taxonomy): Archaea > Nanobdellota > Nanobdellia > Woesearchaeales > GW2011-AR4 > JACPJP01. The sequence goes on along the minus strand of CAZYSP010000009.1, from coordinate 39,326 downwards.
ACCTTGCTTATACTCTCAATACCATCGCTTACAGTAACCTGAACCTTTTTGCTGCCAGAAGTTGCAAATATTCTTTGGTGCTGGTTATTGCCCTCGTATTTGCTGAAAAATCCAAAATCCCAATTGTATGTCAGCTCATCACCATCCCCATCAACTGCATCAACTTCAAAAAGCACTGGCTCATTTTTCAAAACAACTAAATTATCACTATAACTAATTATTTCCGGAGCCTGGTTTACATTCAGAACTGTAATTTTAACTTTTTGTGTAGCTTCATTAATTCCATCAGAAACAATAAAATCAACTGAAAATTCTTTTTCAGTTCCATTAACAACGTAGCCAGGTTTCCATACAAAAAGATTGTCTTTAAGCACAGCGCCTTTCATTAAATTTTCTGCAGAAAAACTTACTGCATCATTATCAGGATCAGAAGCGCTTAATTCTATCTTTAACTCACTGCCGTCTTTAACCTCGAACTTACCTAGCTTATCAAATACAGGCTTCCTGTTTACATCATTAATTTTAATATTAACAAATACTGTTTCAGTGAAATAGTCATCTGTTGCAACAACCTTGACAATATACTCTCCAGAATCATCAAAACCTGTTTTTTTCTTATCCCCATTCATAAAACCTGAATACGAGAATGAAACGCGGTCATTATCAGGATCATTATACTTTGGATCAATTACAATTTCTTCGCCTTCATCTACCTCTATATCCTCAAGTTCTTCCAAAACAAACGGCCTGTTAGTATTCTTTACAGTTACCTTTACATTTTTCTCATCGCTTAACTTATTGCTCTGGGCAGCAAAAACAATATTTACGCTTCTTCCCAATAATCTAAACTTATCCAGTACATAATCAAAAGCACTATTTTTCTGCACAAAATCATATCCGGGATTAAATGTAAATACATTCCCATCCAATTTTGCATTTTCAGGAATATCCTCGACAGAAAAAATTATATCATCCCCATCATGATCAACAGCTTTTAGCTCTATTACAGCTTGTTCATTTTCATTTACTCTTAAATTCTTTAATCCAACAAGCTCAGGAGCTCTGTCCTTGTCTCTTACTGCAATTTTTACCTCTTTTTCTCCCTCAAAGCCCTTTCCCTTAACTTTTATTTTAACTGTATACTCTCCAGCATCATCATAATCTGTTTTCCATTTATTGTCATTTCCCAAAGGATCAGAAATACTATAACTCAACCCATACTTCTTGAAATTAGGCAGCTTTAATCTTGCAGTTTCTGTTTCAGAAACAATAATATCCTTAATTTGATCTAAAATATTATTAAGATCGATATCATTAACATTTACATTCCATTCTTTGCTCACATTAAAAACACCATCACTGATAACAACTCCTACAGTATACTCACCTGCATCCTGGTAATTTGTCTCAAACAGCATTTCATTGTCATAAGAAACAACCTCATTATTTACTAACCATTTGTAGCTCAACTCATCATTATTCAAATCAGAAACATCAACTTTGAATTTTATGTCCTTAGCCTCATCTATATTTACAGAATCTTCTTTTGGCAAAAACTTATCAATAACTGGTTTTGCTTCCTTCCTGTTAACTATTATTAAAACCTCTTCACTTACCTCATTTTCTCCATCACTTACAGTAGTTATAGATGTGTACTCTCCAGCATCTCCATAAGTTGTCTGCCATTCTCCATTATTATCCAAAGGCTCTGTAAAAGTATAAATAAGCTTGTCAGCATCAGGATCCTCTGTTTTAAGGTCCAGACTCAGCTTTTCTGTCTCTTCAATTTCAAAAACCTTTAAAGAATATGCAGTATAAGCAAAACTAATGAATAATATCAGAAATAACGTTATTATTTTCTTCATTTTTCATTTTAAAAATAAAAAGGAAATTAATTATTTCTGGACAATATCAAGTATAACTGGTGCCCTGTTTACGTTCTCTATTGTTACTGTAAATTCTTGACTTGCAGTACCTACACCATCAGAAACTGTTGCTGTAACTATATGTTCTCCTGCATCATCATAAGTTGTTTCCCATGTAAACAAGTTTCCATCCTGAACAAATCTTCCATCATCAATTCCAAAGCTTAATTCATCCCCATCGTAATCAACTGCTTCCAGTTCAATAACAACTGTATCTGTTTCTCTTACCACTATATCATCTACATCACTAAGCAGAGGTTTTCTGTTTACATTATTTACAGTTACAGCCCATATCTTTTCTGTATCAAACATACCGTCTGATACACTGACTTTTACAGTATGGGATCCGGAATCCTCATATGTTGTTTGGTACCCAATGGAATTTTTATTTCCTATTTCCACTCCATCTAGTTTCCATACATATATTAATTCATCATTATTCAAATCAGAAGCAGTAACATCAAATGATAATGTGTCTGTTTCACCAATCTCTATAGATGTCTCTTGAGGATTAAAGCTATCCAGAGTAGGCGCTTCCTCTTTCCTGTTGACTATTATCAAAACCTCCTTGCTTGCTGTTAACGAACCATCACTCACAGTTACAGTAACTGTATACTCACCAGTATCTCCGTAAGTTGTCTGCCATTCGCCATTATCATTTAAAGGGCTTGTAAATGTGGAGGTTAATGCATCTGCATCAGGGTCCTCTGCTTTTGGAACAAGACTTACCAGTTCTGTCTCATCAACAATTATTACAGTTGCATCTTCAGGAATTTCTTCTACAATTACTTCCCCCTTAACAACTTCTTCTTCAAATATATCCTCAATATCAATTTCTTCCACAATCACTTCTTCTTCCTCTTCAGCAACTTCTTCCTCAAGTAAATCTTCAATATCAATTTCTTCTACAGCTTCTCCTGTCACTTCTTCTATATCTATTGTTATAGCCTCTCCAGGGACTTCCACAGCCTCTTCTCCTGCTTCTTTTACATAGAGAGTCTCATAGACATCGCATGCGCTGACTAAAAATATAGAAATAACCATCAATACAATAAAAATTTCTTTTTTTACCATAAAATCCCCTTTATTATTGTAATTATTCTAAAATAACAACTTATATTTAAACTTTTTGGGTAGTAAAAAAAATTTTCACATTTTTTTTTGATTTATCTCTATTTTTTATAAATTTGAATAGAAATTAATGTAAAATAAAAGTAATGAATGGGCCTGATCGGATTTGAACCGATGACCAATCGATTTCTAGCATAACTATCAGTCGATCATTCTAACCAGACTGAACTACAGGCCCGAAAAACGCCCTCGACCAGACTCGAACTGGTGACCTTATGGTTAACAGCCATACGCTCCACCTACTAAGCTACGAGGGCATTTAGTACACTTCTAAGAATTAGAATTTTGTTTATATATGTTTCGGCTTATTATTACTTACTCAAATAGTATTTTCTTTTACTCTCATCAAATCTCTCAATAGCATACCTAAGCATAGTTCTTGGCATTTTTTTGCAGTGTTTTTTCAGAAACTTCTCTTCTACTGCTTGGTTTCTTTTACCAATCTCCCTTAACATCCACCCAACTGCCTTGTGTACTAAATCATGCTTATCTTCTAGCAACATTTCAGAAATTTTTAATGTACTCTCAAACTTATTGTTTCTTATAAACTCGAATGTAGATATTATTGCTATTCTTCTTTCCCATACACTATTAGACTTTGCTAATTTATATAAAATTGATTTGTCTTTTTCAAGCAAATAATTTCCCAAAATCTTTCCTGCAGATAAATCAATCAAATCCCAGTTGTTTATATTTTTTGTATTTTTCAGATAAAAATCAACAACCTCTTTTTTATTTTTCTCATCTGCTTTTTTATATTTATCAATTAAAATAAATAATGATGTTAATCTTTCTTCATGTATTTTACTGGAAAGCAATTTTTGTAAATCTTTTAATGTTGCTTGAGAATATTTTTTTACAATTTTACGTTGTGGACCAACCTTAATACCAAGAAAAACATCTCCATAACCGTATTCACCTTTACCCATCTTAAAAAACCTTGAAAGAATTTTTGCTAATTTAGGATTTCCAAGTTTTTGTAAATCGTTTTTTATTTGGTTTAGCATAAGAAGTGAGTATTGTTAAAGGTATAAAAAAGTATTTGTTGGGAAATTAAAAAAATAAAAAAAAGAATTAAGCTTTATCTTCTTTTCTTTCTCCTGCCGCCTCTTACCATCTTTGCGCAGGAAACATCTCCTCTCTTGTCAATAAAGTAGAGATATCCTTTCTTTTTCTTAACTCCTACTTTGGCAACAACTTGTATTTTGCCTTTCCCTCTTTTCTTGCCTCTGGCCATCTTGGCCCTAGCAACATTACCTTTCTTATCCAAGAAATATAGGTAACCTGCTGCTCTTTTTACGCCTACTTTTGCTACCTTTTGTGCCATTAAATTACCCCCCATATTTTTTAATTATTAGACGACCACCCGTCTTATGTTTTAAATTCTCAAAGCCACCTTATATTTAAAGGTTTCGTTTTTCCGACGGTAATTATCCCAGCACCAGCAAAGCTAACATTACTAATACACCAAAAACAATTGCAATAAACTGCAACAAAGATTTTTTAACTTCAACTTCCTTATGTAGCTCCGGTATTAAATCAGAACCGGCTATGTAAATAAAAGTGCCCGCTGCAAAAGGAACTAGAACTGTAGTAATGTTCTCTACATACAAACTTATCAACAAAGAAACAACTGCACCAAAAACCGCAGTTAGTGCAGTGATAAAGTTAAAAAATAACGCTTTCCATTTTGAAAATCCCCCATACAATAGCACTCCAAAATCCCCTATTTCCTGGGGCAACTCGTGCAGGATAACTGCAATTGTTGTTGCAATGCCAACAGGTATGCTTACTAAATAGCTCGCTCCAATAATTACACCATCAATAAAATTATGCACAGCATCTCCAAAAAGATTAATCATGGCAAAGGGATGTACATGCTCTTTTGAAGTTGGAATGTGACAATGTCTCCAATGGATAAATTTTTCAACAATAAATGAAAATGCAATTCCAAACATCAAATAAAAAGAAATCCATAAACTAAAACCTGTTTCTTCAACAACCTCTGGCAGCAAATGAATAAATACATCCCCAAAAAGAGCCCCGGCAGAAAAGCTCACCATATAGAGCAGAATTTTGTTTAGCTTGTCTGCTTTTATTGAAATCGTTAATATTCCTACAAAAGAAATTAAGCTAACAATAATTACACTTATTAATGAATAAATCCAAATATCCAGCATGAGTCATTAGTTTGTATTATTTTATTTAAATCTTTGTTTTATAGTAGAAAAAATTAAAAACCTTATACTAATACAAAAACCATAATGAAAATAATTTCGGATTTGCATATACACTCCAGATTCAGCAGAGCAACTTCTAAAACCCTTAACATTGCTAATTTAGAAAAATATGCTAAAATCAAAGGGCTTAATTTACTTGGTACAGGAGACTTTACACACCCTGAATGGTTAAAAGAATTAAAAAACGAGCTAATTGAGGATGGAAGCGGAATTTTAAAAACCAAGACTGGTTTTAATTTTTTATTGCAGACTGAAATTTCCTTAATGTACTCCCAGGATGGCAAAGGAAGAAGAATACATAATGTTGTTTTGGCAAAAAACTTTGATATTGTTGAGCAAATTAGCCTAGAGTTAAGAAAAAAAGGCAGGTTAGATTATGACGGCAGGCCAATTTTTGGAATTTCCTGCCCGGAATTTGTGGACTTGATGAAAAATATTGATAAAGATATTGAAATAATTCCTGCACATATCTGGACTCCGTGGTTTAGTTTGTTTGGCTCAAATTCAGGCTTTGATTCAATAAAAGAATGTTTTAAGGAAAAGACAGATGAAATTCATGCAATAGAAACTGGATTAAGTTCTGATCCTGCAATGAATTGGCGTCTTTCGCAGCTAGACAAGTTCTCTATTGTCAGTTTTTCAGATTTGCATTCTTACTGGCCCTGGCGTATTGGCCGTGAAGCAACAATTTTTAATTGTAAACTGGATTATGATGAAATAATAAGCTCTTTGAAAAATAAAAACATAGATATGACTCTTGAGGTTAATCCAAATTACGGGAAATACCATTTAGATGGCCATCGTTTATGTAATGTTTGTTTAGAACCAAAAGGCTCTATAAAAAACAAAAATATTTGCCCAAAATGTGGAAGGAAAATAACAATAGGAGTCTTGCATAGGATAGAGGAATTAGCAGACCGCAATGAAGGTTACAAACCAAAAGATGCTGCACCATTTAAATCTTTAATACCCTTATCAGAAATTTTGTCACATTTACTCGGAACAGGTTTATCTTCCAAGAAAACATGGAAAGAATATTATAATCTGATCAATAAATTCAGTTCAGAGTTCAATGTTTTACTAGACGCAAAAAAGGAAGAGATAGAAAAAGCAACAGATGAAAAGATTGCAGAAGCGATAATAGATAATAGAGAAGGAAAAATAAAGATAAAGCCAGGCTATGATGGAGTTTATGGGGAGCCTGTTTTTGAAAACAAAATCCCAACAAATAAAATAAATCTTGAAAAAGAAACTTCAGGACCCAAACAAGAAGGCTTGAATAAATTTTTCTGATTCGATTTCCGACAAATTTAAATACATTCTGTTTTATAATTGAATTTATGAACAATACATTATTGGCTTCTATTGATAAAAAAGCAATCAATACTTTCAGAAAAGATCTGCTTCAGATGTTAAGAATAGGAAAAGAAATGGACAGATATTATGCAGAGTCAAATCAAGACGTAGACATTTATATGAAAAAATTCAATTCTTTGGTTGAAAGTTTTAATAAAAAATACAAAAATATAAAGTTAAAAATGATAAAAAAAACAAATGAAGTTGACTTAAAAATACTCTTGAATGAAAAAAGCGTAAGAGACTGTTTTGAAAATGCAGCATCAAAAATCATTGGCGTGCAGGCAATAGGAACATCCAACTTTGGCACTGCTATTGTTTCGGATGCAGAAGCCTTTTCCAACCAGCTGGAAAAAACCAAAAGCAAATTATACATTACATATTACAGCCCGCAAACAGGAACCACAAATGTTTTTTTGCAGTATGATAAAAAAGAAAAAAAAGTAGAGCTTGTTTATGATATAAAAGAAATTGAAAACGAGCCAAGCCCGGAATTTCAGCTGGCAGCTTATTATGCACTAAACCAGCCATACAATAAAAAAATAAACCTGCATGACGAAGGCGCTACATTGGGATTCTCATCTTTGTTGAGCCATGTCGAGAAAGCAGAGTATTTCAGAAAATTTGATCCTCCTTTTACTGAGTGACTAAAACTCCTTAAGAAACTTTATCAGTTGATTTGCTTTTTCAAATTCCAGAAATTCTTCTTTCGTAACTGCAGGAACATCTTTTGGCTTTTTCTTTTTAAAAATAACTAAATTATCTGCATCCAACAGCTTTGATAATGATGAAAAATCAGGTTTTTCCTTATCTCCTACCTTTGTAAGTATAAGCTCGTCATCCTTCTTTGCGATTATATCAAAAGGTGTTTTGTTTGTATCAGAAGCCTCAAAACCAAGATCAATGTATTTTTTTGAAAAGTCAGACTTGTATATGCTTTCTATCTTATGGTTTCCAGAAAAGATATTTATCTCATTAAAAACCTGATGCCCAAAAATATCATAAATCTTCATAGCCTTGTTTAGTGTTATTTCAGAATCACCTTTCTCATACTTGTCTATCATCCTGCTGGTTACACCTACTTTCTTTGACAAGTAATTAAGCGAGAAACCCATCTCTTCTCTTTTCTTCCTAAGCTTGTTGCCCGCTATCGACGCAGTAAAACCTGCCTGCGTTCTTTTCACAAATGGAAACTTATTCCTGATAGAGTTGACAAAAGTGGTAAAATTCAGTGTGTACAAATCAAATCTTGTATAAAGAACATTGTCTTCCAGCTTGTTGCCTGCTTTTTCTGCAATTATAACAGGAACCGCACCTATATAAGATGAGACAGTATTCATTGCATCTGTATATTCCTTGGTTACTGCATTAGCGTCTTCCAGAACCTTTATCAGAAGTATCTTATCCTGCTTCCTTGCAAGTAAATCAAAGCAAGTTCTTGTAAGTGTCTTTACTGTAAAACCATCCTTAAGAAGAAATACGCCCAGTTTATCAATAATACCCTTCTTCATTACTATAGCGATTTTTATTTTTTTTAAAAAGCTTTCTATTAGAAAAAATTTATAAGTAAGCTAATCTATGCAAAATATATGATAATAACTATCTCAGGAAAAGCAGGCTCTGGAAAAAGCACTATTGCAAAACAATTAGCAAAAAAGCTGAAGCTTAAGCATTATTCTATTGGGGATTTAATGCGGCAGATTGCCAAAGATAAAAATATTTCTCTGATGGAATTAAGCAAATTAGCAGAAAAAGACAACTCTATAGACCTGGAGCTTGATAAAAAAAATATTGAGTTAAGGGAAGAAAACAACTTTGTTATTGATGGTCGCTTAACAGCATACTTTAGCCCCTATGCAGAACTAAAGGTTTTTCTGGATTGTGATGATGAAGTCAGGGCAGATAGAATACTTAAAGATGAAAGAAAAGACGAAAAAAGCAAAAACATAAAGGAATCAACTAAAAAAATAAAGCAGCGCGAACAAAGCGAAAGAAAAAGATACAAAAAACTTTACAATGTTGATTATTGTGACAAAAAATTATATAATTTAATAATTGATACAACAAATCTGAGCATAAAAGAGGTTGTGGAAAAAATAATAGAAGCAGTTAAATAAAAAACAAAACACTTATAAACAAATATTAATTGCAAAAACTTATTTCTGAATATCATTAATATGGAACAGATAAAAAAGCACGACTTTGTTGAAATAGAATACACAGGCAAGCTTAAGGAAGAGAATATAGTATTTGATACAACTGATGAAAAAATTGCTAAAGAGAATAAACTGCATAACCATGATTATTGTCCTGTTATAATATGCATTGGCGAACAACAGATATTAAAAGGTATTGATAAAAATATTGAAGGAAAAGAAATAGGAAAAGAATATGATTTTGAAATAAAACCAGAAGATGCTTTTGGAAAAAAGGATGCAAAACTTATACAATTAATACCTACAAGCAAATTCAAGCAGCAGAAAATACAGCCAATGCCGGGCATGCAGCTGAATATTGATGGTGTGGTTGGAACAGTAAAAATAGCCAGCGGAGGAAGAACTTTAGTGGACTTTAATCATCCTTTGGCTGGAAAAGAGCTTTCTTATAAAATAAAAATAAATAAAAAAATAACAGATGACAAGGAAAAACTGAAAGGATACTTAAAATTGAGCCTTGGCACAAAAGATTTTGAAACTGAAATCAATAACAGCAATGCAAAAATAAGCTTAAAAAATGAAATACCAGAAGAAGTTAAAGAAAAACTAAGCAAAAAAATAACTGAGCTTATTCCAAACATAAAAAAGGCCGAATTTATTGTTACAAAGAATGAGAAAAACAAATAATTTAAATATAAGCGGTATGTTAATTACTTTTTGGGAGGAGTTAAAGTGGAACCAGAAATAAACACTACACAAACAGAATCAATTTCTCAGCCAAGTCCACCAATTTCTGAGCAAAGTCCCTCAATCTCTCAGCCAACCCCTAATGAAAATATAGATGCTGAGCTTGAGCAGCTTTTAGCCAAACAAAGAGCAGCAATAAAGGTTGTAGGTGCAGGCGGCGGTGGCAACAACACAATACAAAGAATGTCTGAAATAGGCATTATTGGAGCAGAAACAATAGCTGTTAACACAGATGCCCAGGATTTGCTTTATACAACTTCTAATAAAAAAATTCTGCTTGGAAGAGACCTGACAAAAGGTTTAGGCGCAGGCTCTGACCCAAGAATAGGAGAAGAAGCAGCAAGGGAAACAGAGCCAGAGATTAAAAAAATATTACATGGCTCAGATATGGTCTTTATTACCTGCGGTCTGGGTGGGGGTACGGGTACAGGTAGTGCACCAGTAATAGCTGAAATTGCAAAAAAGGTAGGCGCTTTGACAGTAGGCATTGTAACACTACCTTTTTCAATGGAAGGCCAGAGAAGGTATGAAAATGCTGTTATAGGTCTTGAGAAAATGGAGCAGATTGTTGACACATTAATTGTAATTCCAAATGAAAAATTGCTGGAGCTTGCTCCGGAACTTCCATTGCACACAGCATTCAAGGTAGCGGATGAAATACTGACAAACGCAGTTAAAGGCATTGCAGAGCTTGTAACCAAAACCGGTTTGGTTAACCTGGATTTTGCTGATATACGTGCTGTAATGAAACAAGGCGGTGTAGCTTTAATTGGTGTAGGAGAAAGCGATACTGAAAACCGCGCAGTAGAGGCAGTTGAGAAAGCTATTAATAATCCCTTGCTGGATGCTGATGTTTCAGGAGCAAATGGCGCTTTGATTAATGTTATTGGCGGAGAAGATATGACTCTGGATGAGGCCAGAAAAGTTGTAGAAACAGTATCAGAAAAGCTTGATGATGATGCAAGAATAATCTGGGGAGCCCAGATAAGCAAGGATTTCGAAAAAACCATAAGGACAATGCTCATTGTAACAGGGGTTAAAAGCTCACAGATACTAGGCGCTGGCATCAAAGAGACAGATAAGAGAAAACAGGAAATAGAAACAGAGCTGGGTATAGAGTTTCTTGATTAAAAATGAATCTAGGTTCTTACTGGGCAAGGTTTAAACGCTTTCTTGGTGAATGTGCAAGAGTCTTAAGGGTAACAAGAAAACCAAGTAAAATAGAATTTAAAACAATAGTAAAAGTGTCTGGTTTGGGCATGATAATAATAGGTCTTATCGGCTTTGTTATAACAATGCTAAAACAACTGATTTTTCCCTAAAGCTTTTAAATAAGGGCTAATTTTCAATACTATCTAAAATGGAAGAAGAAGCAAAACAATCAGAAATATACGGATTAAGGGTTACAGCAAATAGAGAAGACCAGGTTATGGACTTTATTGTAGCCAATGCTCAGAGAAAAAAACTTGAGGTTTACTCAGTTATAAGGCCGCATGGCATGCGCGGTTACATCTTTTTGGAAGCAGGCAACAGGACTGATGCTGAACAAGCAGCTTTCAATGTACCTTATGCTAGAGGTATTTTACCCAAAACAGTTGAATATAATGAAATAGAACACATGCTTGAGCAGGTAAAGCACGAAATAAACATAAAAAAGAATGACATTGTTGAGGTAATTTCCGGTCCGTTTAAGCGCGAACAGGCAAAAATAACAAGAATAGACAAGCAAAAAGAAGAGGTTGTTGTAGAACTTCTGGAAGCAGCTGTCCCAATACCAATAACTGTAAAAATGGATGCTGTTAAAGTAATAAGAAGGGAAACAGAAGAGGAGCCTAAGGAGTAAGGTTTATAAACAAAATTTAATTTCTAAGTATTAATATACAATTAAAAATGGCAACACAAACAGTTGAATCATTGGTACCAGGAGGCAAGGCAACTGCAGCACCTCCGCTTGGCCCTGCATTAGGACCATTAGGGGTAAATATTGGCCAGATAGTTGCAGATATAAATAAAAAAACTTCTATGTTTAATGGAATGCAGGTTCCAGTCAAGGTTAAAGTAGATATGGATACAAAAAAATTTGAAATTTCTGTAGGAACTCCTCCTGCTTCTTCATTGGTGTTAAAGGAAGCTGGTGTAGAAAAAGGCTCTGGAAATCCTAAAACAGACAAAGTTGCAGATGTTGTTATTGAGCAGATAATTAAAATTGCAAAGATGAAAGAAACCAATTTACTGGGTAAAACCTTAAAGGAAAAAGTCAAAGAAATTATCGGAACATGCAACTCAATGGGCATTTTGGTGGAAGGAAAACCTGCAGTGGAAGCCATCAAGGAAGTTAATGAAGGAAAATATGACAAGGAAATTAAGGAAGAAAAGACAGAACTTACTGCAGAGGAAAAAGCCAAACTAGAGGAAGAAAAGAAAAAGCTTGCTGAAGAAATGGAGAAAAGACGCGCAGAGTTTGAAAAAACTGCTAAAGAGATTATTGCAGAAATGGCTGGCAAAGAAAGAGGAGAAATAAAGGCTAAATTGGTAGAAGCTAATATTCCTGGTACCATGATTAAAGAATTATTGCCAGTAGAAGGAGAAGCTGTTGCTGGAGAAGAAGCAAAACCAGGAGAAGCGCCAGCAGAAGCAAAACCAGGAGAAGCGCCAGCAGAAGCAAAACCCGAATCCAAGAAAGAAGAAGCAAAAGAAAAAGAGAAGAAGAAATAACTTTTTTATAGTGCATATGCAATTAATAGTTTTTATTACCTTCCAATTATTTCTATGTTTTTGTTTTTTATATTTAGAATGATAAATGATTGATTTTTAATATTAATCAGAAAATCTTATCACTTCTCTTGTACTCAATATTGTTTTTCTCTAAAATTCCTACAACCCTTTGTTTTTCTTTTCCCAAACCTTTCCAGTCCAATAAAACAAATTTTGCTTTTGGAATAGTTTTTTCCATTGCTTCTTTAATTAAACTTTCATCTAAATTTTCCAAATTATACTTTGCGCATATATGCCCAACTGCCAAATCAGTTTTTAGCATTACCTTGTTTGCGACATGGTTGTAGTGGCTCCCTCCAATAACAAAAACACTTTCATAATTGTTATTTTCGTCATTATTGATTTTTTTCATTGATTCATTATTAATTATTAAATTTTTTTCATTGAAAATATTATTGTCCTTTTTTATTATGTTTATTATCGATTTTGCAATGATGTTTCCCGCATTTTCATCAATCCATTCTTTTTCAGAACTTCCAATCTCCACAAATAAGACTGGCTTTTCCAGGTAAGGACCATGATGAGTTGCTTCTATGCTTGCTTCATAATCAGAATCCTGAGCATTCTTGCTTAATTCATTAAAAATATTCTTTAAATAAACAGATGGAGCTATGCATAATGTTTTTTCTCTTCCACCAAACTCAGCTTTTCCAAAATTACCAATTGCATGCAAAGTTAAGCTTTTTCTTTCCTCTTTTGCAGCATGTTTTGATATAAAAATAAAAACATCAGCTTCTATTTGCTTGTCCAGATCCTCTGCATGAATTAATTTAGAATCAATAGTATACAATTTTATTTCATTGTTGTTTATTTTTTTGTAATAAATAATATTATCATCAAACTCTTGTTCTAATTTTGAAAAATTATAATAATTAATCAAATGTTCCTTAATATTTGTACTTGCTTTATCTTTCAAAGATGAAATAATTGCTATGTTCATTAGAATAGGGTTTTGAAATGGGTTTATAATAATTACCATTCTCTAAAATAAGCAAATAAATAAGTATAAAAATAAGTATAAATTTCTTAAAACAAGAGTAAAAAACATAACTTTTAAATATAAGTATATAAATAAGAATAAAAATAAATAAAGAAATAAGTATAAAATGCCAACAGAATTTAAGAGAAAACTCTACAAAAGAGGTTCTAGTTTTGAGACAACTATTCCTATGCCTTTGCTATTTGCATTAGACAAAAACAAAAAATACAATGTTATTTTCTTATTTGATGCTGATGCAAATAAATGGTACATTAAATTTGAACAAATAAACAACAAATGAGGTGATGATATGTACAGGTTTACGAGATTTTTGGAATCGCTGGAGCATTATGAATTAGTTAGATTAAAGCAGGAGCTGGAAAAAGGCACTTTAGATATTGCAAAGTCACTCCAGAAAAAGATAAAAGAGCATGAAAAGAAGCATTCAAGTTACTGCGCAACCTGCTCCAATACATTAGATCCCTACAATACAAACAACTATACAATTATCTTTGGCCCAGAGGACTTCAAGAAAAAGGCTTCATTTTGCGGTCTGGACTGCCTGGAGTATTTCTTAATAAAGCTAAAACAAATGAAAAAAGATGAGAAAAATGCAGAAAAAATTGAATAAATATATTAAATAATTATTAAAAAAATAATCTTGATTAATGTTTAAAAAATGCATAACAAAAAAATAGAAGAGATACTCAAAGAATTAAAAATAGGGAAAAAAGGCTTAACAGAGAAAGAAGCAGAAGCAAGACTAAAAAAATACGGCTATAATGAAATAAAAGAAGAAAAGAAAATATCACCATTAAAAATATTTCTAAAACAGTTTCATAATGTCTTGATATATATTTTAATTGTAGCAGTAATTATATCTATTTTTCTTGGAAAAAGAGATGATGCAATAGTAATTGGTATTATTGTAATTGTAAATGCTATTATAGGATTTAGAACCGAATACAAAGCAGAAAAATCTATAGAAGCGTTAAAAAAATTAGCTAGCTTAAAAGCTACTGTAATAAGAGATGGAAAAGAAAAAGAAATAGATGCAAAGCTTCTGGTTCCTGGAGATATTATCAAAATAGAAACCGGAGACAAAATACCTGCTGATTCTAGACTAATTGAAATTGTAGAGTTACAAACTCAAGAAGCAGCTTTAACTGGTGAGTCATTACCAGTTAAAAAAGAATTGAAAGTTCTGAAAGAAAAAACACCTTTAGCTGACAGAGTCAATATGATATATTCTGGAACAATTATAACCAGAGGTAAAGGCAAAGCTATTGTTACATCAACAGGAATGCAAAGTCAAATAGGGAAAATTGCTAAGATGATAGAGGAAGCAAGAGAAGAAGCAACACCATTACAAAAAAAACTGATCACACTAGGTAGAGGACTTGGTGCTGCAATATTGGTAATAGTTTTAATTGTATTTATTTCTGGTATGTTAAAAGGGGAACCTTTTCTAGAATTTTTTATTTTCGCAGTAGCTTTGGCAGTAGCTGGGATACCTGAAGGGTTACCGATTGTTGTGACAATTGGTCTCTCAAGAGGCGTCCAAAGAATGGTCAAAAGACATGCATTAATCAGAAAATTACCTTCTGCAGAATCCTTAGGCTCAACCACTGTTATCTGTACTGATAAAACAGGAACATTAACTAAAAATGAGATGACAGTAAAAAAGATTTACACAAATGGAAAAATCATAGATGTTAGTGGTTCTGGCTATGATAAAAAAGGAGAATTTCTAATTGATAATAAGAAAATAAATACAAAAGAATTAGAATTATTATTAAAAATCGGTGTCTTAAATAATGATGCTTCTTTTGATGATAAAAACGTAATTGGTGATCCTACAGAGGCAGCTTTGATTGTAAGTGGAACAAAAGCAGGTATTGACAAAAATGCAATACAAAAAAAATATCCAAGAAAGGATGAAATCCCATTTAGCTCTGAAAGAAAAATTATGACTACTATGCACAACATTAAAGGTGAGAATGTTGCTTATGTTAAAGGTGCACCAGAAGTGGTTTTAAGCTTATGCAACTCTATTTATGAAAATAGTAAAATAAAGAAATTATCAGTTAGTAGGAAAAAAGAAATTCTAGAAATAAACAGCAAATTTGCAAATAATGCTTTAAGAGTTTTAGGTTTTGCTTATAAAACTGTTCTGGACAAAAAAAGGGCAGAGAAAAACCTAACTTTTGTTGGGCTACAAGGTATGATTGATCCTCCAAGAGAAGGGGTCAAGGAAGCAATTAAAAAATGCAATAAAGCAGGAATAAAAGTTGTTGTCGTAACTGGAGACAATGAAATAACAGCAAAAGCAATTGCTAAAGAAATTGGCATAGAAGGAAAATCAATGACTGGACACGATTTGGAAAGGGTCAAAGAAAAAGATTTAGAAAAGCATGTTGAGGAAATTACAATTTATGCAAGAGTAAATCCAGAACACAAAATTAAAATTGTAAATGCATTAAAGAAAAAAGGCCATATTGTTGCAATGACTGGGGATGGTGTTAACGATGCTCCAGCCTTGAAAAAAGCAGATATCGGAGTTTCTATGGGCATAACTGGAACTGATGTTGCAAAAGAAGCTTCTGATATGATTTTGACAGATGATAATTTTGCGTCAATTGTTAATGCAGTAGAAGAAGGACGTGACATATATGATAACATAAAAAAATTTGTAGAGTATTTACTTTCTTCTAATTTAGGAGAAATATTAACAATATTTATAGCAATAATGATTGGTTTACCTTTGCCATTGATAGCAATAATGATTTTATGGATTAATCTTGCTACAGATGGTTTACCAGCTTTAGCATTAAGTGTCGATCCTTCAGAGCCCAATATAATGGAACGCAAGCCAAGAAATCCCAAAGAAAGAATAATCTCAAATCCTATTGTTGTAAGAATGTTGATAGTAGGTGTTACAATGATGATAGGAACCTTAGCTGTTTTTAAATTATATAATCCAGAAACAAATTTAATTTATGCACAAACAATGGCCTTTTCAACACTAATGATGTACCAGATGTTTAATGTTTTAAACTGTCGCTCTGAATTTACTTCTTTGTTTAAAGTTGGTGTTTTTAGCAATATGAAACTCTGGGGTGCAATTTTACTCTCAATTATAATGCAGATTATTGTAGTGCAAATATCCTTTTTTAATGATAAGTTCCATACTATACCCCTAACGTTAATGGACTGGTTTTATGTTGTTTTGGTTTCGAGCACTGTGTTAATAATAGTTGAAATATACAAATTTGTAATAAGTAAAACAAATCCACAATTAACTAGCTAGAACAGTCAACCTTAAATATACTCAGAATTTCTCTTTATTCTATGAAACAAAATTTTTTCAGTGAGATGGTGGAATTAATAAAAAAGAAAAAGCCTTCAAAAAAGCAGATTGCTATAGAAAAAACAAGGCTGTGCAGAAAGTACCATTTTAAGAAAATTCCTACTGACATAGAGATAATGCTACACGCTGACATTAAAGACATCCAAAAAATAAGAAAATTTATCCTTACAAAACCTGTTCGTACTATATCTGGTGTAGCAGTAGTAGCTATTATGAGTAAACCTTTTCCTTGTCCACACATCAAAAAAGGTTTTGGTCCATGTATTTATTGTCCAGGTGGTCCTAAAAGCGTTTTTGGCACTGTACCTCAGTCTTATACTGGAAAAGAGCCAGCTACTAGACGTGCTATTAGAAATAAATTTGATTCTTATTTGCAAGTTATTAATCGTTTAGAGCAATACATTGTTTCAGGCCACGTTCTAGATAAAATAGAATTAATAATTATGGGTGGAACTTTTCCAAGTTTTCCAAAAGCATACCAAGAAAATTTCATTAAATATGCATTTAAAGCAATGAACGATTTCTCATCCTTGTTTGTTAACAAAGATAGCAATTTGAATGTAATCAAATTCAAGGAATTCTTTCAGCTACCAGGAAATATTGCAGATAAAAAAAGAACAAAAGATATACATAACAAGTTATTAAAAATAAAGAACAGCAGAAAAACAACTCTTGAAAAAGAGCAGATTAAGAACGAAAAGTCAGATATAAGATGTGTCGGACTTACAATAGAGACAAGGCCTGATTACGGAAAACTTAAACAAGGCAACGAAATGTTAAGGCTTGGCTGCACAAGAGTTGAGCTTGGCATCCAGACAGTATATGATAAAGTTCTTGAAAAAATACAAAGGGGGCATTCAGTTAAAGATTCGATAGAATCCACAAGAATTCTGAAAGATCTTGGCTTTAAGATAAATTACCATGTCATGCCAGGTTTGCCAGGAATTACAAAAAAACAAGACTTAGATGCTTTGAAAACTTTGTTTAAAGATGAAAACCTTAAACCAGATATGCTTAAGATATACCCCTGCATGGTCATGAAAGGGACTAAGCTTTTTGAACAATGGAAAAAAAGCAAGTATAAACCATTAACAACAAAAAAAGCTGCTTCTTTGATAGCAGCCTTTAAGCAATATGTTCCGGAATATTGTAGAATAATGCGCGTACAACGCGACATACCTACATATATAACTTCTTCAGGAGTTGATAAAACTAATTTGAGACAATATGTTGAAAAATTATGCAAGCAAAGAAACATTAAATGCAGGTGCATAAGATGCAGGGAAGCGGGATTTAATAATTATATTAATTTGAAAAATGTAACTATTAAAATAATTGAATATGAAGCTTCTCATGGAACAGAGTTTTTTATTGCTGCTGAGGATAGAAAAAATGATGTTTTATTTGGCTATTGCAGATTAAGATTTCCCTCACAATTCTTAAGAAAAGAAATAACAAAAGACTCTGCTTTAGTCCGTGAATTACATATATATTCACCATCAGTAGCTATTGGAAGTAAATCAGAAGATTCTTACCAGCACCGTGGATTAGGTAAAAAGCTATTGAAAAAAGCAGAAGAAATCGCTAAGCAAAATAATAAGAAAAAAATCTTAGTGCTCTCAGGAATAGGAGCAAAAGAATATTATCTTAAACTAGGATATAAAAAGGATGGACCTTACATGTATAAGTATTGTATTAACTTCCCAAACATTTATTAACCATTGCTGCTTAAAACAAATTAGGGGTCTCTTAGCCACTATTACTATGTCTCTTGGAGTGCTTGCATCCTTAAGTTTTTTATTTCGAACACTAAAAATTATGCACCTACACGAATCAAGATGTCGCATTACTAACATATATAATTTTGTTCATTACAGCAGTATTCTGGCTAATGTATGGAATCAGTATTCAAGATACACCATTAATGGTAAGTTACTCAGTTGGGACATTAAGCACATTGTCTGTCATAATAGTATATTTTATTTATAAAAAGAAAGGGAAGTTAAGAACATCATCAAAACCTTAATTTTACATATTTAATAATTGATTTTTAACAATATTTAAATTGTAACTCCTATTTTCTTATATTATGCCAACAGAAATTCCAGATTCAGAAAAAATCGAATTCAAGGAAAAATTCATAGAAAGATATGAAAAATTAACAGACTTTGAACTATTTAAAAAATATTCATTATCCTTCTTAAGAAGATCAATAAGAGTTAACACAATAAAAATATCAATAAGTGAATTAAAGAAAAGATTAGAAAAAAAATGGGTTTTAGAGCAAATACCATGGTGTAAGGAAGGTTTTTATATTGAGCACATAAAAAAAGAAAGAAGAGATATTGGTAATTTAATTGAGCATTCTTTAGGCTATTTTTACACTCAGGAAGCTGCTTCTATGATACCTCCTATAGTTTTAGAGCCAAAAGAAAATGATATGGTTTTAGATATAGCTGCTTCTCCAGGCAGCAAAGCTACACAAATAGCAGCTTTAATGAATAATAAAGGAATTTTGATTGCAAATGACCTCACAACAGAAAGAATGAAACCTTTAAGTTTAAACATCCAGAGATGCGGAATTACAAACTGCATAATTACACTAATGCAGGGCCAGTGGTTCAAAAACATGGAATTTGATAAGATTTTAGTGGATGCACCATGTTCTGGAACAGGAACCATAAGGAAGAGCCTTAAAACATTAAGAATCTGGAATCCAAATATGGTAAAGCGCTTGTCAATAACACAAAAACAATTAATTGAAACAGCATTTAACACATTAAAACAAAACGGAACTTTAGTTTACTCAACCTGTAGTTTAGAGCCAGAAGAAAACGAGGCAGTAATTGATTTTTTATTAAACAAATACGAAAATGCCAAATTAGAGCCAATAAAACTACCCAGCATTAAAAGAAGTCCACTAATATTAGAGTTTGAGAATAATAAATATAATAATGAAATAAAAAAATGCCTAAGAATATGGCCTCAGGATAATGATACTGAAGGTTTTTTTGTAACAAAAATAAAGAAATCCTAAGAACTAACGCTTTTTCTTACTCTTGCTGGTTTTACCTATTTTACCACCATTACCAATCTTAGGACCATTACCTATTTTACCACCATTACCAATCTTAGGACCATTACCTATTTTACCACCATTTCCCATACTAATACCAGTACTTACTACAGCAAAACCATTACCCATCTCCAATTCCTTAATCTTGCCTTGCAGGAATTCAATAGTTTTTTCATTATCCTGATGATTTAATGCAACTCCACATTCAGGACACTTAAACTCAAAATCAGTTGCATTTTCAAAATTAACTCTGACACAAGCATTTGGGCAAAGATAGAAATTTCCTTTATTTGCTTCCTCCATCCTAAGCCTTTCTGTAAACTTCTCAAGCTTGGAATAATGAAGGTTCTTCATCAAATCCTTAATCCTTTTCTTGTTGAATGTCCAGTAGCTTATATACCATCCCTTCTGCCTGTCCTTTTTCCTGTAATAAGTGACAAGATTCTGGTTGTAAAGCCTGTAAAGAATGTTCCTTATCTCATGTATATCAGTTTTTACCTTCTCTGCAATCTTAAAATCAGAAATATTCTTCTTGTCCTTAAGAAATTCAACTACCTTTAAGCTGTCTTCTCCAACAACTTCTTTAACAGTTTCATAAATTTTATTGTTTGTTATTTTCATTTTAAAGTATCTTTCTTTTTTATGTAATTTTAAAATGAAAGCTGGAAAATCGTGAATTGTGAGCGAGTTCGCAACGAGCTCACTCGCATCTCACTAATTTTCCGCTGTCTTCATTTTGATTATAAAAACCCCACCTCGAGATCCGTACAGGAGAAAAGAGGTGATAAAAACTCCTATACACCCTTTCAATGGCGGGTTTTAATAACGTGAATTGCATCACAGCCTCTTATCTCTGTTTGTTTGCATCCAAAAACTTTCCACCCCTCTTGGAAAAATTAGATTGGAATGTTTAGCTCTCTTTTTTATTGCTGTAATTGGTCCAGAACTACCACCCTGTTCTATTAGGACCTAGCAAACAGTTTAGGTACTTGTAGTATATATATTTTACTACACCCCAATATAACCTTTACAAAATATCCATTGGTATGCATATATTTAAATGTTTCGGTTTTGAAGCCATTGCATAGTTATGCAAAGAGTAAAAAGCTAAAAAATCGGTTTAACATATGTGTAAGTAAAGAATAAAAAGGTTATTTTCCTTTTCTTATATAGACAGCTTTCATATCTTTAATAAGGTAACCAAACTTGTCAACTGCCGGGGCAATTTTGATTTCGTGTTCTTCCCCATATTTTCCTATCAATTCTTCATCTGAAAGGGGAGGTTGAAGTTTTTCCAAACTTATCCCTGGACCTAATTTACTCCTATTCTCAGTAAAGATTTTGTATGTACTTACATACTTTAAAAGCTCCCAACCTTCTTTTTCTAATATTTGTCGTAAATTTCTATATACATAGACAGCTTTCATATTCGGAATAGGGTTGCCACTCCTATCACTTGCGTCGGTAATTCTGATATCTCTCCATCCCAATTCATGGTATTTTTTTTTCAATTCTTCATCTGAAGGGAGTGGAAAACCATCTTGTTGAGGTTCACGCAATAGTATTCTGGGATCTAAGCTGCCCCCATATATATCAAAAGCTTGGGCAGTGCCTTCAACAGCAAAAAGCTTCCAACCTTGCTCTATTATCTGTTGTAAATTTGGTTGCTCTGTCATTTTGATTTGCCTAAATTGTATAAACTGTGATTACTGATGTATAGTAAAAATTATATAAATCTTTCGGTTTTTATTTATAAACCTTCTAAAATCTCTACAAAAACTATTTAAAAACCCTCAAATCTACAAAAACACAATGAAACATGAGAGATCAGCAGGCGCAATAGTCTTCAGGAAAGGCAAAGAACCACTATATCTGCTGTTGCATTATGGGGCAAAGCACTGGGATTTCCCAAAAGGCCATATAGAAGCAAACGAAACAGACTTAGAAGCATTAAAAAGGGAAGTAAAAGAAGAAACCGGAATAAAAGATATTGAGATTGTCAGAGATTTTAAGGAAAAAATACAGTATTTCTATAAGCTAAAAAAGGAGTTAATAAACAAAGACGTTGTTTTTTATCTTGCAAAAACCAAAACAGCACAAATTAAACTTTCTTTTGAGCATATTGGCTCTAAATGGCTCCCTTATAAGAAAGCAATAGAGCAATTAACCTTTAAGAATGCAAAAGACATCCTAGAGAAAGCTAATAAATTCTTAAAAACACATAAGACTTTGGATGATTTTTATTAAAAACAATATCTATAAACTAAGGCTACGCCTTTTTTAGGGGAGGCAACTCAAAAAATATAAAAAATATTATAAATCAATGAATTACAGAACTAAATATGAGAAACCATGAAGTTGCAGAGCTTCTGAATGATATAGCTGATTTATTGGAAATACAAAACATCCAATTCAAACCAAGAGCTTACAGAAAAGCCGCATTTGTCATAGAAAACCTCTCAGAAGATATAGTGGAGATATGGAAAAAAGATAAATTAGATGATATTCCTAGTGTAGGAGAAGGAATTGCAAAAAAGATTTCTGATTTTTTAGAGCGTGGTAAATCAACCTATTTAGAGAAACTAAAGAAACAAGTGCCTGTAAACATGGAAGAGCTTGGCCGCGTGTCAGGATTAGGACCAAAAACAATAATGAAATTATATAAGAAATTAAATGTAAAAAATATTAAGGATCTGGAAAAAGCTGCTAAACAGAAAAAAATTGAAAACATTGGGGGTTTAGGACCAATAGTAGAGAAAAACATACTAAAGAGCATAGAATTTGCAAAAGCTTCTGGAAAAAGATTTCTTTTAGGATATGCATTGGACATTGCAGAAGAAATAAAAAACAGACTAAAAAAACTAAAGCAAGTAAACAAAATAGAGGTAGCAGGCTCTTTAAGAAGAAAAAAAGAAACTATTGGAGACATTGATATTTTAATAACATCAAAAAACCCTGCAAAAGTAATGGATTTCTTTACAGAAATGCAAGATATCCAAGACATATTAGCAAAAGGCCATACAAAATCTATGGTAAGGCTAAAAGAAGGATTACAAGCAGATGTAAGGGTTATAGCAGAAAAAAGCTATGGAGCAGCTTTATTGTACTTTACAGGAAGCAAGCAGCATAATATTGCCTTAAGAAAGATTGCAATAAAAAAAGGCATGAAATTATCTGAATATGGACTTTTCAACAAGAAAACTAACAAGATGTTAGCAGGAAAAACAGAGC
Source organism: uncultured Methanosarcinales archaeon (assembly GCA_964650285.1). Taxonomy (GTDB): domain Archaea; phylum Nanobdellota; class Nanobdellia; order Woesearchaeales; family GW2011-AR4; genus JACPJP01. The sequence continues at coordinate 16,340 of CAZYSP010000009.1, read as the reverse complement.
AAGAATGCTACAAAAAGCTAGGGCTTAAATACATAGAACCAGAGATAAGGGAAGAAGAAGGTGAAATTGAACTTGCAGAAAAAAACAAATTACCAAAACTTATTGGCTATAACGACCTTAAATCTGATTTACAGCTGCATACAAAATGGTCTGATGGTAATAACACCATAATGGAAATGGCGCAAGCAGCAAAAAAGCTTGGCCTTAAATACATATGCATAACTGACCATACAGGACAATTAAAGATTGCTAATGCCTTAGATGAAAAAAGGATAAAAAAACAAAGAAAGGAAATTGATAAAGCCAATAAGCAATTAAAAAACTTCACGATTCTGCAGGGTACTGAAGTTAATATAAAAGCAGATGGAAACTTAGATATGAAAAACAATATCCTTAAGGAACTTGATATTGTTATAGCTGCAATACACTCTGGATTTAAGAATTCAAAAGAAAAAATTACTCAAAGACTAATTAAAGCAATGGAAAACGAGCATGTCGATATTATTGGCCATCCTTTTGGAAGGCTAATGAATATTAGACCATCTTATGAAATGGATTTTGACAAAATACTGGAAAAAGCAAAGCAAACAAACACCATTTTGGAAATAAATGCTTATCCTGCAAGGCTTGATTTGAATGATGTCCATATAAGGGCAGCAGTAAAAGCTGGAGTTAAATTATCTATAGGAACTGATGCCCATGAAGCCAATGAGCTAAGATATTATAAGCTAGGCATAGCAACAGCAAGAAGAGGCTGGGCCACAAAAAAAGACATTATAAATACTTATTCTGTTAGAGATATGTTAAAGTTGTTGAAATAAATTTAAGAAACAGCCTTCAAAACACTTTCAAATTCTTCCTCAGGAGTCCCAGAACCATCAACATCAGCAAGAATCCCTTTTTCCTTGTAATAATCTATTAAAGGCTCTGTTTCATTTCTGTAAACTTTTAATCTTTCTGTTATAGCCTCTGGCTTGTCATCCTTTCTTTGATATAATTTTCCGCCACACTTGTCACAAACACCTTCCTTTTTCGGCTTTATATAAATAAGGTGATACACAAAACCACATTTGCCACATACTTTTCTTTTACTTAATCTGTCTATAATGATTTCATCACTTGCCTGTATGTTAATAACCTTATCAATTTTAATTTCCTTGCCAATTTCCTCTGCCTGGTTAATTGTTCTTGGAAAACCATCAAGTATAAATCCATTTTTGCAATCCTTTTTTTGCAAGCATTTCTTCATCATTTCTATAACAAGGCTATCAGGAACTAACAACCCTTTGTCCATATAGGATTTTGCTTCCACACCAAGCTTTGTTTTCTGCGCAACATTTTCCCTTAACATGTCCCCTGTAGATATATGTGCTATGCCTAATTTCTTGCTTAATTTTGTTGCAGCAGTTCCTTTTCCTATTCCAGGCGATCCTAATAAGACTATGTTCATTTTTCAACCTATCCAAAATATCCTATGTCCTCCTCAATTGTTGTTTCTTTTTCCCAAGATTCTTTCATCTTGTTTATGTAAGTCTTTAAATCATTTTTCATATTTAACCATTGAATAAAAAAACTATTCAAAAACTCAGCGTCCTTTTTTTCATTAGCATCAAGCAATAATTCCACTATCTCCCTGTTGGTTTTCATCAGTTTCTTAAACATTTTGTACATATCATTTTTTTCGTCGTCATCAAAAAACCTTATCTCATACATGCTGCTTAAAGAGGATGCATCAGGATGCACCAAATTGCCAATAGCCTCTGTATAAATTTCCAGCTTCTCTGCTACCTTCCTTAATATATTCCTCATAAGAAATCTTTCATTCTCCAAACTGCTTATCTCAAACTCTTTGTCTATTTCTCCAAATTTAGGTAGTTTGAATTTTTTGCAAAACTTATTGTACTCTGCTTCTATCTTATTTTCCATTTTAGTAATTGGGTATTAAACAGGGGTATTTATGTTTTATGGATTTGTTATCATATATTGGTTAAAAAAATAACAAATATACAGAGAAAATTTTAAAAATAGAGGAGTGTTAGCCTGATAAAATCGTTTTAAATTTGTTTAATGTGAAGTCGGGGTTTAAATATGAAAAATAGATATAAGATAGTGGTTTATGGCGGTGCAGGACAAGTAGGGTACCATAGTGCTTTGTTGACAGCAACATCCATTGGTGATATTCCTACTAACCTCGTTCTTGTAGACTTTCCTAAAACAAAAGAAAAATTAGAGGGCCTTGAACAAAAAATTAAAGAGTGCTCTGCAGCATTTGGAAATAACATCAATGTCTCACAAGTAACGAATGATAAGGAGGAAGACCTTACTGATGCATTAAAAGATGCTGATATAATTGTAAATGCTGCTGGATTCCCAAGAGGTACAACCGTAAAAATAGGTAAGAAGACAGTTAAAATTGAAACAAGAGATCAGTTAAACGAATTTAACGCACCTATAACTATGGGAATTGCTAATGATGTTGGTCAATATGCACCTGAAGCAGTGTTCTTGCAAGTAGCAAACCAAACAGACACACAGACAGGAATAGCATATAGAATCTTTTGGCGATATTTGAAAAGTAGGAATAAAGTAATTTCAGTAAATCACCTTGACCAAGCAAGGCTTATTTCAGCAATTGGTGATGAACTTGGTTTTGAATATAGTCAAATTTATGCACCTATTGGTGGAACGCATGATAATAACATAGTACCTTTTTACTCTTTGGTTGAAGCTTATGGCGCTTCTGTGCTATTTAACAATACAGAAAAAGAAAAAATAACCCAAAGAGTCAAGAATGGTGGTTCATGGATGATAAATAAGTTAAGAAAGAGCTCAGAAGCTGAGCCTGGAGCTGTTGTGGCATCTATTATAAGAGCAATGTTAGAACCTACTAAATATAAAAATCAAATATTCGATTTGGGTATTTACTTAGGGGGTGAATGGGGTTATAAAGGTGCTGTTATGGGTCTACCTTGTACAGTTACTTTAGAGCATGGCGCAAAGCTAATTAAAAAGCCAGAAAACTTAAAATTAGAAGAAATTAATGGATTAAATGCTGCATTGAAACATTCAAAAGAAATGTATGAACCTATGAAACCTTTGGTTAATGATTTCCTAGCAAAATGATTTTTCATTCCATTTTTTGATTAGTCAAAACAATGACTTTGCCATCATCATCAATCAAAACAGTATGTTCTGCCTGGCTTATCAAACCTTTATCTTTATCTGCTAATGGAGCATAAGAATGCAGCATGCCTAACTGCTCCATTTCTCTAAGTGCAAACTTCGCTTTAACTCCGAATTTATTAGTAAGCCATCTTGTTGTAAATGGTAAATTATCATAGCTTTCAATTTCTTTCAAAACCTGTCTTGTTATTGCATTTCTTACTGGCTTTTTGTTTTCCAGACTAAATACTGTTGGAGTTCCAGAATCCTGTACAATACCAGCACCAGTGCTTGCAAATGGTTCAATAGCAAATACCATGCCCTTTTCAATTTTTGTATTATCTCTATTATCAAAATTCGGAATGCTTGGTTTTGTATGCTGCTCATATTTGCCCAAACCATGGCCAGATAAATTCCTTACAGGAGCAAAGCCATATTTTTGTATTGTACCCTGTATTACTTTTCCTACTTCTCCTAAAGTCACACCTACTTTTATTGTTTTTATAGCATTTTCCAGGGCCTCTCTTGAAGCCTTTACTAAATCTTCATGCTTTCCGGATAAATCAACTGTAACAGCATTATCTCCTATAAAGCCGTCAATATGCACACCAACATCTAAGCTAACAACTTGGTCAGAAAAAACTGTCTTATCGTCTTCATCAGGACAGTAATGCGCAGCTATATGGTTGCAGGAAATCTGGACAGGAAATGCCAGTTTTCCACCTAACTCAAATACCTTTTCTTCTGTTTTTTCAACTACATCAAGCAAAGAAGCATCTTTTTTAATCAGACTTTTCCCATATTCTAATGCCTGTGCAGCTATTCTTCCAGCTTTCTTTAGCTTCTCAATGTCTTCTTTATCCATAGAACTAAAGATTCAAGAACGGTTTATAATTTTTGTTGTTTTAGATTACTTGGATGTTAAATCCTTACACTTATTAAGGTCGTTTCTAGCATCTTCTGGGTTCCCTAACATTTCATTTGCAATACTTCTGTGATGGTAAGCTTTTGCAAAACATGGCATTAATTTAATAGCTATGTTACAATTCTCAATTGCCTTTTTTGGATTCCATAACTCTAGATTTGCATAACTAATGTTATGGAAAGTACCAGCAACAATGTAAATTAAATTCCCTTTCTTTAAATAAGGATAATTTGATGGATCTGTATCGAAACCATTCCTTTCTGTGTTCTCTATATGTATTTCCCAACCATCATCCAATACACTAAGAATATGTTCATCATTATATAAAACAGATAAATCCAAACCATTTCTTAATCCTAAGACAGTATATAATGAAGTTAATCCCAAACAATTCCCAACTTTTTGATCCTTATCTTGAGATAATTGAGTATCTATTACGTCAGTTAACAAAAAATTACTATTATACCTATTTGGTTTTGTTTCCCAAAGATACTTAAATAAAGCTTCTGCTATTTGGGTTTTTTTGAATATTTCTACTTTAGGTAAGGTGCTATAATATTTATTGAATCCTTCCTGTAAAGTATCAATCTTTTTTATGTACTCATCAATTTGCTTTTCATCTGTTAAACCAGAAGCAATTAATAATGCTCTCTCTAGAGAAAAATCCCCGGATTTAACTTCCTTAATCATTAAATCTTCAAGATTTGGTTTTTGAGTCCCCATTTTATCAGGTTATAATTTTAAATTATTCAATATTAATACAATATCCCAACAACAATACCTTCTACCTGAGAAAACCTTACTTTATCAGGGTCTTCCTCCCAGTAATTATCCCCTTTTGTTACAAAATAAATTCCATCATTATCGTTTCCAATCTCTACAACTCTGTGTACAAAAGCATAATCATAACCATCAATATTGTATGCAATAATATCTCCGACCTTAACTTCATTAGCATATCTTGGTTTTATCTCAATTGTTGTTGTACCGGAATCAATCAAAGGGTCCATAGAATTACTGTCAACAAATTTTCTCCATTTAGGATTTCTTACATCTATTCTTACGCTATTGCTGAACACATTAACATCATCATCCTCAATCCTGTCTGCCGGAGATGGTATTTCCTCGCCTTTTAACTTTTTCTCCCTGACAATTATTTTCTCTTTTTCAATATATTCCGGTACGAAAACCTTTTCCTTTACAGTATAGCCAGTCATAATAGGGACTTCGTATTCTTCTCCATTACATACAATATATGTATTTTCCTTGCAGGTAATATCTCCAAAATTATCAACACATACTTCTTCCTTAAATGTTTTTACGCCATCTTCCATAACCAGCTTATCATTAGAAAAACCATTGTCTATGTAGATAACATTAGCCAAAGCCACTATAGTTACAACTATGATAAGAACTAATGCCACCCCCAACTTTAGCAATTTCATAGTATACCTTATAAGAGAGGTAGTATTTAAATGTTTCTATTTTGTTGTTACTTCAAAATGGTGAAATATGAGCCCGCGAGGATTCGAACCCCGATCAATCGGTCCGAAGCCGACCGCATTATCCATTGTGCTACGGGCCCATAAGACAGCAATTAATCAATTTTATTTATAAATTATTCCTTAAAAATTCAATTATAAAAAATTAGAATTACACTGTACTAAATTAATCAGTCAAAGAAAGCAAAAATGAAGTGTTATCTTCAGCCTTCAAAGAATGTTTTACATTTTTTCCTAATCTAATAAGCACTCCAGGCAGCATCATGGTGTCTTCCCCTTCAAGATTAAACACTCCTTTTCCTTCTATAACAAAAATAAACCCCTCTTTTGTTGATGTATGCTCTGACATTTCTGTTCCCTTTGCCATGCAGAATAAGGTAGCATTGATTTTATCTGTTTTAAACAATTCCTTGCTTAATATACCATCTTTAGAATACTCAATAAAATTGTTTAAATTTTTCCATTTGTCATTCATTTTTATATTCTTTTTTCAAATTCTGTTGCAATAGACAGGTATCTTTCTTTTGTTCCTTTGCTGAATTTTTTATGCTCTGCTTGTTTAAATTTATCCAGCATTGATTTTTGAACTTGTCGATTTAATGCTTCATCAGCCATCGTGTATAATATGTTATCTTCTTTATAAATATGTTCTTGGAGCAACTGTGCGTATCCTCTTGTATTTTTTATAACTTCCTTTTTGTTATTTTCCTTCAATCCTTTTTCAATACCTTTTACAAAATTCCTTCCTAAATCGTGCTCATGTAACATCTGCTCCACAGGATTACACTGCATCTGTACAGTATCTTTGCATAACTCAACAAATAAAATATCTTCTTCTTTAGCATGATGAAATTTATCAGCATAGTTTCGTATAAAATTTATTGCCGTTTCAAAAAAGGCTTTATCTAATTCCTTTTCTGATTCAAGAGCATTACATTCTTTAATTAATGCATTAATTACTTTTAGTATATTTTGGTGTTCATCTGAGAGAATTTTTGTCGGACTTTCCATAAGAATCACTTGGTGAATATTTGTACACTTTATTTAAATGTTTTGTTGATTTGATTTCCAATAAATTTATAATTCCTCTATTTTTAACTACTATTATGAACTATAAGAAAATATTAAAAGAGCTGTATAGCATGGACAGCCAAAAATTCAAATTAGGCTTAAAAAGAATAAAAGTCTTATTAAAAAAATTAGGCAATCCGGAAAAAAAATTAAAGTGCATACATGTTGCAGGAACTAATGGAAAAGGCTCTGTTTGTGCAATGCTATCTTCTATATTGCAGGATGCTCACTATAAAGTTGGAATGTACACAAGCCCCCATCTGAAGAAATTCAATGAGAGGATTAGAATCAACAAGAAATTAATTGCAGACAAAGATATTGTAAGGCTTTACTCGAAAGTAAAGCCCAATGTAACAGACCAGAGCTTTTTTGAGATAACCACTGCAATGGCTTTCCTATACTTTAAGGAAAAAAACGTTGATTTTGCCATTCTAGAAGTGGGCTTAGGAGGGCGCTTAGACGCGACAAATGTTGTTAAGCCATTAATCTCCATAATAACCAATATAGATTATGAACACACAAAGAATCTAGGCAATACATTGGAAAAAATAGCACATGAAAAAGCAGGAATCATCAAAAAAAATGTTCCTGTTGTTACAGCAGCCGAGGGCATTGCGTTAGATGCAATAAAAAAAGTTTCCAACAAAAACAATTCAGAATTTGTCATTGTTAATAAAGATAAAAACCTGAAACTGAATAATCTAAGAGGACAGTTTCAAATCCAAAATGCAGCAATTGCAGCGAAGGCAATTGAGAAACTAAATAATCATAAAATCAATAAAAAAAATATAATCAATGGCCTAAAAAATGCAAAATGGCCCGGCAGATTTCAGTTTATCAATAAAAATACACTAATAGAGTGCGCCCACAACCCTAATGGATTTAAAATCCTGATTAAAGAGTTAAAGAATCTAAAATACAAAAAACTGATTTTAGTGCTGGGTTTTTCTGATGACAAAGACATACAAAAGATTTCAGGAATGATAAAACCAATAGCATCAAGAATAATAATAACAAAATCAAAAAATGAAAGGGCTGCAGAGCCAGAACTAATTAAAAAATATTTCAAGAAACCAATAATATTAAAAAGTCCAAAAAAAGCATTAAACTACGCAAAAAAAATAGCAAAAAAAGAAGATTTAATCTTAGTTACTGGGTCAATATTTTTAGTTGGTGAATTAATGTGAAAAAAGACTGGAAATATGAGTTAGCAAGGGACAGCATGGCCTTTGGCAGCATTCTCTTTTATATAATTGTCATAGCAAGAGCAATAATTGGTGATTATATGATTTTTGTTTACCAGCTTTTAATCGCTATAGCAATTTTAATATTATCATCTTTAATAATAAAAAACACAAACCATTACATAGCAAGAACGTTTGTTTTAGTAGTATTTACAAGCCTTTTTTACAAAGACGCTCTTTTTACTATATTTGCTGTACTGCTTTGGCTCTTCATGATAGGCTCTGCATTTTATATGAAAGAAAACAAGAAATCAATATTTAAAGGAATAATTTTAGGAATAATTGCTGCTTTGGTTGGTTATTATCTGAGTCTATTGATAGGATAAAAAAGAAATAATTAAGAGTTAACCTTATTGAACAGGGGAACTTTATTAGTTAAATATTTCCAAGATCTAGGCTTTTTGATATCAAAAAACTCACAAATTTGCTCTAATTTTTCATCTGGTTTTTCCGCTAAACCATGTTCTCCTAATCCATATTTACCCGTAATCCTTCTTAGCTCATGTTCCCTATCAACAATAAACCTGTCTGGATGTATTTCTTGAATTTCTTTGTCAAGTGTAGAATATGCTTCGCTTTCAACAAAAAGATTAATCCATTTAAGTCCAGACCTGTAAGGATCATCTTTTACACTTAATTTAAATGGAGCTCCTAATACTTCTAATCCTTTTAAAATACGTAGAATATCTTTGTCAGGGTTGAAGTTACCTAACCAATCATGGTAATACGGTTTGCCTTTAGGTCTTTCGGTAACTATATGTTCTTTATATTTTTCTAAAATTATATCGCCAGTTGTTTTAAGTTGTTCAATCTCCTTATTCTCACGTCTATTATCAAAATACTGTTTAATATGATATTTAATTGTGTTTATCATTTACTCACCTTAAAATGTTATAATACACAACTACTATTTAAATCTTTCTATTTTATACTACTGTTAAGAAGTAACATTTACTTAATCCTAACACTTTCCAGATTCCTGGGAGCCATTGTTTCTACCCTGAAGTTTTTGTGCAGAGTGCTTGCTAAATCAAGGCATTTTGAACTTTCTCCGTGATTGATAATAATCTTTTTAGGTCTTGGTTCACATTTTCCAACAAAGTTAAGCAGCTGAGTTCTGTTACTATGTCCGCTAAATCCTTCTACAGTATGCACTTCCAGCTTAATTTGCACAACTTCGTTCTTATTAGCCTTGCTTATTGTGTATTCTTTTTCTCCTCTTTGTATTCTTCTTCCCAAGCTACCCTCGCCCTGATAATTAACAAATATCATTGAATTCTTTTTATTGCCAGCAAAATGCCTTAAATATTCAACAGAAGGACCGCCTTGAAGCATACCCGATGTTGCCAAAATCACACACGGCCCTGTTTCTTCAATAATCTGCATCCTCTCCTCCTGGCTTCCTACTCTTTTGAATATATCAGATAAAAAGGGATTCTGGTCACGGTGGAATATTAGCTTCCGTATAGAATTGTTTAAGTATTCTGGATATGCTGTATGTATTGCAGTTACATCCCATATTAAGCCGTCAATATATACTGGTATTTTATCAAGAACGCCTGTCCTTACCATATTTTCAATTACAACCATAATTTCCTGGCTTCTTCCTACTCCTAAAGTAGGTATTAAGACTTTTCCATCCCTTTTTATTGTATCTTGTACAATTTTTTTGAGTTCAATATCACTCTTTTGCCTTTCAGGAGTATTATTTTCCCTGCCGCCATAAGTTGACTCTAAAAGCAGTGTTTCTAATCTTGGGAATACTGTTACAGCAGGGTCTAAAAGCATTGTACTTCCATATTTCTGGTCACCAGTATACAGGATGTTATGCAGGCCATTGCCTACATGCAGATGCACCATCGCACTTCCTAAAATATGTCCTGCATTGTACAAAGTAATTCTTACATCAGGCGTTACATCAGTGACCTCACCGTACTCTAATGTAATTGTGTGCTTTACCATCTCCTTTACGTCTTCTGTAGTAAATACTGGATCTTTGCCTTCTGATCTTTGTATTTTTATATAATCCAAAAGCATTAAAGCCATGACATCTCTTGTTGGCTCGGTGCAATAAACCGGGCCCTTAAAGCCATATTTGAATAAGTAAGGAACAAAGCCACTGTGGTCAATATGGGCATGGGTTACAATTACAGCATCTAACTCACTTATGTTAAACTCAGGCGCTTCCAGATAAGGATATGGTTGCTGTTCTGATGCCACATCAACTCCGCAGTCTAATAAAACCCTGCTTTCCGGTGTTTGCAGAAATAAACAGCTTCTTCCAACTTGTCTGGCGCTTCCAAGATAACTTGTTCTTATCCATTCTTCCTTTTTTTCTCTTACCCATCCATCATAAATTCTATGCCCTACTTTATCCAGAAACTTTCTTCTATAATCGCTATTCTTATAAAGCACAGCCCTTATGGTTTCTATTAATTTTGACCTTATTGCCGGCTTTCTGTGTATCAACGGCACCCATAAAGTTTTGCTTCTTATGTCTCTTAAAATAGCACCATGTTTTCCTATAGCCAGGCCTGGCTTTTCCACTTCTATTACTACTCGCGACCTTTGAGGATCAAAAATTACCTGGTCAACCCCGGCTTCTTCTGGAATTATTTTCTTTATTTCTTTTTCAGCCTTTTCCATATCCATTGTTATGCTTGGATCTGGCCTTAACTCAACGCGTTTCTTTATACTGTCAACTACCTTTTTAATAAGCCCATTATTATTGAGGAAGAAATCATCATCCTTTGTATACAACACTATATTTGCTCCCTCAAAATTCGCTTCGCTTATTTTGTCAGCAGGCAAATCTTTTAGTATTTCCTTAATTATTTCCGGCATTTATACCTCATTAGAATTTTTTTAGAATCTTTGTAGTAATTAATTATTTTTTTAATTATAAATTTTTTATTGTTATTGCATAAATATTTTTTATTGAGTTTTTATTTTGAAATTATAAATTGATATTTATTTTAACTAAATAATTATTATTGCGTTTCTTAACTCAATGTTTTTTAGAATAACTTAAACCTCGATTTTTGTGTTGATTTCCTTTGACAAAATCTTTTTTATACCATCTTTGGTTATCGTAACAATGTCTATCCCATTGCCAGATGCTATATCTCTCTGAACAGCAGCATTTATCGATTTTACAGCTAATCTAAATCCTTCATCTACACTCATATTTTTTTTGTATAATGTCTCTAGCACACCATAAACCATTACACTTCCAGAACCAGAAGAAGTGTAATCATCAACATCTACTATGCTTCCATCAGGAGCCAAATCATAAATATGAAATCCAGATTCATCTCTCCCACCAACCAGAAAATGTGATATTCCAGGAATTAAGCTTAGTTTTCTTATATTGCTGTAAACCAGCATTGACAAAAGGTTTGCAGCTTCTTTAACAGTACTTTCCCTTTCTGTTCTTATAAGCTTTAATTTTAATTCTGCTTTGATGTATTTTGCTAAAAGCTGCACATCGGATACTGTTCCAGCAACAGTTACAGCTATATTGTCAGTTATGTTGATTATTTTATCAAACTTCTTATGCGAAATTATGTAACCAGATGTTGCTCTTTTATCAGCTGCCAGAACAACCCCCTCTTTGCATAGCAAAGCTACTGTCGTTGTACCTGTTTTCATTAATTCCTTATCCTCAACCATTTTTATCTCAGAACTCTTAATTTGAGTTATAGGTATGTTATATTTAAATGTTACGATTTTGAACAGAATTTAATACTACTCACTTCAAACTCTTCTCAAACAAATCATTTAGCGCACTAACAAAGAAAGGGCTTTTTATCCATACTCCTGAGTCATATTCAGGATCTTTACCGGCTATAACAAAAAAGATTTCCTCATTATCAATATTAACAAACCTTGCGTCATGTTTTGTATCAAGAACTTCAACATCTTTTAAATCAACATTTGCATTTGTGTAAAATTTAACTTTAACTTTTTTCCTTGCTAAATCATCCTTAACTTTTCTCAAAACCTTAGTTTTATATTTAATGCCCTCTTCATTTGTGGCAATTGTCGCATTTTTCTTTGCTCTTAAAAGCATGTCTTTCAAAAACCTGTTGACATTGTTTCTTCCAACCACAGAATCTGTTATATTCTCTACATCAACTTTCTTGATTCCTGTCTTATGCAAAAGCTCCAGCTCTTTAAAAATATCTGTTTCTTCCAGCTTATCAACAATCTGCATTTGCTGCTCTGCCTCTTCCCTTAATCTCTTTTTCTCTCTTTCCACAACAGCATTTGGCTGAACAGCAATATACTTAATTGGCCTTCCTATCTTCATTATGATAAAGCCTTTCTTCTCTAAACCTTCAAGAACATCATAACACCTGCTTCTTGGAACTCCAGAGATTTCTGCCAGTTCAGATGCAGCAGCAATTCCCTTGCTTAACAAAGAAGTCCATATCTTAATCTCATAAATATTAAGCTTAAATCTTTCCCTTAATTCCTGTAAAGATTCCTTTTGCAATAACATCTTGTAACTTAGAATAGGTTACTTATATTTAAAGCTTTCTATTTATTTATTACTTTAAAGTAAAGACACAATAAGATCTCAAAAATATATTAAATTCCATTTAGGGTAAAAGTAAAAACCAAAAAGAAAAAAATTAAGAAAAGTTCTTACTGACTTCTCTTTTTAACCAGTCCTACAACAATCAGGATTGCCACTATTAGCAATAGGACTTCTCCTACAATTAAAGCAACCAAAAATCCTGATGTTTGGAATAATGGCTTTTCCTCTGTTACTGGTAATGTTGGAGTTGTTACCACACCAGCAGTTATTACGTCTGTTGGCTCTGTTACTTCAGGCCGCACAACAACAACTTCCTCTTCTTCCTCTTCTTCTTCCTCTTCCTCAAGAATCTCACACTGAGCTACAATTAACTCAGCTGTCTCAGTTTCTGTGCTGTCACCTTCCTCAAAAATAACTTTGGATGGTATAGTATATATTCCTGATTCAACATCCTCAGGTATAGCCAATGTAAATGTTTTTCTGAACTTGCTGTCATCATCAAAAGCATCATTACTTAAGTCAAATGTTTCCCTTATGCTGATTCCTAATTCCACATTAGTGATTTCAAGCACAACATCATCTTCCTCATCAGCACCTGTGTTTATAACAGCAGTTGATAATTGAACAGTTCTGCCGCATTTGATTTCTGATGGAGTCAGTACATTTCTTAAGAATCTTACTTCATTGTCTTCTTTCTCTACTTCAAGCTCCAACTCATATTGGACCTCATGTGTTATAGTTCCGTTTTCATCTTCCCCTTCCAACACAATTAAAACATCATAGTCTCCTCCCTCAACTTCCAGAGGAATTGTAAATTCGATGGTTACATCATCATTCTTTCCATCTTTTAAATCCTTAAGTTCACCCTCTTCTTCTAACTCATCACCATCGTCAATTTCCTCTATTGTTACAGTAACTTCAATATCCTCTATTTCCAAATCTTCAGCATCAGTAAAATTATTTTCACCTTCTATCATAAATTTAACAACAGAACCAGGCCTTGCCTCTTCTTTTATTTTATCGCCAAAATCCATATTTTTATCTGTCTTGCTTCCAACCTTAACATCCATATCAGTTATAAGAAGCTTACCACCTGTTATTACATTTCCAAATTCATTTACTGCTAATACAATAGGTACCATTAATAGAACTAAAAACAATCCGAGTATGATGTTTAGTGTCTTCATTTTTTGCTTAACCTCATTATTTAATTAACCACCTTTACCCTGTGAAATTGCTACTAGTATTTAAATGTTTTGTTATTGGACAATGGTAATAGAATTTTAATATCAATAAATGGTTAAACTCATTAGTCACTATATATAATATGCTGTATGAACCTTTATTACAATTGTTGCTGCATAGAAGCCTCATCCCACTCATTAGTCCACATGCTACATTCCTTTTTTCCTTCCCAATAATAATAGCATTTCTTGCCAAACCTTTCCCACCTGACGCAACCAACACAACATGCTGGTGCATTTGGTTTATTTTCTTGTTTGGTTTCTATATCAGTTTCCATTTTATTAGGGTAACCACGATTTAGGATTTTTTAATTTTTGCGGCAGGTATTTTTCAATAACGTAGTTTAAGCCCCATTTTGCCAGTGCCTGCTGCTCGCTTCTGACTTTCATTTTATTCATCTGCTCCAGTGCCTTGCGCCATTCTTTATGGTGCTGGATAAAAGGATCATTTTTCAGTGCATCTTTCCCCCTTTTGATATCAACCTCTTTCAAAGGATGTGTAGGCAATTTGTAGTCAATAATATCCTGAGGAGTAACACCTAAAAACTTGGCCCGGGGAACACAAAAATATTCATTAATATGTGCCGCATTGCCAGAACCAACCTTAAGTGTTCTATATATATTAGCATAACCATACATATCCCCATCTGTAAACACATAAACAGGCAGATTCTTCTCATCACTTAATCTTCTAATGAATCTTCTGCAAGCTCTTGTAGGCACACCACCCATTGAAACTAAAATACAATTAGCTTTTTTCCAATAGTTATGCTTAAGCAATCTCTGAAACATACCTGCTGTTTCTATTGCTAAGATAAATTTTGCATTAGTCTCAAACTTTAAATGCTCAACAGAAATTGGTATGGAATAAGCTCCAGAGCCAAATTTAGTGCAGTCTATCTTTATTTCCTTGCCTGTATCAGAATCTTTGTCAATAACCACCAGCTTTCCAGCAACTTCCCCCCCTTTTTCCTCTGGTATAAAGCCAAGCTGCTCACGATTTACCATCATCATTGCTTCCATATCATCCATAACAGTATCAGATTCTGGTTGTTCCTTAAAAGCAGCCTCTGCCCAGTTTTTGGATATATAATACATCTCTCTTTTTGTTGTTATGTCATCCTCTTCAATAATATTTTTTGCATGTGACATCATCCTCAATGTCTGCGCAAATGTTTTTATTGTACTTGCTGTCAGTGTCCTTTCTTTCATCTTTCCCAACAACTCAAAAAAACCATCTTTAGGATCATACTTAACATTACTTAAAGCCCTCAAAGGCATCTTAAGCTCCGGAGCTTTTTTCTTTTTTATTCTAGAATAAACACTATCTGCTGTATCAGTTATTTCTTTCAATACCTGTTTATTCTTTGTCTTCTTCATCTTCTTCACCTATTTTCGCAAACTCCTCATCATATTCAAGGTTTTTAGCTTCTATGTTTTCTAATTTCCCTCTTTTCTTTTCTAATATTTGTGCCAGTAATTCCTCAACTTTCTTTTCATCACTTTCCTTTAACGTTAATAACTCTTTTAATGCCTCTCCAACATGAGGTATAAACAGCCGTATATAATCCCTTTTCTTGCTCTCAAATTGTATTCTTCTTTTTTTACCGACATAGCTTGCTAGCTTTCTTCCACATTCCTGCAAAGCCAGCTTAATTTCTTTAATAATCTCTGGGTAATGAGCAATAGCTTCCTTGCTTTCCGATGTAAAAGGAACCCAAACAGAAGCAATATGGACTACAAGTGTTACAGGCCCTATTGGCAGTGCTCCACGACTTTGGCTTAATCCATAATTACGCCAAGCAGTGTTTAAAACAGATTTTGTTACTGCACATGCGCCTTGTTGGTACAATAGTGGAACCCTGTTAGCATATCTAAGCAAATGCATGCTTTCCTCTGCATTTTGCTGGCCGCCATAAGCAATTCCTGCTTCAACAATAAATGGATTTCCGCGATAAACAGCTGGTGGTCTTGTAATTGCTGTATAGAACTCTGCATTTATCTCTTTTTTTAGGCCTTTCTCAAGCAATTCCTGCCCAATAGGGCTTATACAATCTACTGGAGGAGAAATTATTTTTGTTTTTTTAATCCCTTCTATTAATTTTTCAGCTGCTTCTCTTGAAATATCTTTTGGCTTTGTTTTTGGAAGTAAAGCTGCATTCTCACAAATCAGCTTAGCAGTTCCATAGCCTACTCTTGAAAATTCATTCATCAAAAAACTTTGTAAAGTCCTTGCCTCAGTCATTTTAAGCATTGACAATAAAATACCAATCTCAATGCCATAAGGATGCGGCTTGATTTCAACAGGTTTTTTAGGCAACTGTTCAGAGGCTTTTGGGAAAATTATTTGCTCAGCTTTTGGATTTGTGTAAATTAATGTAACATGAGGATTTACAATTGCTGTTTGCTTCAAATACTGGTCAACACTTTGATCACCTTTTTGATAGCTTCCTTCTAAATCCAGCTCTATCCTTGTCCCATGCTCCTTATTCCACTCAACAACATCTTCTTTAATAATCTGGGGCTTATTATTCTGAGTGTCAATATGCAGCTCATAATAATGCGCATCATGTTTTTTGCTTATCCTGGAAGTTATTCTTGCAGGCTTTCCTGTTGTCAGCTGCGCATACAAAACAGAAGCACTTATTC
>CAZYSP010000008.1:0-47340 GCA_964650285.1 uncultured Methanosarcinales archaeon | reverse complement strand
GTCCTTGTTCAGCAAAACATTATATGCAGCCCTAAAGAAATCAGTATTTTTAATGTTAACTTTCTTGCAAATATTATAGAATTCCTCAAATAATTTTTTCTCACTCCATTTTTTTGCTTTCAAAGCCTTGACAACTAAATGCAGGGCTTCTTTTTCTTTGCCGCTTAACTTCAAATCTTTAGAAACTTCTTCCTGGACTGTAAACTTGACATCTTCCGGAGCGTATTTATCCAGCCATACTTTCGCCTTGCCAATTCTTTCAAAGATAACATCATGCATCTTTTTGTCATAATGCCCTGTTTTTTCCAGACTTCTTATAGTATCCTCTTCATGTGGACCCATTTGCACAACCATGGCTGCATGAGCAAAGGTGATGTTTGCCGGGTATATTTCCTTGCCACAACTAATCTCAATCAGCCTTTTCATGTGCTGCTCTTCTTTTTCATTGTCTAATTTGATTTTACCTAAGTAAACATTTGTATGCATATCATAATCATCATAAAGTTTTGGCAAATCTCTCCAGGAAAAACTTCTTGTCCTCATTATCCTTTTATTGTAAAAAAACTTCAAAAGTTCTGGTTTAGCGACCTCTAACCAATCTTTAGGATAAACAACATTGCCTAAAGAAGCAGACATTTTTTCTCCATTAATCATCAGGTGTTCATAAAAAATAGGCTCTGGCATCGGAAAATCCAGGATTTTTTCAGCAATTTCTGCATTAATCCAGAAAGCACTGTTAGGAACCTGATATTCTTTTCCACCACCCTCGCTTATAATCTTCCAATGCGCCCATTGTGCTGCCCACTCTGACTTCCACAACAACTTTCCATTACCTTTTAAAGGATTGTTTTCACCTTTATGACCGCAGCCAGTTGCTGTTGTAGTTTCAAAATCATAATCCTTACATTGATATTTTACAATACCATTGGAGAATTCTTTGACATTTGTTGTAACAATTTTCCCGCAATTATCACATATCGGCTTCCATGGAATAAATCCCTTACCCAGTTTATTTGTTCTGTACTTATTTTGTATCTCTTTTACTTCATCAGCTTTTTCAAGAATTTTTTTGATGTATTTATTAAAGCCTTTTTTTTTGTATTCTTCCCTCATAGAAAACTTATCCATTTTTGTTGTGAGGAACTTATCCAAAACTTCAAAGTATTCTGCCTTAAAGCGTTCAGCATAACTTTTATAGTTTCCATCAGGGTCTGGGACATCTGTAACAGGCATTCCAATGTACTTTTCAAATTCTTTTGGAACATTTTTCGGCACTTTTCTCAATGCGTCCATATCTTCTGCAACCCAAATTAATTTTGCCTTGACTTTTGCATCCTTTAATGCTCTGTAAACACTCTCTCCCCTAATTGTATCACTTAACCTGCCAATATGTAAAATTCCAGATAAAGAAGCAGAGGTCTTTATTGTAAAAACATCAAACTTTGGAATCTTTTTGTCAATATAATGGAATTTTTTTCTAGTAATTATTTGTTTTGCTAATTGGTCTGCCCAGAATAGTTCTTTTCCTTCATTAATCTTACTATTTTTCTTCATTAATATTAGAAATAAAATTTTGTTTATATAAATATTTTGTAAAAGATTCTAACTAAATCTCTCTTTGACTACGAGCTCACCTATCTGAACAGCATTTAATGCTGCTCCCTTTAGAAGCTGATCACCTGATACAAAGAATTCCAGTCCATGTTCCTTAAAAATAAGATTTTGCCTTATCCTGCCTACTTCTACGCCATATTTTTCACTTGATGTCAAGGGCATAGGATAAACATTATTCTCAATATCATCTCTAACAACTATTCCAGAAGTATTTTCAAATATTTTTCTTACCTCTTCTGGATTTACAGGCTTATTAGTTTCAACAACAATACTTTCTGAGTGTGCCCTCATTATTGGAATTCTTACACAAGTGCATGATATTGGAATATTTTCATTTCCAAATATCTTATGGGTTTCCCATACCACTTTCATCTCTTCCCTGGTGTATTTACTTTCTTGAAATGTATCTATATGCGGAATTACATTAAAGGGTATAGGGTGTGAAAATAGTTTATTACCAGCCTTTTCACCATTAAGAACTTTTCTGGTTTCTTCTTCAAGCTCAGCCATGCCCATATTACCTGCTCCACTTGTGGCTTGATAAGTAGAAATTATAACTTTTTTTAAGCCATAATTTTTGTAAATTTGATATAAAGGTATCGCTGCTATTGCTGTAGTGCAGTTAGGGTTAGCAATTAATTTTGAATCTCCAATAGCCTGAGGATTAATCTCAGGTATAACTAAAGGAACGTCTTTATCATATCTAAAAGTAGATGAATTATCAATTACAATACAACCTGCTTCTATAGCTTTCGGTGCATTTTTTTTTGGCCATCCCCCGCCTATCGCAAAAAAGGCAATATCTAATTGTGAGTAATCTGCAGTATTTGCATTTTCAACAGTTATTTCTCCCATTAACGTTTCAATTTTTTTCCCTACAGACCTTTCAGAAGCATATAGCTTCAATGATTCTATTGGAAATTTTCTGTCAAACAATACTTTCAGTAATTCTTTCCCAACCATTCCAGTTGCTCCTAAAACTCCAATTTTCAGTTTTGTCATTTTTATCACTCAAAGTATTCTCCATGCAAAACTCTAATTGCATGTTCAGCATCTTTTCCGTCAACAATAAAAGTTATATTTATTTCGGATGCTCCTTGTGATATCATTTCAATGTTTATATTATTTTTACCCAATATGGAAAAAATTCTGCCTGCAACACCTGGAGTATGTTTCATTCCTTCTCCAACAATACATACAACAGCCTTATTTTTTATTACCTTGACTTCTGCAATACCTCTCAAATCTAGGGCAATATCATTAAGATTTTTCCCATTATCCGCAGTCATTGAAACGCTTACTTCTGATGTTGAAATAACATCAATACTTTGCTTGTACTTGTAGAAGACATCAAAAAGTCTGGCCAAAAATCCATAAGCCCCAAGCATTCTTTTTGAATCAACATGAATCAAAGTTATATTTTTCTTGCTGGTTATAGCTTTGACTATTTGTTTGCTCTTCTCTACCCCATTTAGGATAAGAGTTCCAACACTTTCTGGATTAAATGAATTTAATACTGTTACAGGTATGTTTTTCTTTACTGCAGGCAAAATTGTTTTAGGATGCAAAACCCTAACTCCAAAGTAAGCTAATTCAGAAGCTTCTGCAAATGAAACTCTCTCAAGAAGCTTTGCATTACTAACAATTTTTGGGTCAGCAGACATTATCCCGTCAACATCTGTCCATATTTGTATTTCATCAGCGCCAATAGCACTTCCAACAATAGCTGCTGTATAATCAGAGCCTCCTCTGCCTAAAGTAGCTATTTCTCCATCCTTTGTTTTCCCTATGAACCCGGTAATAACAGGTACAAGACTCAATTTTTTTATATTATTATTCAAATTATTGAATGTTTCTTCTAATGGCTCTGCATTACCAAATTCAGAATTTGTTACAAAACCAAGATCCCATGCATTAAATGCCTGTGCTTTAACTCCTAATTTATTTAATTGTGCTGCAACAATCTTTGATGACATCTGCTCGCCGAAAGATTGAAACTCACCAAGAGTCTTAGCATCGATATTATTATTTTTTATTTCACTAGAAAATCGTTTTGCGATTTTCGGTGTCCCAAAAATTCCTTTGGAATTTTTTAGGACATTTATTATTTTTGACAAATTTTCAATGTCTTTTTCAATTATTGATTTATCTAATCCTGATTTATCTAAAATTTCATAATGACTTTTCTTAATATTGTCTAAAATTTCATCTCCTTTACCTTGGCTAGCAGCATTTACCAGTTCTATTAATTTATCAGTTATTCCTGAAACTGCAGATACAACTATGATGGGCTTTTTTTCAATATAGGATTTAATTATATTTGCTGTATTTTTTACACTATCCGCACTGCCTACAGACGTTCCGCCAAATTTCATTACTATCATTTTAAATGCGCCTTTATTCTTCTTGCAGCTTCTTTAGTTTCATCTAACGAAGGAACTAAAGCTAGCCTAACATAATTATTTCCAGGATTTATTCCATTAACTGTTTCTGAAATCCATGTTCCCGGAGTTGCTGCAACACAAATTTCTTTTTGCAGTAGCTTCTTTGCAAAATCTACGGAATTCATTCCATTAGGAGCTTTTTGCCATATGTAAATTGCAGCATCCGAACTGCAATTCTCCAGCCCTGCTGATGTAAAAGCACTAACCAAAATATCCCTTTTCTGTTTATAGTCTGCCCTCATCTTCTCGACATGCTTTTCGTCCTTTAAAGCAGCAATTGCAACATCCTGGATAAAAGTGGCTGTTCCGGAATCTATATTTGTCTTTAACTTTTTAAAAGCAGAAATGATGTTTTCATCTCCGGCAACCCATCCAATCCTATAACCTGTCATAGCGCTTCTTTTTGACAAGCTCTGCACTGCAACAACACCTTCTTTGGAGTACTCTAAAATAGAGTGTGGTTTTTCATTATAATAAATCTCTGTATAACATTCATCGCTTGCAATTATAATATTATTATCATGTCCAAAATCAATAACTTCCTTAAAAAATTCCTCTGTAGCTAAAGCTCCAGTAGGATTATTGGGATAATTAATCCACATTATTTTTGCTTTTTTGACAATATCTTTTGGAATACTTTTTAAGTCCATCAGAAAATTATTTTCTTTTAACAAAGGAACAAAATAACTTTTTCCCTCAGCAAACAAAGTACCTCGTTCGTATGGAGGATAACCTGGAGTAGGCATTATTACATAATCACCTGGATTGATAAAAGCCTCTGGAAAATTAAAAACACTTTCCTTTGCGCCTATTGTAGATGTTATCTCTTTTTGATAATCCAGATTTATGCTGAATCTTTTTTTACACCATTTTGAAATTTCTTGTCTATACTCATCTGTACCAATATAGCTCGGGTAACCAGCACTTTTTCTTTCATCAACTGCTTTTTTAATTGCTTTCCTTACAATTTCTGGAGTTGGTACAGTGGGGTCACCAACACCGAAATCAATTGGACTAATACCCTGTTTTTTTAATTCAGCAATTTTGTTATCAATTTCTGCAAAAGCATAACTGCCAATACTGTTTAATCTGTTCGAAATATTGATTTTCATTCCATCCTCCTAAAACTTTTTAAACCATGAAAATCCAGTGTTGAAAAATAATCATCAACAGTCTCAGCTCTCCTGATCTGCAATATTTTTCCATCTGGCCTTAATAAGAGTTCAGCGCTCCTTAACTTCCCATTGTAGTTAAAACCCATTGCATGGCCATGAGCTCCTGTATCATGCTGGACAAGTATATCACCAACCTCAGTTTCCGGAAGCTTTCTCTGCACAGCCAGCTTGTCTGTGTTTTCGCATAAACTTCCAACAACATCATAAACATGATCACGAGGCTGAGATTCTTTTCCCAAAACAGTAATATGATGATAAGCGCCATATAAAAGAGGCCTCATCAGGTTAGCGCTGCAGGCATCAGCACCAACAAAATCCCTGTACTTATGAGTAACATGCCTTGCCTTCATTACTAAAAAGCCATAAGGCCCGGTAATAGCTCTCCCGCATTCCATCACAACCCTGATAGGATCGAGCTTATTCCCAACTATTAATTTATCATAATATTTCTTAACACCTTTGGAAAATACATCATAATCTACTGGCTTATCTTCAGGCTTGTAGGGTATGCCAACTCCACCGCCGAGATTAACAAACTCAAATTCAATGCCCACTTTTTCATGTACCTCAACAATTAGCTCAAATAATATCTTAGCAGTATCAATAAGATAATTAACATCAGTCATGTTTGAAACAACCATAGTATGCAAGCCAAATCTTTTTACACCTTTTTCCTTCATTATCCTGTAAGCTTTGATAATCTGTTCTCTGGTTAAGCCATATTTTGCCTCAACAGGATTTCCAATTATTTCACTGCCTTCTTTTAATGGTCCGGGGTTGTATCTAAAGCAAATTAAATCAGGAATTACAGCTGCTTTTTCAAGCCTTTCAATGAATGATATATCATCTAGATTAATGATTGCTCCCAACTGCTTTGCCTTGACAAATTCCTCATCCGGAGTGTCATTAGAGGAAAACATTATCTCTTCCTTTGTAATGCCGACTTTTTCTGACAACATTAATTCTGGCAGTGAACTGCAATCAGTGCCCATGCCTTCTTCTTTCAGGATTTTTAGAATATATGGATTAGGGCAAGCTTTAACAGCAAAGAAATTCTTAAAAGTGCTATTATTTGGACCCTTTACCCACGAAAAAGCTTTGTAAAGTTTTTTAGCATTATCTCTAATTGCTTTCTCATCATAGATGTAAAAAGGTGTTGGATACTTTTCAATAATTTTTTGCATCTGTTCTTTTGAAAAAGGAACTTTCTTCACATTCATCTTATAAATCCTCTCTAGTTTTATTGATACTATTTTTTCCCATTGTGTTTTTATATTTTGTTATATAGTTCGTTTATAATCTCATCTTTAACATAGATGAAGAAATTATATTATTTTAAAATCTGTTAAAAGCTTTTTTAATTTTTCTTTATTTTCTGGTTGCATTTCACACATAGGCAGCCTGTAAGCTTCCTTGATCATCCCTTTCATAGCCAAAGATGCTTTTATTGGCTGAGGATTTGTTTCTATAAATAATCCCTCAAATAATGGAAGAAGCTTATTATGCATTTCCTCCATTTTTTCAAAGTCTCCATTTAAAGCAAGTTGTGTAAATTCATGTACTTCATTTGGTATTATATTGCTTGCCACAGAAATTATACCCTTGCCACCTATCTTCATTAATGGAAAGGTCATTTTATCGTCTCCAGACAAAACATCAAATTCTTTTGGTAAAGTGTTTAATACATCTTGCGTCTGATTAATATCACCAGAAGCTTCTTTTACTGCAACAATATTTGAATGCTCTTTTGCAAGCCTTGCTAGAGTTGGTGTTTCTATGTTAATTCCTGTTCTGCTTTCGATGTTATAGACAACTAGGGGAATATCAGCAGCTTTTGCAATTGCGCTAAAATGTCTAAATAATCCTTCTTGTGTAGGTTTATTATAATATGGGCACACCTGCAAAGACGCATTTGCTCCTGCATCAGCTGCATGTTTTGTCATTTCAATTGCTTCCTTTGTAGAGTTGCTTCCTGTTCCTGCTATTACTGGTACTTTGCCTTTTACAGCGTCTATTACAATTTCTATAACTTTGTTGTGCTCGTCATAGTCAAGAGTAGGGCTTTCTCCAGTAGTTCCGCAAGGTACAATACCATCTATCTTATTCTCAATCTGAAAGTTTACAAGTCTTCTTAGTGCTTCTTCATCTAGACTTCCGTCTTCTTTAAATGGTGTGACAATAGCTGTTATAGCTCCTTTAAACATTTTTATCTGCCTCCATTAATTTTATTTTTTAATTTCCATTATTTTTTATTGAATTTTTAACTTTCGCAATTATTTGTTAATTCATTATTTAATATTATATTTTTATATTATTATTACAATGAAAATTATTAATAAATAATCATTGGTTTTGCGTCGCTAATGATGGTTTTTTATTATTATTTTTTATTGCGTTTAATCTTTTAATTGTAGATTAATTTTAATCTTAATCAAATATTTATTATTATGTTTCTTAACTTTATTGTAATTTTTAATTATTGAACAATACTCTTCATCATATCATCAATACCATAAAACCCTTTTTTATTTTGTATCCATTGAGCTGCCATTACAGCCCCTAATGCTAACCCTTGCCTGCTTCTCGCAGTATGCTTTAATTCAATTGTGTCTGCAGGGCTATCAAAACCCACAATATGTGTTCCTGGGATTGCGCCAGATCTTGTTGAGGATATATGCAATTCATCAGACTCTATTTTTCTTTTCAGTTCCTCTGTAACAATCTTCTTTTTTCTTTCTATATTATCTGTTAATATTTTCCCAATCATGACTGCTGTTCCCGAGGGGCTGTCAGCCTTTTTATTGTGATGAAATTCATGTACAAATATATCATAATCATCAAATTTATTCATTATTTTTGCTGCATTCTCTATTATCTTGAAGTATGCATTAACACCTACTGAAAAGTTGCCTGACCATATAAGGCCTATGCCTGCATTTTCAATAACCTTTTTTACTTCATCCATGTTGCCATACCAGCCAGTAGTTCCTACAACAATATTTTTTTTGAACTTTGAGATTTTTTCAATATTTTCGACAACAGAGTCTGGATGCGTAAAATCCACACAGACATCTATATCTTTCATGGATTCATCATTAATTTCTTTATAGTCTGCATTATCATTGGGATCTATAGTCTTTAAAGTAATACCTTTAGCTTTGGCAATTTTTTCTATTTCATGCCCCATTTTGCCGTAACCGATTATTGCTATGTTCATTTTTATATGCTCTTCTTTATAGTTTTAAACAATAACTACTTACTAAAACAACCACCTATTTATCTGAAAATTCAGACATTACATCTGTATGGTCGGGGGTAAATTCAGTCTTTTTAAATTTATCTTCTTCATATGATTTACTTACTTCTATACAGTTGTCTCTTTCCATTTTAAGAATAGAAACATTTATATATTATATAAACATTATGTTATTATAATAACAAAATGAAAGTATTTTTGAATGGTAACCGCAAGCCACTTAGTCAAAAAAGCTGTTAGCGAAAATTCTTTTTTGCTGGAAGCAATGAGCAAGGAATTGGTTAGCTATGGGAATCTTGCCGAGCAGTTAAAACCTGAAATTGAACAGGAGTTAGGAAAAAAGGTAAAGGAATCTGCAATTGTAATGGCCTTGAGAAGATATACTGAAGAACTGCAAGGTTTTGACAAAAAAGTCAAGAAATTCAGATTCCAAGGAGAAATCCTACTGAGAACAAACATTATGGATTTTAATATTGTTAAATCCAGTAGTTTATTAACTAAAATAAAAAATATTTACAACTTAGTTGATTTTGGGAGAGGAGATACATTAAATATCATTTTAGGCAGCAATGAAGCCAGCATAGTTGCCAATGAAAAGTACAAAGAAAAGCTTTCTAGTTTTCTAAAAGGAGAAAAGATCCTTAATAAGAAATTTGATTTGGTTGCTTTAACAATTGTTTTTGAAGGCAAAGATTTCTTTACAACCCCGGGAGTTGTTTTTACTGCGACAAGAAAGCTCGCCTGGGAAAATATAAACATTTTTGAGATAATCTCCACAATGATGGAGCTGACTTTTATTCTAAGCAAGAAAGATTCCATGAAAGCCTATAACGTGTTGCAGAGTTTGGTGGAAAAATAAAGAAAAATATGGGCCCAAGGGGATTCGAATTCAGGAGGTTATAGATCTATACTACAAACCTACCCCTGACCCCTTGGTCACTCACTGGAAGATAAGAGCTTCACCCTAATTTCAAGTGCTCTACCAGACTGAGCTATGGGCCCAATGAGAAATTCTAAAATCTACTATTATTTAAAAAATTAACTAAACCATCTTCAACTTTCCAGTAATTTTATCAATCTTCTCTTCTAAGTCAGGACCTATACCCAAACATGTAACAGTTCCCGGCTCTACAACTGTATAGCCTGCATCCTTAATCAAAGCAACTCTTATTCCTTCATTCTCCAGCATGCTCATGTATTTAAACAGCTCCTTCTCATCCTCTACCTTTAAAACAACCTTTTTTCCACCTTGAGCTTTCCATTTTTCTAAAATTTTTTTATCTGATTTCATTGCCGCATCTAAAGAAGCATGAGAGGATTGCACAGCTAGCTTTCCTTTTGGCAATTTTAAATCCTGCCTTACCAAAATCACTTGCTTGTATCTCATTTTTAAATTATTCCAATACTATTTTTCCATGATTTTATAATTATTTTTAATTTCGATTATTTCGTCATTTTTAACTTTATTAATTATTATTAATCAGTTTTGCGTTGTTGTTTTTTATTGTTGTATGCTTTTTATTGTTTTTTTTATTTTTATTGAGTATTATTTTTAATTGTAATTTTTATTCGTTGCATATTAATTATTGTTATTTATTATTATTGAATTTATACATTTTTCTTTGTAATCGCTTATCGTTACTAATAAACATTTAAATATTTAATTGATTTTTTTATTAAATATGCCCAAAAAAGAGAAATGCACTTATTTTGAAAGTTCTGATAAAAACTATCCAGAAATAGATTTGCCAAAATGGATGCAGGAAGAGGAAGAGTAATTAAATTTCCATAAGCTTTCCATCAAAATATATCTTGGGATTCCTAAAAACCTGGTCAAGGTGTATTATTGCATAGATACTCCCGCCAAACCAGTAATTGCTTCCAATACCGACATGCGCTGTTCCCAAAACCTTGTCATCAACAATTGTTGCTCCAATAATCTTTGCCTTTGGATTTAATCCAATGCCCAGTTCGCAAATTCTGCGAACACTGCCAGGATGCTTTGCTACAGAGGCTGCCCAGTCCAGAGTATTTTTAAGCTCTTCTGCCTCTTTTGAGCCGTTTATTTCCGTTATATTCCCCTCTTTAATCTTGAGTGTTACTGGATTTTTTACCAATATGGTCCCATTCTTAACCCTAGAGCTGCCGTCAATAACTATCTTTCCTTCTATTCTTTTTCCATTAGGAGGAGAATAAACTTCTCCTGCTGGCAAATTTCCACCAGAACCAGCTGCTGTGTAGTTACCATCAGCAACTATACCCTCAACCCCTTTTATGTTATAATATAAATCAGTCCCTGCTTCTGTTGTTATGTGTATCTCATTTGCATTATCAAAAAGTTGCTTTAGCTTCTTATGGTTTGCCTGGAAAGACTTATAACTAATGTCTATAGCATCTGTAATTAGCCCGATTTTATCTGTCTTTAAGTCTCCTAAACTCATTGCAGAAACAAATCTATGGTTCTTTTTCTTTATCCATTTTCTAAAGCTTTTTCCAAGCTCTTTTATGCTTCCAAGTTTATCAGACAGATTAAGTATTATAATATTTTTGTCAGGCAGCCCTGACAGGGAGTCAATCACATCCTGATCTGCAACATCTCCACGACTTTTTACTTTTTGAAAGACAAGCTTTGTGTCAAGGCTTAACTGCTGGGCTGCAAGGTAGTAAGCTCCTGACATAACTGCTGCTATGTTCCTGTTTTCAGAACCAGTATCTCCAACTACAAGAATTTTTTCATCCTTTACATTAAGGCAAGGGGCAAATACTTTTTTTATCTGCAATATAAGTTTTTCTGACAGTCCATACAGATTATTTTTTTTTAACCAATTTAAAGATTCAACTGTGTCCATAGTAATCTTTTATTTATTTGCCTATTTTAAAGGTTTCGTTTAGAAATATTATTATATTATTATAACAATAATAATACAAATGATGAACATAATTTCAAAAAACATAATTTTAATTTTTTTATTTATTATTGGTTTCATAATATTCTTATCTTTTTTAACTTTCTTAACGTCAATAAAACCAGGAAAATGGCCTGTTCATTTTACCCCGGAAAGTTTTAACTTAGAATATGAGAATGTCAGTTTTGAAACTTCTGACAACATAAAACTAAAAGGATGGTTTATACATAGTAATAAAAGCAACAACACTATAATTGTAATGCACGGCTACCCTACAAATAAAGCAGATGTACTGCCATTTTCAATGTTTTTGCTTAAAAAATTCAATGTCTTTTTATTTGATTTTAGAAGTTTTGGAGAAAGTGAAGGAAGTTATACAACAGCAGGCTACAAAGAAGTTAAGGATTTGGATGCAGCAGTCAAGTATTTGAAAAGCAGAAAAGATACAGGTGAGATTGGTGCTTTAGGATTCTCGTTAGGAGCTTCTGTTGCAATAATGAACAAAAATGACGATATTAAAGCTATTGTTTCTGACAGTGCTTACTCAAACTTAAACAATATGATAGAAGTCATGTATAAAAATTTTTATTTTTTAAAATACCCTTTTGTTCAACTAACTAGAATTTATAGTAAAATATTTTTTAATGTAGATTCAAAAGAAGTAAGCCCAGCAAATGCAATAAAAAACATAAATAAACCTGTTTTAGTAATACACGGCAAAAAAGACAAGCAAATACCTGTTAATGAAGCATACTTATTGCATAATGCAAACAAAAAAACAGAGCTTTGGATTGTAGATGCAAATCATGGAGAAATTTATGTATTAAATAAAGAAGAATATGAGAATAAAGTTTTAAGTTTTTTTGAAAAGCATTTAAAATAGATTAAATTAGAATAAGGGCTGTGTCTACTCAGGGGAGGCGGGCGGGAAAATCAAAGTAATGACTGCAATTAAAATGTTGTGTATCTACACTAAATGTTTTTTAAAAAATAAATCAAGATGCAACATTTTGTCTAAAGTCCGCTCTGACACAGCCCATTACGCTCTGACACAGCCTAAGAGAATAAAATGACCAAAAGAGAGCAAATAATTGAAATCATAACAAAAGAGGAAAAATCAGCTCAGCAGCTTGCAAATGATTTCCAAGTTGTGTTGTTTGAAATTCTAGAGGATTTGAAGCATATTAAGTATTCAATAAAGCCAAGAAAACTAGTAATGAAACCAGCACAATGCAAAAAGTGCGGATTTAAATTTGAGGAAAGGAGCAGAGTAAAAAAACCAAGCAAATGCCCAAAATGCAAATCAGAATGGATAACGGCTCCTTTGTTCAGGATTGAGTGATTATTTTAATTGATAAATTATATAAACTCTCAAAACATCCGATTCTTTATGATAAAAGCAGTAATTTTTGATTTAGACAATACTTTAATTGATTTCTTAAAGATGAAGAAACATAGCTGCAGAGCTGCGATAGATGCTATGATAGGCGCTGGGTTAAATGTTGAGCATGATAAAGCAATTAAAGTTCTTTTTGGGCTTTATGACAAATATGGCCTTGAGGAAAAAACAATATTCCAGAAGTTCTTAAAGAAACTTACAGGCAAAATAGACTATAAGATACTAGCCAACGGTATAGTTGCTTACAGAAAAGTCAAAACTGGCTTTTTAGAGCCATATCCTAATGTGGACTATGTTTTGTTAAAGCTAAAAGGCCGCGGAATTAAACTTGGGATAGTAACAGATGCTCCACAACTTAAGGCTTGGGTAAGGCTGGCTTCTATGAAACTAAGCAATTATTTTGATGTTGTTGTTGCATTTGAGGATACTAAAAAGCTAAAACCATCTAAACTGCCATTTAAAGCTGCTTTAAAAAAACTAAAATTAAAACCCCAGGAGTGTTTAATGGTAGGTGACTGGCCTGAAAGGGATATTAAAGGAGCAAAAGCAATAGGAATGAAAACCTGCTTTGCCCGTTACGGTAACCCAAAGGTAAAAAGAACGAATGCAGATTATGAAATTTCTAATATAAAGATGGTTCTTGATATCATATAAAATCTATTCATTAGGAGAAGATTTCTCAATTTCAACTCGTTCAACTCCAGTTAAAATTTCAACTGTTGCATACAATCCTTTATCATACCCAGCCTGATAGTTTGTCTCGCTTTTTTTTCCATCGGAAGTTTGTGGAGTATACCTTAATTCTCCCATACGCTCCTTCATAAAAAAAGTCATATCTTCTTCAGTTGCTACTAATAATAAAGCATCATCAATACCCTTATTAAGTCCTTCTACAAAAGTTCCAGTAGTCTTTTCTTCCTTAATGTAATTCCTAAATCCTTCTACAACTTCTTTCAGGGTAGGAATTGAGTCATCTATTTCCATATTCATTGTAACTATAGGATAGCATATAAATATTTCGGTAATAATTTTGATCGTTATCATATTTGAGTCTTTCTTTAAGTTCGTTTAACACCCATTCCACGAACTTTGCACTTTCAAAGGCTAATTTATGTCCAAACCCCGAAATTTAAAAACATTTATATACTATATACTGATTTTATTCATAAAATATTAAATAATCATGAGGTGGATTTAAAATGGCAAAAGGAAGATGTATGAAATGTAAAAAGCAGGTTGAAATCAAGAATGGCAAAGAAATTGTTATGAAGAACAAGATGAAGGCAATGAAAGGTGAATGTCCTAAATGCGGAACAAAAGTGTTTAGAATCTTAGGTAAGGCGTAAATTCTATTTCTTATTTTTTATTTATTTTGCATTTATTTAATCTGGAGTAATTGTGTTAAATTCAATATCCATTTACTTCAACTTTGGCATTATCTTGTATGCTATAACTGCTATCAAGATTATTATAATCCAAAACCAGAACCAATTTATTCTATTAAGGGCAAATAATGTTATGTTTAATACTAGGACAATAATTAAGATAATTGCTATTGGTTTCTTCTTAGAATTAGAGTAAATTTTCCACCCCAACGTTGATTATTTTTATAGGAATGGTTGTATTTATAGTTTTGGATTTCCTGTATAT
Organism: uncultured Methanosarcinales archaeon; assembly: GCA_964650285.1. GTDB lineage: Archaea > Nanobdellota > Nanobdellia > Woesearchaeales > GW2011-AR4 > JACPJP01. The sequence goes on along the minus strand of CAZYSP010000008.1, from coordinate 32,896 downwards.
GTAATTTGTATACTGCTATATGGCAAGCACAACTAGGGATTTGTATAGGTTTTATTGATATTTCTTCTTTTACGGCGCCGGGGACGGGAGTTTCAGTAACTTCCGTAGTTGACATTTGAACCCGCGTGACATCGGGGTCGATGTTAACTGTATTTTAAGTCCAGCGCTTTAGGCCATTCTTGGCCACTTTTTTCTTTGATTTTAGAGTAAAACTAGTTTATATATGCTATGCGCAAATGTCCAGTGCAATATAAACAATGTCCAGTGCTTACTAAAACAAAAACCCAGCGGAAAACAAATTTACTCAAAAATACAATTTTTTACACCAACTTCATTAGTTTCCAAAACCTATTTAAACAATAATGAATTAAAACAACAAATAAATAAACCAATAAAAAAATAATATTTTAAATTAAGATAATTATATTGAATTTTAAAAAATGGAACTGGATTACCAAAAACTAGGCTTTAAATGCGGTCTTGAGATTCACCAGCAATTAGAAGGCAAGAAACTGTTCTGTAATTGTCTTACTTTAAATTCTGACCAAGAACCAGATGTAAAGTTTGAAAGAAGGTTAAGAGCTGTAGCCGGAGAAACTGGCCAAATAGATATTGCTGCAAGGCATGAGATGGAGAAAGGCAAGAAGTTCATTTATGAATGTGATTCAGCAGATACATGCATGGTTGAATATGATGAAGAACCACCACATGAGCTGAATAAACATGCTTTAGAAACGACATTAAAAGTTTCCTTATTATTAAATGCAAAAATAGTTGATGAGATCCGAGTAATGAGAAAAACTGTTGTAGATGGAAGTAATGTTGCTGGTTTTCAAAGGACTGCTTTGGTTGCGCAAGATGGTTTTATTGAAACTTCTTTAGGCAAAGTCAAAATACCAACAATTTGTTTAGAAGAGGAAGCAGCTCAGAAATTAGAAGATGGAAAGGATTTTGTTAAATACAGATTAGATAGATTAGGAATTCCATTAATAGAAATAGCTACCAGCTCAGACATTAAGAATAATGAGCATGCCAGGGAAGTAGCATCTTATATAGGAATGGTTTTAAGAAGTGTTGGTGTAAAAAGAGGTTTAGGGACAATAAGGCAGGATGTGAATGTTTCTATAAAAAAGGGCGCAAGAACCGAAATAAAAGGTTTTCAGGATTTAAGAAGTATTCCAAAAGTTATTAGTTATGAAATACATAGACAATCAAATGCAATAAAGCAAAACAAGAAACTAAAACAAGAAGTCAGAAAAGCAGAGCCTGATTTTACAACCTCTTTCTTAAGGCCAATGCCGGGAGCTGATAGATTATATCCTGAAACTGATGTTTTGACTGTTAGGATAGAAAAAGATTATATTGAAAAATTAAGAAAACAGCTTCCAAAACTATTGAAACATAAAGAAGAAGAATTTGAAAAGAAATACAAGATTACTAAAGAACTGGCAAGAGAATTAATCCACAATACTATTTTTGAATCATTAATTAAAAAATACAATAAAATTGAACCGCAGCTAATTGCCCATACATTAGTCAATATTCCCAAAGAAATCAAAACAAGGTTTAAACACGATATTTCTAAATTAAAACATGAAGATTTTGAGGAAGTTCTGGATTATTTAAACAAGGGAAAGATAACAAAAGAAGCACTTATTGATTTATTGCTTAAGAAAATAAAGAATGAGAAAATCAAGTTAGAAGAATTTGCAGCAATTTCAGAAAAAGCAATAGAAAAGGAGATAAAAGAATTAATAAACAAAAAGAAAGGATTGAACATAGGAGCCTATATGGGAATTCTTATGGGAAAGTATAGGGGCAAAATAGACGGTAAAAAAGTTATGGAATTGTTGAGGAAATACCTTAAATAGATAACAAAACCAATCCAACTAAAACAGAAATTATGCCAATTTTCTGATTTAATTCCAAAATTTCTTTAAAGAATATTCTTGCTAAGATTATTGTTACTGCTGGAAAAGATGCAGCAACTGGAGCAACTATTGCGACATATTCGGAATTTACGCCAGCCCCAAAAGCTAAAAAAGCAATTGCCTGTAAAATGCCCGCCAAAACTATGACTAATGCTGCATTTTTAGGAAAGGAAACATTCTTCTTTGCTATACTGGAATAAGTCAATACATACAAAACACCAAGTACATTGATAAACATCATTGGAAAAAACCACCCTAATTTGGACACTAAGATGCCAATAAGAGTAAACATGATGCCCCAGCCAAGCATTGCAATCAAGCCATATTCCACACCTCTTGCAATTTTTCTTAGTTTTAATCTTATTAGATCATGATACCTAAAAGATGCTAAAATACCCCCAATAATAGCCAGGCTTATACCTGCAGTTTGCAATGCTGTTAATGCCTCATCAAGAAAGACCATGCTCAAAAGCACTACGATAACTGCCCAAGCAGAAGCAACAGGACTGACAATGGAAATGGTCCCAATTTGCAGACCTTTATAGAACGCTAACAGGGAAATAACTCCAAGGAGAGCTGAAATTAATAGCAGGATTATACTGGAAAATGAAACAACTGGAAATCTAAAAAACAATGAAAATATAATAAAAATTACAATCATGCCAGTTGTCTGGGCCCAAAAAAAGGTTTTTAAAATGCTGCTTTTTCTAACAGCTTTTGCAGCAAAAAAATCAGCAACTCCCCAGCCAAGCATTGCAATAATTCCGAAAATAATTCCTGATGTTATGGCCATTTTAATAATATAAGCGCGCCAGCGAAGATTCGAACTCCGGACCTAAAGGTTAGGAACCTTTCGCTCTTTTTGGTTTAGAATATCCAAGCTGAGCTACTGGCGCATATTAATACAGAAAGATTAATTTGCATATAATAAATGTTTTTATTTTTCAGTATTCAGGTCTTGTATAAAAAGAAGTATCTCTAGCCAATGCATATTTAAGGTTTCTGGCTATGCTGTTTGCTGTTATCTTGCCAACAATTTTATCATTTTCAGTAACTATTAATCTTCGTATCTTGTGCTCATCCATCTTCCTGCTGGCTTCCATCACATCTTCATTTATACCTATGGTTATTATGGGTTGATTCATGATATCCTTTACTTTTGTTTCATCAGGATTTCTTCCTTTTGCAACTATTTTTCGCAAAATATCCCTCTCTGTCATTATGCCGATAATTTTACTATCCTCTTCAATTAAAACAGAACCAATTGATTTTTTGTCCATTATTCTCGCAGCCTCAGATATAGTAGTGTCAGAAAGAACTTTAGTTACACTATGCATTATTCCCTTTACCTGCATAATAAAACATTAAATAGAGCATATATAAAAATCTTTTTCTTGTAATTTATGTTTTTCAACATTAAAAATGTATTTGAATATATAAACCAAAATATTTATAAATAGCAACTAAATACATACTATATAGATGGAAATAAGAAATATACAGAGAACAGGGGACATGCATTACGTTTATTTGCCTACTTCTTGGTGTAAAGAGCACCATATAAGTTCCCAGTCTAAGGTAAGTATAGATTTCAACAGCGATGGCTCTATGACTGTGTCTCCGCAGATAATAGAAAAAAAGCCAAAACACCTGAGATTTAATATTAGCGAATATGAACCAGAGGTAATACATAGATTGGTTGTAGCTTCTTACATTAATCCTGTTGCTTCGTTTGAGATAAATATGGACAAAGAGATGGATTTCACCAAACTATTAGACCAAAAAAGGCTGCTAAGCTTAGAGTCTGTCGAGATTGATAAAAAACAGATTAGTTGTGACGGCACTGTTAGTATTGCAGATCCAAGCTCCTTATTAAAGACAATGGTAAGGAAAATAAAGAATATGATAATAGTGATGTGCAAAAACTATGAGAAAAACCTAATTGAAAGGTATGAGGATGAAATTGACAGGAGCAAAATGCTCATAGATAAGGCTGTTATAGGCACTTTAACCTTTGGTAAAACTACAAAAATAAATAATATAGAGCTTTACTATATCTCCCTAATATCTAAAGAATTAGAGGGAATGGTGGATAGCCTTATATTCTTAGGTGAAAGCGACAAGAAATTCCTTGATGAAGTTTCCGAACCTATAGAAATTTTGCAAAATATTTTGCAAGACATCTTGAAACTTGACCAAAAACATGCAATGCAGTTTGCAAAGGTTGTTGCGTCAATTAAAAAACCAGATGTCCAGGACTTCAAAAGCAATAATATGGTGCGTATAAGGCAAAATCTTATAGCAATAAGCGAGGTGCTAATGGACTGGATGGTAACGCTGAAAATAGAAAATAAATTAAATTATTGATATTTTCCAAACACATTTATTTAAGTATGCACAAAGGATGATGACAATGCCGGTAAATTCAAAAGAAACTGAGATTTTGAGTGAGATCAGGGATTCTGAAAAAAAAGCAGAAGAGATAATAGAAAGAGCTAAAAGAAGGAAAGAAGAAATGCTGCAGGAAGCAGCAAGGAATTCTTCAAAGTTGTTGGCTACAAAAAAACACGAAATAATTGAAGTGCAGGAAAAAAAGTTTATGGATTTTAGGGACCAAGCCAAGTCTATAAAGAACGAGAAATTGGAGGAAAATAAAAAAGTAGTAGGGCAAATAAAGGCAAAATCAAAAAAAAATACCAATAAAGCTATTGAGTTTGTCCTGAAGAAATTTGAGGAAATGATATAAAATGCTGGAACCATATGAGATGAACAGAATCATAATAACAGGGTCAAAAAATCTGCAGGAGAATATTATTAAAGAACTCCATAAGCTTAAGATACTACATATTGTTGAGCATTCAAAAACCGATTTAGCAGACATAGGAAACCCATTAGAAAGTGCCAATAAACTTTCTGAAATAATAGTTAAAGTAAGGTCGTTAATGACGGCATTGGGCATTAAGAAAGAAGAGAATAAATTCAAACTTAAAAAAGGATTACTGGAAATAAGCCAGACTACAAAAAAGCTTAATGACAAAGTAAGCAAAAACCTTGAGGAATTAAAGAAAATTGAGGAGCTTATATCAAAAAACCAGGCAGTAATGCAGGAACTTGAAATTTTGAAAAATATTAATGTTCCTCTTGAAGCTTTCACACCTTACAAATCATTAACTTATTTTACAGGTTATGTAAAAAATAAAAACAGCATAGTGTACCTAAAAGAAGAACTATCAAAAATAACAAATAAACTTAAGTTATTTGAAAGTGTTGTTGAAAAAAAGACTATTATATCACTGTTTATTGATATAAAAAGCAAAGAAGATGCACAGGTTATACTACGTGAGGTTGGTTTTTCTCCAGTAAATTTTGCAAACATAAGCAATTTTAAAGGAACTGCATCTGAGAATTTAATAAAAATAGAGAATGAATACAAAAAGCTTGAAAATCGAAGAGACAATACTAAAAAACAAATAGAAAAGCTGGGGCAGGATTATAAAGGATTTCTGATAACTGCTGATGGGTTTTTGAGCCAGGAACTCGAGAAAGCAGAAGCACCATTGAAATTTGCAGTAACAAAGGACGCTTTTTTAATAAAAGGCTGGGTTCCTAGTAAGCAATTAAATAATACAATTAATAGGTTAAATAAAGCCAGTAAAAATAAGGTATTTATACATTCTGAATTAGCAAAGATAACAGATAAAGTTCCTGTAAAGCTTAAGAATCAAAAATATGTAGAACCATTTGAGTTCTTTATGAACTTATATACAATGCCAACTTATAAGGAGATTGACCCTACATTTTTTGTTTTTCTTACATTCCCCTTGTTGTTTGGATTTATGTTAGGTGATTTTGGTTATGGGTTAGTTACCCTTATTCTATTTATAATTCTGAAAAAAAGAATACCAAAAGCAAAGAATTTCTTCAATATACTGATTTTTGCATCTTTAGCAACAATATTTTTTGGCTTGTTGTTTGGAGAGTTTTTTGGTTATGAGGAAATTGCTGGTTTTCATCTTCCCCATATACTTTCAAGGTCGCATCAAATAAACGAGTTACTGTATTTAGCAATTGCTGTAGGAATAGCGCATATAAATCTTGGTTTAGTAATTGGTTTTGTCAATGAGCTCAAATCACATGGGTTTATGAAAGCATTGTATGCAAAAGGAGGGTGGATAGTGCTGGAGATAGGAGTTATGCTGCTGGCATTGTCTTATTTTAAGGTAATAATTTTGTCAATTTATGTCGGAGTTGTTTTCTTCCTTTTATCGCTGTTTATGTTATTAAAGGGGGAGGGCATCAGGGGGCTTATAGAGCTTCCAAGCATATTTAGCAACACATTATCCTATGCAAGGCTTATGGCAATTGGCTTGTCATCTGTTAAATTAGCAGAAGTAATAAATGAGATGGCAGCAGAAATGTTTCATGGAGGGGGCTTTTTGATACTGGCTGGAGTGCTTATCTTGGCTCTAGGGCATATAATAAACATAGGGATTGGAATGCTCGGAAGTTTTTTGCATTCATTGAGGTTGCATTATGTTGAGTTTTTTACAAAATTTTTCCATGGGGGCGCAAAAAAATACAGTCCATTTGGAGCAAAACAATAAAAAAATTTGAAATTCCAATAATAAAAATTCAATAAATAATATTAATAAAAATAAAAAATTCAATTAAATAATGGAAAAATAAATAACAATAAAAATAATCAATCAATTAAAAACAAAATAATAATTATTAATTAAGACAATGAAATTATAATTTAAAAATAAAAAATAATAAAACAATTTTAAATAAAAATAAAATGATGGAGGCAGCGAAAATGCTTATGTATTTTCTGGTCTCCTCGTAAAAACTCGGAGGTATGATAAAATGGTGGAATTAACAACCGGAATAGTGGCATTAAGCTCAGCACTAGCTATAGCAAGCAGTGCTTTTGCAGCAGCATGGGCTGAAAAGGCAATTGGAGTTGCTGCTATAGGAGCAATGGCAGAAAAGGAAGAACTATTTGGTAAGGGTTTAATCCTTACAGTAATTCCTGAAACCATAGTCATTTTCGGCTTGGTTATTGCAATCCTGATATTAGGACTTGCAGGATAAAAACCCTTTATTAAAAATGGGATTGGAAACTGTAAAAGAAGAAATAGTTAGGAATGCTAAAGAGCAGGAAACTGCTTTAATAGCGGAAGCTAGAAAAGAAGCTAATAGAATAATGAAAGAAGTAGAAAAGAAAATCGAAGATGTCAAAGAAAAAAGCAATGCAGAAATCAAGAAGAAGATTGATGTAATAAAAAAGCAGGAATTGGCTTCTGCTGAACTTGAAAACAAAAAGATGCTTCTTGAGGCAAAGAAAGAACTAATTGAAAGTGTGTTTATTGAAGTACGGAAAAAACTAGCGAGCTTAGATGACGAAAAGAGAGAATCTTACATAAAAAAACTGCTTGAAAAGGCAGAAAATGATATTGAAGTGGCAAATGTCTATTGCAACAAAAGGGACCTTGAGTTTCTGAAAGATTTCAATACTGAAGCTGTTGACATAACTAGTGGTTTGATAGCAGAAAATAAAGACACGACAATAAGGGTTGATTATAGCTTTGAGACAATGCTGCAGAGCATAAAAGAGAATGAGTTACAAAGCATAAACAAAATATTGTTTGGTTAAAATGCAAAAACTGGAATTAGGATCAAAAAAAAAATCAAGACCAAAAAAATTGAGGCTTGGATTTTACCCTTATACTTATGTAAGGGCTACTGTAATGAAGTCATTGCTTTTCAAAAAAGAAGACTACCATAAGATGCTTAAGATGGGCTTTAGTGAGATTGCAAAGTTTCTGCAGGAATCCAATTACAAAAAAGAAATAAATGAATTGTCTGCAGAACATTCCGACGCTGATTTGCTGGAGCTGGTATTAAACAAAAATATTTCTTATTCCTTCAAAAAATTAATAAGAATTTCATCTTACGAGTTGGCTTTATTGATCAAGGAGTATACAAAAAGGAAAGATATTGAAGATATTAAGACAATATTAAGGGGCAAATTTACAAATACAGATGAAAAGTTAATTAGGAATTCAATAACAGCAGCAGGCACATTAAGCCTTGATTTCATGACTTCGCTTTTGAAAAAAGAGTCAATTGAGGAAGTCTTGAAGAATAATAGTATTGTGGAATTCTCTTTATTAAAAGACGGATTAAAAGCGTTAAATGAAAAAAAGACTTTGGTAAACATTGAAAATGCATTGGATAAGTATTATTATAACCATTTGATTGAATTTTCAAGAATTTTGCCAAAGCAAGGAGATTTATTCAGAAACTTTTTGCTTAAAGAGGTAGAAATATTAAACATACTGACATTGCTAAGATTAAAAAAAGTAAAGTTTGATAAAAAGGCTATTCCTAATTTTATTATACCAACTGGCAATAAACTAAAAGATACAAAAATAAAGAGTCTGGCAGATGTTGGCGATCTGGACGAGCTTTCAAGAGCTCTGGAAAAGACTGAATATAAAAATGTAGTCCAAAAGGGCATTAAAGAATTCAAGGAGAGTAACTCATTAATAACACTTGAAACTGAGCTGTATCAATATTTGTTAAAAGAATCTATTCTATTACTGCACCAGCATCCTTTATCAATTGATGTCATACTGGGATTTATGTTTGCAAAGGATATTGAAATCAGAAACTTAAGGATTATCATTAAGGGCAAGCAGCTTGGATTAAGCGAGGAATTTATAGAAAACCAATTGGTGTTTTAATTAAAATGGTGAAAATGTCTGTTTTGGGAAGCAATGAATTTGTTGTTGGATTTCAGCTTGCTGGAATTAAGGACACTATAGAAGTAAGCAGCAATCCGATGAATGATATTAATAAGTTAAAGAGCCAAAAAGAAGCCGGAGTTGTTGTAGTTGAGGAAAGGATACTGAAAGGCATGGATAAGCATCAAAGGCTTGAGGTAGAAGATTCTGTTGATCCTGTATTCATTCCTGTTTCAACCAAAATCGAGCAGGATTCATTAAAAAGATTGATCAAAAAATCTATTGGTGTAGACTTGTGGAAGTGATGTAACATGGAAAAAGGCATTATTTACAGAATTACAGGACCTGTTGTTATGGCTAAAGGCATTAAACCAAGGATGTATGATGTTTGCAGAGTGGGTAATGAAAAATTAATGGGAGAAGTTATCCAGATTACTGGAGACATAGTAATAATTCAGGTTTATGAAGATACTTCAGGAATAAAGCCAGGCGAGCCTGTTATTAATACTCGCGAACCACTAAGTGTAGAGCTTGGGCCTGGGCTGTTACAGAGTATTTATGATGGTATTCAAAGGCCTTTGCCTGTGCTAATCAAGCAGATGGGGAATTTTATTAAGAGGGGTGTTGATGCGCCTGGACTTGACCAGGCAAAGAAATGGGACTTTAAGGCAACTGCTAAAAAGGGTGATGATGTTAATGGCGGAAGTATTATTGGAGAAGTTGAGGAAAGTCCTGGAATAATCCATAAGATTATGGTCCCTCCAAACCAGAAAGGGAAAATTGCTGAAATAAAATCTGGGAAATTTACTGTTAATGATATCATAGGAAAGCTAGATAATGGTTTTGAGCTGAGGCTTAAGCATAACTGGCCAGTCAGAATTGAGAGGCCTGTTTCCTCCAAGCTAAAGCCAGAAATGCCATTGGTAACTGGCCAGCGAATTCTTGATGCATTGTTCCCGATTGCAAAAGGTGGTGTTGCAGCTATTCCCGGGCCGTTTGGCTCAGGCAAAACAGTAACCCAGCAGCAGCTTGCTAAATGGTCTGATGCAGACATTATTGTTTATGTTGGTTGTGGCGAGCGTGGAAATGAAATGACGGAGGTGCTGAAAGAATTTCCAGAACTTATAGACCCAAAATCAGGAAAACCATTAATGAACAGGACTGTTTTAATAGCAAATACATCAAATATGCCTGTTGCTGCTCGTGAAGCTTCTATTTATACTGGGGTTACAATTGCTGAATACTACCGTGATATGGGCTATTCTGTAGCTTTAATGGCAGATTCTACAAGCAGATGGGCAGAAGCAATGAGGGAAATTTCATCTAGATTAGAAGAAATGCCAGGTGAGGAAGGTTATCCTGCTTATCTAAGCACAAGATTAGCACAATTTTATGAAAGATCAGGAGTTGTAGTGCCTTTAGGAACAAAAAAACAGGGAAGTGTCAGTATCATTGGGGCTGTAAGTCCTCCAGGAGGAGATTTTTCAGAGCCTGTAACACAGGGCACACTTAGAGTCACAAAAGTATTCTGGGCATTGGATGCAAAACTAGCGCAAAGAAGACATTTCCCGTCAATAAACTGGTTAACATCTTACTCTCTTTATTTAGATGCATTGGAACCATGGTATGCAAAGAATGTTGCAACTAATTGGAAAGAATTGGTTGGACAAATGATGAGCATCCTGCAGGAAGAGGAAAAATTACTAGAGATTGTGCAGCTTGTAGGTTCTGATGCTTTACCTGAAAGACAGCAGGTTACACTGCAGGTTGCACGCTTAATTAGAGAAGTTTTATTGCAGCAAAATGCTTATCATGATGTTGACACATACTGTGATTTAAAGAAATCATACGATATAATGGAATCAATAATTCATTTTTCAAAATTAGCAAATACTGCTCTGGATAATGGGATGAGGGCAGAACAGATTATGGCTACAAAATCAAAAGACCGCTTGTCAGAGATAAAGTTTGTTAAGAGTTATGAGAATTTGCTTAATGAGATAATGAGAAATATAGAGCAGGAGCTGAAGCAATAAATAGATTACAATAATTAAAATTTCAATAAAAACTATTTCCAATAAAAAATAAGACTAATTAAAAATAATAATTATCAATTAAAGAATAAATCAAATGGAGTGCTGAAAATGAAAGAGTATAAAACAATTAACAGGGTTGCAGGACCTTTAATATTTGTTGAAAAAACAGAGCCTATTGGTTATGCAGATATTGTGAAAATAGCTTTGCCGGATGGTAAAATAAAAACAGGGCAAGTTTTGGATACTAGTGATGATATTGTTGTTGTTCAGGTATTTGAAGGAACTTCAGGAATTGATGTTAATACAAGAGTTAAGTTCTTAGGAGACACTTTAAAGTTAAGTGTTACAAAAGACATGCTGGGCAGGGTTTTAAGTGGATCTGGAAAGCCCATTGATGACGGTCCGGAAATAATTCCGGAAAAAAAATTGGATATTGGGGGAGCTGCTATAAATCCATTTTCCCGGCAATCACCTCACGATTTTATTCAGACTGGAATTTCAACAATTGATGCAATGAACACATTAGTTAGAGGACAAAAACTGCCTTTGTTTTCCGGTTCTGGATTACCACATAATGAAATGGCATTGCAGATTGCACGACAAGCAAAAGTTATTGGTAAAAAGGAAAATTTTGTGGTTATATTTGCGGCAATGGGCATTACAAATGAGGAAGCACAATATTTTATTGATGATTTCAAGCAGACTGGTGCATTGGAAAGGTCTGTTGTTTTTCTGAATTTAGCAAATGACCCTGCTGTTGAAAGACTGGTTACGCCAAGAATGGCTTTAACATCTGCAGAGTATTTTGCCTATGAGCATGATGCCCATGTTTTGGTTATTTTGACAGATATGACAAATTATTGTGAAAGCTTAAGGGAAATTGGAGCAGCTCGTGAGGAAGTCCCGGGAAGAAGAGGCTACCCAGGATACATGTATACTGATTTGGCTATGATATATGAACGCGCAGGAGTAATCAAAGGCAAGAAAGGCAGTGTTACACAATTACCTATCCTGACTATGGTTGGTGATGATATAACGCATCCGATTCCTGATTTGACTGGCTATATTACAGAAGGACAGATTGTTTTAGCCAGGGAATTGCATAGAAAAGGAATTTATCCATGCAATGATGTTTTGCCATCTTTAAGCAGATTGATGAATTTGGGTATTGGACCAGATAAAACAAGGGAAGACCACAAACAGGTTTCTGACCAGTTGTATGCAGCTTATGCAGAAGGCCGTGACCTTAGAGGTTTAGTGGCTATTGTAGGAGAAGAGGCTTTATCTGAGAGGGATAAAAAATATTTAAAGTTTGCTGAAGAGTTTGAGAAAAGATTTGTTCAGCAAGACTCTAAAGAAGACAGGACAATTCAAAGAAGTTTAGACCTTGGATGGGAACTGCTTAGAATGCTGCCTGAAAAAGACTTAACCAGAATCAGTCCGGAATTAAGAAAGAAATATTACGGCAACCAAGAAGTAAGGATAAAAGGGCATAAGCATGACATTCCTTTGGAATCAATAGAGGAAGATAAAATAAAAAAGGCCAGGTAGCGCAAGCTTTACAAAAGCCTAGGTATCAAAAACACCCAAAATGGAAGTAAAACCGACAAGGTCAGAGTTAATAAAGCTCAAAAACAGGATTAAATTAGCCAAATCAGGACATTCATTATTGAAGAAAAAAAGGGATGGGTTAATTCTTGAGTTTTTTGAAATTCTGAAGAAAACAAAAACATTAAGGGAAGAGTTAGTCAATGAATATAGAATTGCATTGGATAAAATGAACATTGCAAGGACAATTGAAGGTGATTTAAAGGTAAAATCAATCGCTATGGCAATTAAAGAAATTCCGGATATAACGTTAACAACAAAAAACATTATGGGTGTTAAGGTTCCGAAAATCGAAAGCTTGGAAATAAAAAAGGCGTTCATGGAACGTGGATATGGTGTTTATAATTCAAGTGCAATAGATGAAGCAGCAACTGCTTATGAGAAGGTTGTTGAAAAAATATTATTGGCAGCAGAGGTTGAGACGTCAATGAGAAAACTGCTTAATGAAATAGAGAAGACAAAAAGACGTGTAAATGCATTGGAATTTGTTGTTATGCCTCGATTAGAATACCTTCAATATTTCATAACGCTTAGGCTTGAAGAGCTTGAAAGAGAAAATATCTTCAGGATGAAGAGGATAAAGGCTAAAGTTCAGGTTCAGTAATAATGAGCAAAAAGAAAAAAACAAACAATAAAAAAAGAAAAAAACAAAGATTCTTGGCCTGGGTTGCAATTATAATAACAGCCATTAATTTCCTGCTAATTATTGCTTTTGTTGTTTATCTTTATTTTTGGGTTAAGGCAAGGTAAAAACAAAAATCTTTTAAACTATTGTCTTTTCTGTTTGTTTTAAAATTACGGGGTGAGTTTATGGCTTTATTGGTTATTATTGCAAGTTTTGTTGTAAGCATTGCGGCAATTTTATTTGCGTGGTATTTGGCTGATAAGATTAAAAAGAAGCCTGCTGGAAATGAAAAGATGCAGGAAATTTCTAATGCTGTGCACAAGGGGGCAATGGCTTTTCTGAACAAGGAGTACAAAATCCTGATTGTTTTTATGCTGGTTGTTGCAATAATACTATGGTACTTTATTCCGGATATAGGACATGAAACATCAATTGCTTTTATTGCCGGTGGAATTTTTTCTGGCTTAGCCGGAAATGTCGGAATGAGGATTGCTACAAAAGCAAATGTAAGGACTGCACAAGGTGTTAAGAAAAGTTTAAATGAAGGATTAAAGATTGCTTTTTCATCCGGAACTGTAATGGGCATGGCTGTTGTTGGTCTGGGCTTGTTGGGTGTTACATTAATATATGTTCTTTTTAATGATCCAAGTATTATTTATGGTTTTGGCTTTGGAGCTTCCTCAATAGCTTTATTTGCCCGCGTAGGTGGAGGTATTTATACAAAAGCAGCTGATGTTGGTGCTGACCTTGTTGGTAAGGTTGAAAAAGGAATCCCGGAAGATGACCCAAGAAATCCTGCTGTTATTGCAGACAATGTAGGAGATAATGTAGGAGATGTTGCAGGAATGGGTGCTGACTTGTTTGAAAGCTATGTTGATTCAATTATAGCAGCCATGGTCATAGGCATGATTGCTTTTGCCGGAAATAAAGGAATTTTACTGCCATTAGTATTGGCATCAGTAGGAATTTTGGTGTCTGCCGCAGGAACATTTTTTGTAAAAGTGGGAAAAAATGCAAATGCGCATACTGCATTGAACAAGGGAATTTTTTCTGCTGCTTTGATTATGGCTGTTGCATCCTATTTTGTTATAAAATATTTTGTAAATGATGTGAATGTTTTTTACGCTTCTTTAATTGGTTTAGTTACAGGAGTTGTTATTGGCATGTCAACTGAATATTACACCTCTAATGAAAGAAAGCCTGCAAAATCAATTGCAGAGGCTGCAAAAACCGGTGCAGGAACTGCCATTATACAGGGTATTGCAGTTGGAATGCTCTCTACAATAATACCTGTCTTAGCTGTCAGCCTGGCTATTATTTTATCTTTTCAGTTTGCAGGCTTATATGGAATAGCGATTGCTGCTGTTGGAATGTTATCTACTTTAGGAATTACTTTAGCAACAGACACTTATGGTCCAGTAGCTGATAATGCTGCTGGAATTGCTCAGATGGCTGGAATGGGCAAAGCAGTAAGAAAAAAAGCTGAGTCATTAGATGCTGTTGGCAACACAACTGCTGCTATTGGAAAAGGCTTTGCAATTGGAAGTGCTGCTTTAACTGCTTTAGCCTTATTTGCAAGCTATACACAAGTTGTTGCAAAATTAACTGGCCAGGAAGTTGTAATTAATATTATCAATCCATTTGTTATGGCAGGATTGTTTATTGGAGGCTTGCTTCCATTCATTTTTTCTGCATTAACAATGAAAGCTGTTGGACAGGCAGCAGAAAAAATGGTTCAGGAGGTAAGAAGGCAATTTAAGAAAATAAAAGGCCTGATGCAGGGCAAGGCAAAGCCAGATTATGAAAGATGTGTGAGCATAAGTACAGGAGCAGCTTTAAGAAGAATGATTTTGCCAAGTGCAATAGCAATTCTTACTCCAATTGTTATTGGTTTGTGGAATTTACAAGCCCTTGGTGGTTTATTAGTTGGAACTATAATTACTGGTTTCTTATTAGCTGTTTTTATGGCAAATGCAGGAGGAGCATGGGACAATGCCAAAAAGTACATTGAAGAAGGCCATTTAGGTGGAAAAGGCTCAGATGCACATAAAGCATCTGTTGTAGGAGACACAGTAGGAGACCCAATGAAAGACACCAGCGGACCGTCATTAAATATATTGATTAAATTGATAACTATTGTGTCTTTGATATTTGTACCGCTTTTTATTTAGGTTGGGGATTGAAATGCAGCTGGAAAAAGCACTTGGATACAGAAAGGCTAAGCTGGACATATTATTTGTCCTAGGCGCATCTTACAGCCTGGGAGTGCGCGGAGCACTGGAAAATGCAGTACACAAGATACGTTGGAGCTGCTAACCTTGAAACACTGGTAGACTCACTCCAGCAGCTGCATACGCATATGTTAAACAATGGTTCTTCAGACGAAAAAACATTTGTTCTCGGAATAACCCTGCTAGGCACTGCAACAATGGCTTATCACGTAATACGCAACACCTCAAACTATTACGCAATCAAGACAGAAAAATAAAGATTTTAGTTCTAAAAGGGCGTATAACGTTCGTTACACAACCTCCCCAAAAACAACAAATTTTAAATAATCCTTAAAACAAACTGCTTTACAGGTGGTTTAAGTTAAATTCCTTACTTTGAATGATATGGAATTAGAGGGTAAGAATGTTCTTGTAAGAGTGGATTATAATGTTCCTATTAAAAACAGCATGGTAGAGGATGATACAAAGCTAAAAGCCACAATACCGACAATAAACTTTCTTCTGGAAAAAAATTGTAAAATAATATTGATGAGTCATTTGGGAAGGCCACAAAAATTACTAAAAAAAGGAAAACCAATAGAGGAAATAAAAAAGGAATTGACCTTAAGACCAGTTGCAGAGGATTTAAACGAGTTATTAGGAATAAATGTGGATTTTATAGATGACTGCATAGATGTTGAAATTCCAAAGGAAAATGATGTTATCCTACTGGAGAATTTAAGGTTCCATAAGGAAGAAAAAAAGAATGATGAGGAATTTGCAAAAAAGCTTGCAGCAAATGCAGATGTTTATGTAAATGATGCTTTTGGATCCTCTCACAGGGAACATGCATCTGTCCATGCAATAACAAAATTCCTGCCTAGCTGTGCTGGATTATTGGTTGAAAAAGAAATAAAGGAATTACGCAAATTACTTGCTCCGGAAAAACCATTCATAGCTATAGTAGCAGGAGCAAAAACAGATAAAATCGGAGCTTTAAAGGTACTTGCAAAAAAAGCTGATAAAATACTTATTGGTGGTATTTTAGCAAACACTTTCCTTAAAGCAAAAGGTATTGATATTGGCTCTTCAAAGTTTGATGAGGAAACATTTGCTGCTGCCAAGGAATTAATTCAATTAGCAAATAAAAAACTAATCCTGCCAGTTGATCTTGTTGTGGCTGATAAACCTGATAATAACGCAAATACACAAACTGTTAGTATTGATAAAATACCAAAAGAGCAGATGGCTTTGGACATAGGCTCAGAGACAATTAAAAACTATAAAGATGAGCTAAAAGATGCAAAAACAGTTTTATGGGCAGGCCCATTAGGAGTTTTTGAAATGGAAAAATTCTCCATAGGCACAAAAGAAATAGGTAAATACTTAGCAAATCTAAGTGCTACAGTAATAGCTGGTGGTGGTGACACAGCAGCTGCAATAAATAATTTTGAGCTAGCAGACAAATTAACGCATGTAAGCACAGGCGGTGGTGCATCTTTGGAATTCATAGAAAAACAAGGTAAGTTGCCTGCTTTGGTTGCTCTTGAGGAAGCTTACAATAAGGCTAAATAACAGTAATTTTTGCATTTGTTACATCATTAATTTCTTTCTGTAAATTCTCTTTTAATTTTTCAATATTTATTTTTTCTGATTCATTATTCAGATTTAATATTTTATTATTAATATTTTCAATATTTTCATTAATAATTTTTAATTCATTATTATTAAATTCCAGTTCTTTATTTGATTTATTATTTTCGATTGATGACTTTATTTCATTGAGTTTTTGTTTTGAATCCCCATATCTGTTCTTAAAATTAATAAAATAATTATTATTTAACTCTTTAATTTTTAATAATGCTTTTTCACCTTTTTTTGCATCTAATTCCAATTCATTTCTTTCAATTACATTTTTTAAATTATTCAATATTTTAATTATCTCCAGATTATTATCCAAACTTAATGTTTTTATTGTATTGCTTAAATAATCAGTAATTAATTTCCCATTCTCAAATGCTATTTTTGCATACTTCTTGAGTGCTTTTTCAAGAGCAGAGAAATCATGGAATAATTTATTTTCAATATCATTCAGCCCTGATTCAATATTTTTCCTTTCTGATAATAATTTTTCATAATTTTTATGATCCACACTTGCTTTGAGTTCATTAATCTTTTTTTCGATTTCTGTTTTTTTATTTCTGTTGTTTTCAAAGTTATTTTTATTGATCTCTAAATCTGATGAATATTGCTGTTTTAATTTTATTTTTTGTTGAATATTAATAATGTTATTTTTTATTTTATCTATTGTTGATATTTTACTGTTTTTTATTGAATTTTTAATGTCTTTTGAATAATTTTCAATATTTTTAATATTGTTGGCAATACTCTCTGCTTCTCTTGCAAAGAATTCATTCAAAACCTGGTAGCTTCTTGCAGTAGATTTTCCCAAAGCATTTATTCCATTTTCAATGTTATTGCATTTTCCCGTTAACTCATTATAATTATTATATTTCAAATCTATGTCATTAAAGAAAAATCCAACCTTTTTAATGAACGCAGCTCTGTTGCCCTCCATTATTGTCTTTGCACGCTCTGGTATCTTTGGGTTCTGCAATTGGGCATTTTCTAGAGTTTTTAAATTTTCATTGACTTTTTCTTTCTCATTATTAATTTTATTTGTTATTTGAGTGATATTGTTATTTAAATTATCAAACAATGGTTTTGCTTTTTCATCCAACCACGAATTTAACCTACTAAGCTCTATCTTTTCTTCTGGAATTTCTTGTTTTGCAAAGATTTTTTTTAGGAAATTAAACATTATAAATAGCAAGATTATTATATTTTTTATAAAACTTTAGTTGATATGAAGAAAAAATACAAAGGAACACTAAAACAGCAGAAAAAGCTGGCTTTAGCTGAGATAAGCAGCATCTTCAACAAAGCCAAAGAAGTATTTGATAAAAAGCCGGATTTAGCCAATAAATATGCAAAGAAAGCCAGGAGAATGGCCTTAAAGTACAAGATTAAATTGCCGTTAAAATTAAAGAGAAGGATATGCAAAAACTGCCATGGATTTCTTGTGCCTGGGAAGAATTTAAGGGTAAGAACGCATAAAGGCCATATGGTTTATTATTGCCTAAACTGCAAGAGTTTTATGAGGGTAGGGTATAAATAAAAAACATAAGCTTTATAAATCCACTACTATTCCCAAATAAGGTAAAAATCAAAAAATAACCTATATGGAGGAATAAAATGGCTAAAGGAAAGACGCACATTAACTTGGTATTTATTGGCCATGTAGATCATGGAAAAAGCACTACAGTAGGTAGATTGCTATATGATGCTAAGAATATTGATGAACAAACAATGAGGAAGTTAAAGGACAAGGCAAAAGAATTAGGAAAATCAGGCTTTGAATTCGCTTTTGTAATGGATAACTTAAAAGAAGAGCAGGAGCGCGGTTTAACAATTGATTTGGCTCATAAGAAATTCGAGACACCAAAGTATTACTTTACAATCATAGATGCACCAGGCCACAAAGACTTTATTAAAAACATGATAACAGGTGCTAGCCAGGCAGATGCTGGTGTTTTGGTTGTTAGCGCAAATCCAGGAGAGGGTGTGCAGGCACAAACAAAAGAACACGTTTTCTTGGCAAGAACTTTAGGAGTTAACCAGCTTATTATATACGTAAACAAGATGGACATGGCAAAATATGACCAAAAAAGGTTTGATGAAGTAAAGAAGCAGGTTTCAGATTTGTTAAAGAGTGTTGGCTACAAACCAGAAGAAATTACATTTGTGCCAGGAGCTTCATTCCCAGGAGACAATGTAGCTGCTAAATCAGAGAATATGTCATGGTACACAGGCAAAACTTTGCTGGAAACTTTAGACACATTAAAAGAGCCTGAGAAACCAACAGATTTGCCATTAAGACTGCCTATACAGGATGTTTATAAAATTACAGGTATAGGTGTTGTTCCTGTTGGCCGTGTAGAAACAGGAGTTATGAAGGTGAATGACAAAGTCATTGTAGTTCCAGGAAGAGAAGGAAAAGGTGTAACAGGAGAAGTAAAAACCATAGAGATGCATCATGAGCAGATGCAACAGGCAGAACCAGGAGATAATATAGGGTTTAATGTAAGAGGCATTGGGGAAAAGGATATTGCAAGAGGAGATGTTTTAGGTCATACAGACAATGTACCTACTATTGCAACAGAATTTACCGCGCAAATGGTTGTTTTGAATCATCCAACTGTTGTTACTGTTGGCTATACTCCTGTATTCCACATCCATACAGCGCAAGTTGCTTGTCAAATTATAAAAATAGAGAAGAAACTTGATCCTGCTACTGGGCAAACAAAAGAAGAAAATCCGGATTTCATTAAGAACGGAGATGCAGCCATTGTCAAAATAAAACCCGTGGCACCATTGGTAATAGAGAAGCAAAAAGATATTCCCCAGATGGCAAGGTTTGCTATTAGAGATTCAGGAACAACAGTTGCTGCTGGGATGTGCATTGATTTGGTTAAGAAAGAATAGTTATCATCACCTTTGAATATCATTTCATGGTGAGTTGAACTTATCATGAGGCACGAAAATGCAGAAAGCAAGAATTAAACTAGCAAGTATTGACATAAATAAGATAAATGAGGTTTCTAGTTACATAAGAGATATTGCAGAGAAAACAGGAGTAGAGATGCGCGGTCCAATACCTTTGCCTACCAAAAAATTAAAGGTTACTACAAGAAAAAGCCCTGATGGAGAAGGTTCTGCAACATGGGAAAGATACGAAATGAGAATCCATAAAAGACTGATTGATTTAGGGCTTGATGAGCGTGCTTTAAGATTGGTGATGAGAGTTCCCATACCTGAAGGATTGAATATAGAAATCGAAATGTTAGAATAAATCTTTATTCTCCTTCAAATTCAACTAAAGAAAAAACATTATATTCTTTTAACTTCTCTCTTCCTTTTAGATCTATTAATTCTACAACAATAGCACATTCAATTACTTTGCCATCAAGTAATTCAACTAATTTTATTGTAGCATCTAAGGTACCTGCAGTAGCAATCAAATCGTCAACAATTAGGACTTTATCCCCTTGTTTTATTGCATCTTTATGTATTTCAACAACAGCTTTTCCATACTCTAAAGCATACTCTTGATTTATTGTTTTATGAGGTAATTTTCCTTCTTTTCTTACTGGAACAAAACTACATCCTAGTTTATATGCCAAAGTAGCTCCAAAAATAAAGCCTCTTGATTCAATTCCCACAACAATATCTATGTCTTTATCTTTATAGCGCTCATAGAATTTGTCAATAACATATGCAAAACCATCTTTATTTTGCAGAATTGTAGTTATATCCCTAAACATAATCCCTTTTTTAGGAAAATCAGGAATTGTCCTTATCATTGATTTAAGGTCATCATCATTCATTTAAATCACTAATAAACAAAAATAGGGTTTTATTTAAAAATTTTATTGATTATTCATGGTTGGGTTGGATTTTGACCGAAAAGTATTTATTTTGTAAAATCTGTTACGGAATATGATAATTTTGCAAGTGGTTATAATAGTGCAATTGGTGGTTATAGGAATTGTCAAAAAATAAGCTTTGTTACTGGCAGTGGAAAGTGTAGAATTAAAAATGGGGGAGGGATAGTAATCCATAATAGAGGAACTTCGACAAGAATGGTTAAGGGTGACCTTGTAATTGATTTTGAGTAAAAAATAAAAAACTGACTATTGGAATATGGTTTGCTTTGAGGTATAAGAAGTAGGTGAGTTATAATGGATAAATGTGTTAAATGCAATAAACAATTGCTTCTCAGAAGGAAATTTTATAAATATCATGGAAAAAAGAAGGGTTCATTTGAATTGACAGAAGGAAAAGTCTATTGTAAAAAATGTTATAATAGTATGTATTTCCTAAAAGAACCTAATAATGAAGAATTTTGTGAATTGGTAATTAAAATACGTGAAAAAAATATAAAGAAGCATTGCAGGAAATTGAAAAACATTTTGATAAAAATAGAAAAACAGATTGGTATAATAAGGGGAATATATTGAGAAACTTGAAGAAAGATGATAAAGCAATCTTATGTTATGATGAAGCATTATTTCTTGATACACATTATGTAAAGGTATGGTATAGAAAAGGTCAAACACTTTATGAAAACAATAAATTTGAAGATGCTAGAAAATGCTTTAATAATGTTCTCGAATTGGAAAAATCAAGATTGAATAAAGATAGTCTTGTTGTAAAACCAACTTCAGAAGGTGGGGTTTATGAATCTAATGTTTGGTCTTTTGCAGCTACGTTTATGTGTGCTTTATCTTATTTTGGAGAAAAGAAATTTGATGACGCTGATGTAACCTTTACAACATTTTATAAAATAGTAGGTTCTCTTCCTCCATTTGATTCAATTGAATCTGACAAGTTTATCAAGTATTGTTTGGAAAATTCTCATAAAATATTAGATGGTTTAGAACCAAATATGATTGCTGAAATTGGAATTACTGGAAAAAAACATTGAATAGAAAAAATGAAAAAAGATACAATGATTTAAAAAGTATATCACAAAAAAGTATATTTAATCCTTATTCTACAAACATTGATGTGGTGGTTAGATATCCAATTATTTTTTGCTCCGATTTGTAGGAATTATTCAGAAACATTTTTATTAACCCTTAAATCCTCCTTTAGTATGAAAGTCAACAATAAAGACTACAGAACAGTCTGGATGGAAGGTAATGAAGTCAAGCTAATTAATCAGTTATTGTTGCCTCATAAATTTGAAATTTATAGCTGTAAAAATCATACAGAAACAGCAGAAGCAATAAAGACAATGATTGTTAGAGGAGCAGGAGCTATCGGTGCAACAGCAGCTTATGGCGTAGCACAAGCATGCCTAGAAGCAAATGATAAGAAAGATATTGAAAAAGCAGCAGAAACAATACAAAAAACAAGACCAACAGCTCAGAATCTATTTACAGGCATTAATTATGTTTTAAATTCAATAAAAAACGTTTCTGATTTAAGTGAAATTAAAAAAATTGTAGTTGAAAAGGCAAATAAGTTTGCAGATTACGATGCTGAAGCATGCAAAAAAATAGGCGAATATGGAAATTCATTGATAAAAGATAATTTCAAGATAGAAACTCACTGCAATGCCGGCTGGTTAGCTTTTGTTGACTGGGGCAGTGCTTTAAGCCCTATATATTATGCACACAGAGCTGGAAAAAATATTTTTGTTTTTGCTGACGAAACAAGGCCAAGAAACCAAGGCAGTATGTTGACAGCATGGGAATTAGCCCAAGAAAATATTCCACATGCTATTATTGCTGATAATGCTGCTGGTTATTTTATGAAAAAAGGAGAAATAGATATGGTTATTGTTGGTGCTGACAGGATTGCAGCAAATGGCGATGTTGCAAACAAAATAGGAACTTATGAAAAAGCAGTTTTAGCCAAAGAGAATAATATTCCGTTTTATGTTGCTGCTCCCACAACAACTTTTGATTTAGAAACAGA
Source organism: uncultured Methanosarcinales archaeon (assembly GCA_964650285.1). Taxonomy (GTDB): domain Archaea; phylum Nanobdellota; class Nanobdellia; order Woesearchaeales; family GW2011-AR4; genus JACPJP01. The sequence continues at coordinate 10,192 of CAZYSP010000008.1, read as the reverse complement.
AGACGGCAATGAAATTCCTATAGAAGAAAGAAATCCTGATGAAGTTTTGTTTATCTCTGGAATAAGGATTGCACCTGAAGGAAGCACTGCAAAAAATCCTGCTTTTGATGTAACACCAGCTAAGTATATTAGCGGAATAATAACTGAGAAAGGCATTGTCAAAGCAGATAAAGAGGAAATTAAAAAACTGTTTAATAATAAAGATGCGAATCCATAAAGAAATCATTATAGATGCTCCTGTTAAAGAAGTTTGGAATGTTTTTTCTGAAGTTGAAGAATGGCCAGCTCTATGCAGCAATATAGTAAAAATCTATTGGACTTCCAGGGAAAAATGGAGCCTAAATTCAACCTTTACACAAATTGTAAAAAATATAACACCATTAAGGATAATATCCCATACAAAAGTTATAAAGATAATGCCTTATAAAAGTGTTACCTGGACTGGTACAAGGTCATTAATCAAGGGCATACATACATTTAAATTTGAAAAAATAAATAAAAAAACAAAAGTTACTAACATAGAATATTTTAAAGGGCCTTTAGCACCAATAATATTCCCATTTATCAAAAACAAATTTGAAATATATTTTGAACGGTTTCTTAATGGATTGAAAAGAAAAGTGGAAAAACAATAAAAGATGGTTATTATGAATGAGGCTATTAAGACAATAAAAGAAAGAATATCTGTAAGGGCCTATAAAGATAAGCCAATAGAAAAAGAAAAAATAGACGAAATCCTTGAATGCGGCTTAATGGCTCCTAATGCAAGGCACTTGCAGCCATGGAAATTTATTGTTCTTCAAAATAAGGAATTGATAAAAGAAATTGCAAAAAGAATCCAAGATAAAGTTATTGACAACCAAAGGTATTATTTTGTAAAGGAAAGAGCACAAACAAAGGAAGATGCAATATTTTATTCTGTCCCTTTAGTGATTTTTATTTTAGGTGATAAGACAAATCACTGGTCTAAGATTGACTGCTCTTTGGCAGCTGAAAACATGATGCTTGCAGCAAAATCTCTAGGAATAGCATCCTGCCCAATAGGAATGGCAAGATTCGTTAAAGAGGAAAAAGATATTATTGAAAAATTAAAATTTCCTGAAAATTATGAATTAATAATAACATTAGTCTTTGGCTATGCTGATGAAGAGCCAGAACCAAAAGAAAGAAACAAGGATGTTGTTAAGTGGATTAAATAACAAAAACCTTTTAAACCAAATAAGCATTCTAGGTGATGTGAATTAAAATGGATTGGGGGATGAAAAACAGATTATCAAAAGTAATCAGTCCAAAGACTGGAAAAACAGTTATGCTTGCAGTCGATCATGGCTATTTCCAGGGCCCAACAACAGGCCTTAAGGAGCTTAAAAAAGCTATTGACCCATTAATACCTTATGCAGATTGTTTGTTTATTACTCGTGGTATGCTAAGAAATTCTGTTGATTCTAATACAAATATACCAATTTTTCTAAGAGTTTCAGGTGGACCAAGTATTCTAAAAGATGATTTATCAGATGAGCACATAACAACTTCTATGACTGAAGCATTAAGATTAAATGCTGTTGGCGTTGGAATGTCAATTTTTGTTGGTGGAGTTAATGAATCAAGGAGTATTGCAAACTTAGGAAAATTAGTAAATGAAGCTCAGACACATAACATGCCTGTTTTGGCTATAACTGCTGTTGGCAAGGAAATGGCAAGAGATGCAAGATATTTAGGATTAGCTTGTAGAATGGCTGCAGAACAAGGAGCACATATTGTCAAAACATACTATTGTGAAAATTTTACAGATGTTGTTAAAGCTTGTCCAGTACCAATTGTTATAGCAGGTGGTAAAAAAATCCCAGAAAAAGATGCCTTGCAGATGGCCCGTAATGCCATAGATGACGGTGCAATAGGAGTTGATATGGGAAGAAACATCTTCCAATCTGAAAATCCAGTTGGAATGATTAAAGCAGTAAGAGCAGTAGTTCATGATAATGCTTCTGTTGATGAAGCTTTTAAGATTTATAAGAAAGGATGATTTAATTCTTGTTAAACTCTTACACCATACCTTTATAAACTGAACCGTTCTTTGAATTTGTAATATGGGAGACTTTGATCGTAATGCAGGTTCCAGCAGAAGACGTTCTGGTGGATCTAGGGGAAGAGATTCTGGTAGATTTGACAGAAGAGGTTCTGGTAGATTTGATAGAGGTGACAGAGGTAGAGATAGACGTTCTGAAAGGCATGAAATGCATTCAGCAATATGTGATAAATGCGGTAAGGACTGTGAAGTTCCTTTCAAACCAACTCAGGGAAAACCTATTTACTGCAGTGATTGTTTTAAAAACAAAAGCAAGGAAGCTGGTTCAAGATCTGAATTTGGAAAACCAATTGACAATGCAAACCTTGACAAAATCAACGAAAAACTTAATAGGATTTTAAAAATATTAGAATCAAAAACTGCTATAGGAAAACCAAAGAAAACAAAGGAAGAAAAACCTAAGAAGATAGAAGAAGAACCAAAATTAGAATATGCAGGAAGTGTAGAGAAAAAGAAACCAAAGAAGAAAAAAGCTAAGAAAAAGAAATCTTAAAGTTTTATCTTCCCTTTATGCCAGTCTTCTAAGACAGAAACAGCAGCTCTTCGTTCATCAATTTCTCCTTTCTTGAGAAGCATATGCCTTTTCTTCCCTATCTCTAAAAGGATGCTGTAAGAATCCAAAGACATATCAACACCATAATATTTCCCAAATTCCAGGGAATTGTTTTTCTTAAACATACTAATCAATTTGGTTGCAACCACATCAGGATCTTCTAATTTGGACGGGCTGATTCCGGACACTAAACCTAATCGAACTTCATCTCTATCCTCAAAAGGAACAATGCCTGGAGTGTCCATAAGCATTATGCCCCTTTTACCAGCTATAAGCTGCTTTCCTTTTGTAAATCCAGATTCAGAGCTGGTTTTGGCTCTGCCTCCAGAAGATAATTTATTGATTAAAGTGCTTTTTCCGGTATTTGGATAGCCTATAACAGCAACTTTTCCTTTATTTCTTATCAATTTTATGAGTTCCAAAATATTTCTGGAATTTTTTGAAGATACTAAAACATATTTGGAGTTTTTGAATTCAGTTTTTATATTATCCAATACTTTTTCAGAGACGAGATCTGCTTTATTAATGACCAAAATAAGCTTTTCCTTAGCCATTTTCTCCAACCTTGAAATCCGGGTTATATTGGGGAATCTGGCATCGAGAACTTCAAGCACAATATCAGCATCTTTTACAATCTTTTTGGCAATTATCCAAAATCCCTGTTTCATAATTGAACATAACTAATTCAGTTTAAAAATATGATGTTATTTCCCTAAACTGCCCTTTCTATTTTTTAGGTATTATTCAGAAACATTTTTATTAGGTTATGCATTCTTTTGGGATATGAAAGTCGCAGTATATTATAACAATAATGACATTAAGATAGAGGAAAGGCCAAAACCAGAGATTTCTGATGGTGAAATTCTGGTAAAGATGAAGGCTTCTGGAATTTGCGGCACCGATGTTATGGAATGGTACAGGATAAAAAAAGCTCCAAGAGTTTTAGGTCATGAGATGGCTGGAGAAATTGTTGAAAGCAAATCAGAAAAATATAAGCTCGGCCAGCGTGTTTTTGTAAGCCACCATGTTCCCTGCAATAAATGCGAATATTGTTTAGAAGAAAACCATACCGCATGCGAAACTTTACATAAAGGAAACTATGACCCAGGTGGTTTTTCTGAATTTATAAGAATACCAAAAATAAATGTTGATAATGGGACTTATTTATTGCCAGAGAATGTTTCTTTTGAGGAAGGAGCAATGATTGAGCCTTTGGCATGTGCTGTCAGAGGAAAAAAATTAATTAATATCAAAAAAAATCATACAGTCTTGATTTTAGGCTGCGGGATTTCCGGAATTACTAATATCGTAACATCTAAATTAACAGGTGCAAAGGTTATTGCAACTGACATTAATGAATATAGGCTAAAAAAAGCAAAAGAATTTAGTGCAGATGAAGCAATTAACGCTAAAGAAAATTTTGATATCAAAGCTGACAGAATAATAGTTTGTACTGGATCCTATCAAGCTGTAAAACAGGCATTTAAATGTATAGACAGAAAAGGCATAATATTATTTTTTGCCATACCTGATAAAAACATAGAAATTCCAAATGTCGATTTCTGGAGAAATGAAATAACTTTAACTTCTTCATATGGCGCAGCTTCTGTTGACCTAAAAGAAACAATAGATTTGATTAAAAATAATAAAATAAATATTAAGAATATGATAACACATAAGCTTCCATTGGAAAAAATCCAGGAAGGCTTTAAGATTGCAGTAGATGCAAAAGAGTCATTAAAGGTTATTTTAACCAGTTAATTTCATTTAATTTTAGTTATTGTAGCAATAAGCAGCTTTTTGACTTTCTCGACATTCTGGTTGAATATCTCTAAAACCTCTTTCCATGTTACTGGTTTTTCTTCTTCTTTCCAGCTGTCATAATCTGTAGACATAGCAACAGCTGCATATGGAATGCCAGCTTCATTTGCTAAAATACATTCAGGAGCTACTGACATATTAATTACATCAGCACCCCATATCCTGAACATTTTTGATTCTGCTCTTGTGGAAAACCTTGGACCTTCAATTGTCACTACAGTCCCTTTTTGATGGAATTTAAGATTAAGCTCTTTGCATGTTTTAATTATAGCTGTTCTTAATTCTTCTGAAAATGGGTCTGGCATTGCTGTATGCTTGGCATTTTCTCCCCCTGCTGGAAATTCCTCAAAAAAAGTTATTTTTCTATGCCTCGTAAAATCAATAAACTGGTCTAAAATAACAAAATCTCCCCTTCCAATTTCCTGCCTTAAGCTGCCGCAGGCAGTTGTAGCCAATATATGCGTGCAGCTTTGGTCCTTTAAAGCCTGTATATTTGCTTTATAATTTACTTGCGAGGGTGGAATTGTATGCTGCTTACCGTGCCTTGCCAGTAAAACAACTTCTATATCTTCTATTTTTCCAACAGTTAAAGCAGAAGAAGGCTTACCATATGATGTATCCACGTCTATTTCCTTTGCATCCTTCAGAATTTTAGGATCATCCAACCCAGAACCGCCAATAATTCCTATTTTTACCATTGAAACCTCAAATTAAACTTTTAATTTACTTTTTTCAGCTTTATCTGATATTATTGCACTATTTCCACTAGGATCTTCTATTATTATTTTCTGCTTTTCCTGCCCCCACATTATTTTCATAAGTTTCTTTAATAAATTTTTTGCCTTTTTTTTATCTGCATTATCTTCAGCTGTATCTCTTGCTGTTTCAATTTGGTATTTAACCCTGTTTAGTATTCCTTCTATGTTTGTCACAAAACCCTGGGAAGCAGGACCTGGAGTTATTGTTGTTATGTGGGGTATTTTAACAGTTGCTTCTGAGCTTTTTACAACCCTTACATTTATATCTTTCTCACTATTAATCTCAAAAACATATTTGCATGGCTCTTTTTTCTCAACAGCTTCAACATCAGCCTTATGATATTTGCAATTAGCGCATGTCATAGAAAAAACAAAAACCTTGCCAAAATAAGGCACCTCTGTCTCTTTTTCCATCAGAGCCAAAGTCTTTTTATGACACAAAGGACAAGTCTCTCCTGACGTTGATTCCGGTTTAGCCATAAAGAAAAAGGAATTAAAACTGTTTTTATAGTTTTTGGTTACAAAAGCCCAAGAAATCGGTGAATTGTGAGCGAGTTCGTGAATTGCACGCGAGCCTGCGAGCGTGTCGCAGGCAGGGCGAGCTCACTCGCATCTCACGGATTTCCGCTGGTTTTTGGTTTTTGAAATTACAAACCTTTTGCTAAAAAGACTGTATAAACAACAAAAATAAGATACATAAACAAGAGTATTCCTGCTTGTTTTCTATTTAATTTACGATCTTCTGCAAAAAAGTATAACAATAGAATTGTTGAACCCAATAATCCTAAAACAATTTCTAAATTTGCAAATTCAATTATTACGGCTCCTTTATACAAAACATAAATTAGGAGTGGAAGTCCAATTCCAACAAGTATATCAAAGATATTTGAACCGAAAACATTTGAGGTTGCGTCATCAATGTCTCCTTTTTTTGCATTTATAACAGAAATCACAGTATCAGGAACAGAAGTAGCTGCTGCAATTATTGTAAATGCTATAATAATTGGAGAAACTCCAAGGGCATGAGAAAGATCTATTGCAGAATCAGTAAGTAAAAAAGTGAAAACTCCAATGACTAGCATAAGTAAGAAGAAAGTTAAAAATTCTTTCGACAATTTTATTTCTTCTGATTTTTTATGTCTATGCTTTTTCTTATGGACTCTTGCATGGCTGATTATATCTTTAATATAGAGAAAGTAAATAAATAATAATAAAAGCGCTATAATCAACCCCCATGTTTTAAAATAAATAAGTAGAATAATTAAAACAAAAACTGCAATCATATAAAACAATGCATCTCTGATTATAACTTTTTTAGAAACTTTAAATGCGAGAGGGGCAACAAAAACACAAATTCCCGGGATGACTAATAAGTTAAATAAAGCAGAACCTGCTATTGTTCCTATTCCTACTTCAAATTGTTTAAAGAAAATTACCGAATACAGAACAACAAGCAACTCGGGAAGAGAACTTGATACTGCATCAAAGGTTGCTCCTTTAACATCACGAGGCAAATTAAAATAATCTCCTATTTTAGAAGAACTTTCTGCAAATCTTTCTCCTGCGAAGTAAATGATAATACTTGAAAAAATTATCATCCCTAATGCTATTAATATAGTCATATTAAAAAGGAAAAAGAATAAATTTTTAAAAGCTTTTCTTTTGCAGTTGCGTAGTCATGGGGGGTGGACAACTTTCTTAACGAAAAAAGAATTAATAATAACCCTAATCATACTCAGTAACTTCCTCGAAACCTTCTTTCTTTTCCGGCTCTTCTTTTGCTTTGTGCCTGTAGATTTTAGCGAATGAAGGTACTGCAGCAATCCAGTTGTCTCCAAAGCCTGCTATGTCACCTTCAATGGCATCAGTTGTCTTTTTTAATTTGTTTATAGCTCTTTTTAGCTCCACTAAGTCTTTGTCCTTCAATGGCTTAATATTAACCAGAGCTATTGTATGACCTTCTCTCAAAGAATCAAGTATTGGTTTGATGCTTTCAAAATCCTCAATTACAAAAGGTCTTACAGTCACTTTAGTGTCTGATTCTGCACCAGCGTCTGTTCCAAGCTCAACATAGCCTTCTTCCTCAGCTTCATGCATAATTTCAGAACTATCACTGGAAATTTTTTCCTTTAATTTTGAAAAAAAACCTGACATGCAACCACCTTTTGTTTTTTACTAACTGAAATATTTTTATTATCAGCAAATATATAAATCTTTCTATTAGTATTACTCAAATCGCATAGCAACGAAACATTTTTAAAGGATATAAAATTCAATTTTTCTATGGCATCCAATATAGGCGGCTTGAGAAGAAAGAGTAGGTATAAGCTGAAGAAAGAGAGAAGGGAAAAGGGAAAGGTAAGCACAAGCAAGTTTATGCAGTCCTTTAAAGCAGGCCAGCAAGTTCATTTGAGTATTGAACCATCAGCACATAAGGGCAATTACCATTCCAGATTCATAGGCAAGACAGGAACTGTCCGCAGCTCAAGGGGAAAATGCTATGAGGTTGTTATAAACGATAAAGGAAAGGAAAAATTGCTTATAATACATCCAGTACACCTAAAAACAAAGAGTGATTAAAATGGTATCAGAAATAATATCAGAAAGTCCTATCACCACATCTCAACTGAAAGAGGAATTGGCTAAGATAAAGCAAAGAGATAAGGAACTAAACTTTAGAGCTGTTAAGACAGAAGAACATTTGGAGCATATATCCACACCTAAGACTGTAGATGGACTTTTTGACAAAATAAGCAAGCTTAACATTTCCAGGCTAAAAGATCAACATATATACAAAATCATAGATATAATGCCTGCCACAATTAAAGACCTTAAAGTTGTTATGCAGGGCTATACAGTAAGCTTGAATAATGAAAATATGAAGAAGATTGTTGATATAATTAATGCAAAGAAGTGATTTCTGGGTAAGTTTTTATTCCAAAATTGAAAATCTTTATAAATACATAGCCCAATATGCAAAAAATGAGGGTGGATATAGAAAAGAGGTATATGGGTAGTTATGGAAGGATAGCAAGAGAAGCCAATAAAAGCATAAAAAGAGTTAATTTGAAAATCCAAAAGGGCAAATACCAAAAGCTCTTGTCCAGGAAGGATATAAGCGCTGAAACTAAGAAAAAAAAGCTCGCAAGAAGTCTGCACGAGCTTATAATAAACACTTTTTCAGTGAACATAAACAAGATAAAAAACAAAAAAAGAACCATAGATTGTCTTAAGGCAAACATAGCACTAATAAGAGAAATAATACATAAAATAAAAGCCATTAATAATTACCTTGAGGAAGGATTACTAAGAGAGCTGGGAATAATTAAAAGCTCATTGATAGTAAAAGCTGTTAAATCAGGGAGACCAGTTAGGTATCTTGAAAAAAGTGGCAGAGTATTGTCAAAAGATTACATAGACAGGATAGAACATACTGTTTACGAGCTGCTGCAAAAAATCATATTTTTTGACAAAAAATTGCTGAAAGATTACAAGAAAAGAGAAATAAAAATAATCAGTAAAGAGAAGGTTGGAATAAAAGACTTGGAGAACATACTTAAGATTGAGAGTGAGCTGTTGGATGCTTTGGAAGCGAAAATACCTCCTGCCAACAAAGTAAAAACAAAATTATTCAGAAAAGAAGTATTTAGCAGCTGGGTTCCAATGGTATTTGCCTTGCTGTCAAGTTTTGAAACAGAGTATGGCAAGGAAGTGCTAATATTTTCAAAGATTAAGAAAAACAATAAATTGAGAAAGAAAATTGAAAAAAAGATAAAGCACATTGCTAACGAAAAAGAAAAGTTGCTTAAAATGAAAGAAAAGAGAGTGTTGTCAATGAAGGGGCTTGGAAAAATAAGTGATGATTACAGGCAAACATTCCACGACTATGTTTCAGTAGCAAGTTTATAGAAAACAATGGAATTATTACAACCAAACATACAAAAAATGGAAAGAACAAAAGAAGAAAACACCATAATATTAGACTTTTTACCAAATGGTCACCCATTTGATGAAAGGCCTATGTATATGAAGACTCCGATAGCGCAAGCCTTAGGCAAGGAGCATTTCGTTTTATTGGAACTTGTTCCAAAAAAAGGAATTCATCTGCAGTTGTACGAGGAAGTTTACATAGGTGAAGGCAAACGGGATAAGATACACCATATAGTTGGCAAAATCCCCTTATCAAAATTGACAAGGACTGCAAAATCCGAGTTACAATTTATTATTAAGGATATTGTGAAGAAAAATGAAAAGAAGTTTGTTGATTTTTTCAATAATGCAAAGCCTTTAAGCACAAGAATGCACCAAATAGAATTATTGCCCGGTGTTGGCAAAAAGCACATGTGGGAGATAATTAATGCACGTGAAGAAAAACCTTTTGAAAGCTTTGAAGACCTTAAGAAAAGGGTTAAGTTGATTCCAGATCCTGAAAAATTAATTATCAAAAGAATAATAGAAGAATTGGAAGGGGCAGAAAAGCACAGATTATTTGTTGATGTTTTCTAAAATACTGCAAATCTTGTTATGCATATCACTCACTGAAATCTCTAAAAAATGTAATAAGCAATGGTTTCAGCAAAAGATAGAAGAGGATTATTGCTGCTATGAAAAACAGCAGCTGCAGATTAGCGGACAAATTTTTATTTTTAATCTTTATCACTTACTATATTTTGAATACAATGCAGCTATTAAAATAATAACAAGACCTACAAAAATATGAGTTAGTCCTGTTATAATATCCGGAAACATATCACCAATATACAATGCTATTCCTATACCTAGGACACCTAAACCAGCAGAAAAAAGAACAACAGCTGTTAATAAATTTCTTATTTTTCTTCCAATATCTGACAATTTCTTTATCCACTTTATCAAATGCTCAGCTTCTTCTGCAGCAACAGAAAACAAGGAGTCCAAGGACTTTTCCATTAATTTATCTAGGGCAGATTTAAAAATAGACTTTTCTTCTTTTTC
>CAZYSP010000007.1:0-53167 GCA_964650285.1 uncultured Methanosarcinales archaeon | reverse complement strand
TTTTAATTGGGTGGGGAGCTGTTTTAATACCCCTGGTTATAGCTTTCTTGATACCGCAGAAAGCTGTAAAAGGAGCATCAGAATAATTTCTCATATAAAAAACAACAAATTTTATAAAATATCAACTAATCTAATGTTTTATGGATAAATTAACTATAGAGGACATGGCTGTTTTCTGTAAGAGGAAAGGTTTTATTTATCCTAATAGCGAGATTTATGGCGGCTTTGCAGGATTCTGGGATTTTGGGCATTTGGGAGTTGAATTAAAGAATAATATCAAAAATGAATGGTGGAAGTTTCATGTTCAGAGCAGGGAAGATATTGTAGGCATGGATGGAAGCATTATTACACATCCAAAAGTATGGGAAGCTTCTGGTCATGTTGATAGTTTTAAGGATGTTATGCTTACATGCTCCAAATGCAAGGAAAAGATCAGGGCAGATCAGTTTATTCAAGAAAAATTGAAGATTAATGTTGAAGGCTATAGTTCAGAAAAAATAAGCAATATTATTGAGAAAAATAAATTAAAATGCCCAAAATGCAACTCTAATTTTGAAGATATTAAAAAATTTAATTTAATGTTTAAGACTAATGTAGGGTCAGAAGAGGATAAGAGTTATGTTGCTTACTTAAGGCCTGAGACTGCGCAGCTAATATTTGCAGATTTCAAACTTGTTGTGGATAATGCAAGATTAAAATTGCCATTTGGTATTGCACAGACAGGCAAGGGCTTTAGGAATGAGATAAGCCCAAGGGATTTTTTATTCAGGTGCCGCGAGTTTGATATGATGGAGATAGAGTATTTTGTGCACCCTGATAAAGCGGAAAAATGCCCTTACATTAATAGCGTTGCTGGTTATGAGTTTACTTTTTACAGTGCAGAAATGCAACAGAAAAATGTAAAACCAAAAAAAATGAAAGTAAAGGATGCTATAAAGAAAAAATTAATAGCAGAATGGCTTGTTTACTGGCTTGCTACAGAACAAAAATGGTTTATGAGTTTAGGGGCTAAAGCTGACAATTTCAGAGTAAGGCAGCATTTGAAAGAGGAAAAGAGCCATTATGCCCTGGACACATGGGATCTTGAATATAATTTTCCTTTTGGGTGGAAAGAACTGCAAGGCATAGCAAACAGGACTGACTTTGACTTAAAGCAGCACATTAAGTTTGCGGGAAAAGACTTAAGCATTTTTGATGAGGAAACAAAGAAAAGAATTATTCCTTATGTAATTGCAGAGCCATCTCTTGGGGTTGAAAGGGCTTTTTTGGTTTTCATGTTTGATGCCTATAATTATGACAAGAAGAGAGAAAACGTTGTTTTAAAATTACACCCAAAATTAGCACCTGTTAAAGTTGCTGTTCTCCCTTTGGTTTCCAACAAACCGCAAATTATCAAAAAATCAAGGGAAGTTTATGATTTGCTAAAAGCAGATTTTAATTGTTTATTTGATTCTGGTGGTTCTATTGGGAGAAGATATGCGAGAAATGATGAAATTGGAACACCTTACTGTGTAACTATAGATTTTGATAGCCTAAAAAAGAATGACTGCACTATAAGAGACAGGAACAATACAAAACAAATAAGGGTAAAACTAAAAGACTTAAAAGCGACAATGGGCAAATTAATAAATAATCCATAAATTTTATATATGCTGCTTATTCTCTTTTGAATATGGCGATTAAAGACTTAAAAATAAGGCAAGGTAATGTAGATATTATAGTTGATGTTGTAGATGTTGGAGAGGTACGGGAGTTTGAAAAGTTTGGCAGAACAGGAAGGGTTGCAACTGCAATTGTAAAAGATGAAACTGGTGACATGAAGCTTACTTTATGGAATGAAAATATCGAGAATGTGAAGGCTGGAGATAAGGTTCATATAACCAATGGCTATGTTTCTGAATGGCAGGGAGAACCCCAGCTAACAACAGGAAAATTAGGTAAATTAGAGGTTGTTGGAGAGAGCAAAGAAACTAAAGAAGAAATGACAAAAGGTCCTGATGAAAAAGAAGATAAAAAAATCTACAAGGAATCAGAAAAAAGACTGGAAAAGATTGAAGAAAAGCTGGAAGACAAACCCGTTGATGTAGAAGAAGTCAAGGATGAGTAAGGATTAAGCGAAAGTAATTTAAATTAATTCTAATTCTGAGTTTTAAGGTTTGAGCTCAATGGGGATTTAGAAGCATTTGTTTTTAAACCATAAACGTAGCTCAGACTGAGAAGGTTTGACCTTTTTAGGTGAGGTCTTCGGCTTAGGAGAGCACATAAACTAGAAGTTTAGCTTAATACGCTGAAGACGTAGGTGATTGGTACAGTTTTACTGTCCGACCTAATTCCTGGGTTCAAAAATCTTAGGGATTATTTTCCCTGGATATGGATGTCCCAGCGTCCCCATATTCTATTTTTCTATATAATCCTTCAGATAATACATAAAAAACAATCTTTGTCATTATTCCTATAAGAATATTTTTAACATAAAATTATTTATATAGGCATAATAATTAAAAGAGAAAGAGGTGATAAAATGGAACTTATAAAAGAAATATTAAGGAAGAAAGGACTAGTTATGCAATTTATTTAACAACATATGCTGTTAACTTCCAAAAGAACTTGTTAATAAATTCGAGGCTATGATATTGAACAATAACATGACAGAAAGGGAAATAAAACAATAAAGCAATGTGCTTCTTATCAAATTGTTTCCTAACAGATATCTCTCATTTAGTTTATCAGAGCCGTTTTCAATTCCGTTTACCAAAATTGTTAATATGTAAGTTATCTGGACAACATATATGCCAACTATAATCTGGAAATAGTATGTTGGGATTCCATCCCCAAAGATACTGATCAAACCTGCTTGCTGGCCAGTGCCAGCAGTAATAGCTTGCAGTTGCGTTCCTAATTTGCCAAGAATCCCGGTTACCATCGAGGCAATCCCGACGACAATTCCTGCAATAGCAGGTGTCAGGAACTTGATCTGAGAGTTCATATCCGATATTATGTCTGCCATTAAATCTCTCAGCCGTTCATTAACCTTGTGGATTTCTTTTATGTATCTAGAAACATTTGTCAATGCTTGTGCGGCTATAACCGGGCCCTTTTTAATGGATTGTATTAAAATTTTCATAGAACTTTCAATTAAATTTGACGGGAATGTTATCAAGGCACCATGCACTGGATCAAATATTGCTTTTTTGATGCTCATCCCTAATTTGCTTATGTTCATGCTTACAAGTTTAAAAAAAGAGCCAGACACTGTCCCTTCCATTACATTTGCCACTTTACCAAACGCTATTTCTGCAGGCAAGCCATCTCCTAATCTGTTTCCTAATTGAAATAATGCTGATGCAAATTCCAGCTCAAGCTTTTCAGCCCTTTTTCTTATCCTTATTACTTTCTTTGATCTTAATGTGTAAAAAATTCCCAAACCTAAACCAAAGGCTAAAGGTATAGACAGGCTTAGAACAGATGCGCCAAGTCCATACGGGCCTATTAGTTTATTGGTTACAGAGCTTTGCCTGTAACCTAATAAGCAGAATTTCTTGCCGCATACACTTAACAAGTCTTCTGCGCCAAATCCTATATCAGAAAAATTTATAGAATGCAGTAGAATGGGGCTGATACCTAAAAGGAATAATAATGCCCCTATTAAAATGCTAAAGAAAACCGGATTAATTAAAAATTCGAATTTTCCAAATTTCATTATTACATTTTTGTATTTTTTAAGCTCGGGATTTTCTTCTGAGATATCTGTCTGCCCGTAGCCAGTAGGCCTTCTTGATAAAATACTTTTTCCCAAGTAATAGACCATGACAGGCAATGCTATATTGTATAAAGCAGCTATATAATACCACTGAACACCTTCTATAAAACTTACTATCATAGGCAGTATGACCAAACCCAAAATAGGAAGAATTATGCCCAACATATGCAGCATAGTTATCGGGCTTTGCAGATTATGTGCATAGTGCAGCATCTTTTCGTAAGTTTCACTTAAAATGACATCTAATGATTTGTCCAAAGAATTCAATCTGCGCTGCTCACTTCCCTCATATAAAGATCCTTCAATTAAATGAAATGCTTCAATAAACTCAAAATTCCATTTCTTCCATGTTTCAAGGTATATGTCAAGACTTTCCTTAACACCATCATACTTCTCTGTTTCAACATCCCAAAGCACTTTTTTTAAATCAATACTCAATGGTGCTGCAAGATGATCAGCTGCAAATCCCAATGCATTTTCCAAATTGCTTGTATGCCTCATATAGGTTACAACATAAAATATACACAAAACCATCTGGTTGCTGGCCTTTAAGCGCCAGCTATTTGCAATATATTCTGGTAATTTTCCCAGAGGTATTATTAAAGAAACTCCTATTATAAGGAAGAAAAGAACGAAAAAGACTGATTGTAGAAATAAATATGAAAATAAGGAACCAAATACCATTATAAAAATAGGGGCTAAAAGTGAAAAGGCAGTAACTCCTGAAGGAGTAACATTTAAATGCGCTATATTAATGCTGTCTGCAAGTTTTTTCTCATTCTTCTTGTCTGGACTTATTTTAAGAATTTTCCCACTCAAATTACATGCTTTCTCGTAGAAAGTCAAATGCCCCGGCATAAGTTCTCTCTTAAACTCTTTGTATTCTTTTGATACAACTTTAGGCTTGTAGACTCTTGTTCCAAGCTCTTTTTCTATCTGCCTCTTATAAGTTTCAATCAGTTTCTGCATCCTTTGCTTCTCGGTTTTACTAGGCATTTGAAGAAATAATTTCACCTCTTTTTTTTATTGTTTTTTATTTCATATTCTTTTTCTTTATGGTTGTTTTTAACCATTCATTCCAGTCAAAAAAAATTCTTTTGCTGTCTAAATTTCCAACTTCCTGGTTGATATTATCTGATATTTTATGGAATTCGTCGTTTGCTTGTACAATAAAATCTGCCTCGAGCAAATTTGGCATTTTGGTCTTTTTAGTGACCTTCAGCAGAGTTTCTTTTATTTTTGCCCTTAACAAGATGTTATCCCATATAGCATCCCAGCTTCCTGCCCATTCCTTAACATTGCCAGCTATACTCTTTAAAATCTCACTTCCACCATTTATTAATTCATCTGTCGGCTCAAGCTGGTCTGTTCTGCTGTCATACTTCATTAAATCAACAAAGCCATTTTCCAATAAGGGGTCATTTTCCCAGTGCTTCCTAACTTCTGTTATTTGTGTAACCCTGCGCCATCTATGCAGCCCATCCGGGCTTCTGATTGGATTTGCAACAATGATAATGTCTGTTGCCTTAAAGCTTGTCCTGGGAACTTGTAAGTCATTGACAACCCTGTCAAAAACACCATAAGGACTATCTCCATGGATTGTTCCTGCAACAACATTTGCCAAAGCACCAATCCTCATAGCTTCGTATAATGCCAATGCCTCCTTGCTTCTAATTTCACCAACAATCAAAGCAGAATCTCCCATCCTTAATGTTGTCCTTATGCCTTCTTCAGCAGGCACCTCTGCAGAACCTTTTGTCATTGCTGCAGCCACTTTCATTGGCTGTATATTATAACCTAACTTCCTTAGCGAAACAGTTGGAAGCTCTAAGGTATCTTCAATTGTAATAACACGGTACTTCCTCATTATTTCCACAAGCAGAGATCCTAATAATGATGTTTTTCCTGCAGATCTTGTACCTGCTACAAGCAGTGTTCTGCTGCCATCAACCAAGAAACTCAACAAACCTGCTGCCAAAGGACTTATCATCTTATTATCCATAAATAACGGCAAAGTCCATGGCTTATCCCTATGTCTCCTAAAAGCATAGGCAAGACCATATGGATTTAACGGCTCTCCAACTGCCGCTACACGCGCATTTGCCCCTGTAACATTCAACTCTGTATCTAAGATAGGATTTGCTTCATCCAAGGGTCTTCCGGAAATAAGCCTTAATTTTGTCGCCCATGACTCAGCTTCAGTAGCTGTAGGGATTATGTTTGTCTTACAATCCCCGAAATCCTGATGCACAATAAACATCGGGGTTTCTCCGACTTGGTTATTTACAGTTATATCCTGTATTTTTTCATCCTGCAGCAAGACTTCAATCAAGCCAAAGCCCACTGTATAACGAACAAGAATATGTGTTAACTGCTCAAGTTCAGCAGAAGTCATATTTACACCTTTTTGAGCAGCCAATTCATCAATTAAATCCGAACCAACATTAAAAAAAACCTGACGCATTCTTTCAGGGTCTATAAACTCGCTTCTTTTTGGCTTGTGCTCCGACATTATTTTTCTTGCACTATCCAATATTTCATATTTCTCCTCGGTTAATTTGAATTCTGGCGGAACCATATGGTATAGGTATTGGACTGTATCAGGAAGTTCAAATACAGTTATCTCAATATCTTCGTTAACAGTATAACTATCAAGCTCTTTACCATCATGTGGAAAGGTTGCCATGATTTTAGCAAACATAAAATCCGGTCTTATGATTGAAGTAAAGAACTTCCTATAGATTGCCCTATCGCCAACTTTGTGCCCCGCAATATAGGGTTTAGCTAATGAAATCAATTTTGTTTTTTCAAACAATTTTATTATGTAATCTAGGATTCCAACATATTTATTAGAACATTTTAGAAATGCACTATCCAATGATTTTTCTGAACTTATTTTTTCATCTCTTATGATTCTTATTAACTCTACATAAGCCCCTATCGGATCAGATCTTAAGAGGTTGGATATAATGCCCTGCACATCAGAATACCATGCATTAGTCCATCTTGTACATGTTGTATCAGAAAGCAAAGCTGTGTAACTAAAAACATCTTTTCTTTTTACCAGTTTCCTATAAAGTCCAGCTATTTCATTCAAGAGGCTTGTTTGGCTATAATCATATTCATAATTCCTTTTTTGAATAAAAACAATTTTTGTTGCATCCTTGACTTCTGTCAGCATATCACACGCTTTGGACATTACTATAGGATCATCTTCTATGGAAGGAATATGGTGGTAGTCTTCTAAATTAACAGAAAGTATTACGTCATCGCCTTCCCTGATTACATCATATGAAAAGGGTTTTTTGTTGTCGAAAAGTGCCATTTTGTTGATTATTTTTTGTTTTGCTTTAAAATTTCCAGAGCTATTTCTATCAAGTGCGATTTATTCCTGTACTTTTTCTTGTCCTGCAGCTCTTTATCTATCCACTTCAGCAATTCAACATCAATAGTTGCGCTTATTGGCTTTTTCATTTATATGATAAAATATATTTTATAATTTTTGATATATTTACTATACTTTATAATATGACTATATTTAAAGTTTTTGGTTTTTAAAGAAAAATAATGTTACAGAACTAAACCTTATCCAGAAACAATTCAAATTTCTTATCCCTTACTCTTTCCCTGCTTTCATATTTGTGTTTTTTACTTGGCTTTAGGTCAGAAATCTTTAAACTTGATGCTCCGACTTTTCCTTTTATTGCGCTGTAGAAGTTATTAAATGTGTCCTTAAGCTCTTCATCTGTTTTTATGAATAAGGAAATCTTGTCTTTTTTCTGCAGCCCTGCTTTTTTCCTCAATTCTTGTACACGTCTCATTAACTCGCGAACATAACCTTCTGCTTCAAGTTCCTCATCAACATCTTTGTTCAAATAGACAAAGCCATTTTTGAAAGTGCCTTCTATGTACGGTACAGGGACTTTTCTTGTTACAATTAAATGCTCTTTTACAATGTTTACTTTCTCTTTGTCAAGCTTTATTGTGTATTTTCCCTCCTTTTCCAAATGGGATAGAATGGTTTCAGGGCTTTCTGATGTTAATTTTGCTATTATTTGGGGAGCTTTTTTTCCGAAATCAGGGCCTAATTGCGAATAATCTGCTTTAATGCTTAGCTTTATTCCGGGTAATGATTGCTGAACATCAAGTTCTTTAATGTTAGTCTGTTTTTTTATTATTCCTTTTAATGATTCCACGGCTTTTACTGTCTTTTCATTTTTAGTGACTATGACTGCTTCCTGTAACGGCCACCTTACACCAAGCTGTATTTTTTCCCTTAAAGCAAGAATTGTCTGTATAGCCTCACCTGTACTGTCCATCTCCAGTTCAAGCTCTTTGTTAATGGATTTTTCATCATATTTTGGCCATTCAAAATGGTGTATACTTTCTTTTTCCAGATCAAATTGATTTTTTAGATTTTGGTATATTTTTTCTGTTATGTAAGGTGCAATAGGTGCAAACATCTTTAGAACTTCCATAAGCACGTTATATACAGTGTATAAAACAACTTTTTTATCGTCACCAGTGGACTTATCCCTTGTTAATTGTATATATGTCCTGCTTAATTTAAGGAAAAGGTCTTCAATTAATAATGGAACATCATTTAATCTATAGTCTTCAAAAAGCTTTGTGGCTTTTCTTATTGTGGAATTTAATTTTGAAAAAATATAGTTTTCTTCTGTTGAAAAACGGTCTTTTCTTATCTTTAGGTCAACAGGGTTTGTGTTTGAATTATTTGCAAGGTCAATTAAATAATTGTGCAAATTCCACAAAACTGTAAGGTTTCTATGCTTGACTTTCATACCATCAAAATTATAATTCAGGTCTAAACCTGCATTTGTCCCGCCCAGGGTATAATACCTAAATGTGTCTGCTCCGTATTTTTCAATAACCTCTCCCGGAAGTATATAATTTCCAAGACTCTTTGACATCTTCCTGCCCATAGCATCATTTACAAAGCCATGCATATAGGCGGCATTAAAGCTCCGTTTTCCCATTGACAGCATGGACGCGATATGCAATAGATTAAACCAGCCCCTGACCTGGTCCTTGCCTTCTAAAATAAAATCAGGGGGAAAATATTTCTTAAAATTGTCCTTGTTCGCAGGAAAATCCAAAGAATTCCAGGAAACAGTGCCTGCATCCACCCATACATCAAGAATGTCCGGAACACGCTTGTATTTTTTGCCGTCTTTTTCTATTATAATTTCATCAATCCATGGAATATGCGGCTCTTCCACCTTTTTTCCTGAAAGCTCTTCCAGCTCCTTGACAGAGCCAATAACAATATAGTCATCAGGATTGTCAATATTCTTCCATATCGGAATCGGTGTCCCCCAATAACGCTGTTTAGAAATTGAATTGTCCCTTAAGTTTTCCAGCCATGAGTTGAATGCGTTATAGCCTGCTTTAGGAACCCACTTTATTTTATTATTTTCCCTGATAAGATCTTTCTTGATGTCCTCTACTTTGAAAAACCATTGTTTTGTTGTCCTAAAAATTACAGGATGATGGCTCCTTTGGCCGTGTGGATACTCATGCTCCACTTGTGTCTGGGCAACCAAAGCACCTTTTTTTTCCAAATCTTTTGTAAATGATTGATTATCTTTAAGGGCATGCCTTCCTGCAAATATGCCCATTTCATCGCTATACACTCCATTTTCCTTTACAAGGTTCCATGCGGGGATGTTATTCCTATGGCCTACTTCATAATCTTCCGGGCCGCATCCGGGCGCCATGTGGACCATGCCTGAACCAGAACTTGTATCAACATACTCTTCGCTTAAAACAACTGTATGGGTTTTTGGATGCTCTTTCTTTATCTTATCATAATGTTCCTTTAATTCATCATAAAAAGGATGCACATATTCTGTCCCTTCCAGTTTCTTTCCCTTGAATTCTTCAACTATTTGGAATTTTTTTCCAGCAACTGATGATATAAAAGCAGACGCAAGGGCTTTTGCAACAATCCAGTATTCACTGCCAACTTTGCATTTGACATAATCAAATTCAGGATGCACCATTATTCCCAAATTAAATGCTATAGTCCATGGAGTGGTTGTCCAGATTATTAGGTATTCTTTTTCCTTACCCTTAACTTTCATCCTTACAAATATTGATTTATCTTTTATGGTTTTATATTCGAGCTCGTGCTTTGCCAATGCTGTCTGGTGCCTCCAGTCCCAGGCCATTGACCTCAATCCCTCGTACAATCGCTTTTTTTCATGTACCTTTTTCACCAACCACCATTCACCATCAATAAATTCTTTTTTTACCGATTGATATGCATTTTCAAAATCCATCCATACGCCTAACCTCTGGAAGTCAGCATTCATTATCTTCATGTTTTTTATGCTTAAATTTTTGCAGGTCCTGACAAACTTAGCCACACCAAACTTTTCTATCTCCTCTTTTTTCTTTATGCCTAACTCTTTCTCAGCAGCATTTTCTGTTGGAAGACCATGCATGTCATATCCTGCACGGTCCAGTACTTCCAGGCCCTGCATTCTTTTGTACCTCAATATCATATCTTTCAGGGATTTATTCCATGCTGTTCCTAAATGCACTTTTCCAGAAGTATATGGGGGGCCATCGAGAAAATAGAACTTCTTTTTGCCCCTGCCCTTTTCTTTGGCTTTTTCATATATTCTTCTATCTTTCCAAAACTTTAAAATTTCAGGTTCTTGTTTTAACGGTTCGTATTTCTGCATTTTAATCTTTGCAATCATAAGAGGCAATAGGCCTTTTTTAAATGTTTTACTTATTTTTTATTTGTTTCTTGTTCTTAAGTACAGTCTCTTTAGTCAGTCTGACAAATATATTGCTCAGGTTAAGGAGTATATTCTTCTGCCGGTTATAGATTTCTTTGAGTTTTTCATGCTTGGTTTCAAAGTCTTGCTGCAGTAAAATCCTTGTGTCTAGGCTAAGCATGTTTTTGTCTAATAAGCTTGTATGCAGATTCTCAAGCCTTTCAATTCTATCTTTTAGGGAATTCAGCTCCGAGACTATTATGTTTATGCTGCTGTGCTCATGCTGTATTATGTTTTTTATTGCCTTGCTTACTATGTTTTTGTCTTTAATAACTGTACCAGACATTAACCAGCTGACATTATAACTAAGGCTGCTTAGCCTTTCTTTGATATCCTGTTTTTCCTTTATTTCAGAAATAAGCAGTCTGAGATGCATGAAGGCATCATTACCAATATGTATGGAATTTTTTGGAGCAAAGAAATTATCTTTTTCCAGCTCCTCAAAAACAATGTCATATTCATAAAGCTCTTCTAAATCTTTTTTTATCTCTTCAAAGCTTTTGCTTTCAAATTTTGCATTACTTAAATTTTTTATATAATCACTTATATTAATTATTACCACCTTTTTTTATCTTTTCTATTGTAACACGGACTATTTCATTTTCTTTAAGATTCAGAATTTTGATTATTTCCGGAGGTATATTGATGCCTAAGCTTGTTCCGGTCTTTCTTATATACCTTATGAAGTCCTCTTTTCCCTTCATAAGATAAAATAAGATTAAATAATATATAAAGATTATGGTTTTAGAAAGCTGCGTTTAAAATCTCCTTCTAGTCGGGTTGCCATTGGTTCGCTTTTTGTTTCTTCGGCATTAAGAGCTGACATCCCCATAAGGGACATCCCCCTGTCAGCTTAGATTTCAAATAGATAAGAAAGCTCACAAATTGATGGCAACCTACATTTTAAACACAGCCGATTTAGAAATATCCTTCCAGTTTGGTCTGTTCTTTTGTTTCGAGCAAATCTTCTTTTGTGTAGCCTAAAACATTAAAGATTCTTTCAACAGCAGGAACAACCTGGTTGTTTATGTAGTAATCTGCATCGTAATTGTTTTCTTTGACTTCTTCAGGTAGTTTAGAACGATTTCTTATTATATCGCTTCCCTGTAAAACAACAAACCTTATCATAGATCCGGGGCCAACATTTACTCCCTGATTTTTCAGTCTTTGCGCAACTGCTACATGAGGGCCGCGAGAGTCATACTCAGAAATTTCTTTCTGCAGCTGTGTGTGTATTACCACTTTCTCTAGAGGTATTTTCTTGTTCCTCAAATCATCAATAGTTTTCTTAACATACTCCAGGGCTTTTTTGTTGTCGCGCTCTTTTAATATGATTTCCAGGACTTTTTCCTGCACTTCTTTTGCAATCATTGACCAGTTTCTTCTTACACTTTCAAAACCTTTAATTTTTAGCATTCCATTTTCATCAAGAAGAGCATATTTTTTCTTTGCTCCGTAAGCACCTACTTTCGCTGATACAAATATGCCGGATGGGTAAAAACCTTCAAATTCAAGCTCCATTAGTCCAGGAAGTTCCTGATTGATTTTTTCTGAAAAAGTTTCAGCGTCCTGTTTTGTTTTTTCATCCAGTGTTAAAAAGACGCTGTCTGTATCTGAATATAGCACTCTAAATCCGGATTTTTGTGCTTTTTCTATGACTTCCTTTATGTAATGCCTGCCAAATGCTGTGGTAGCTTGCGCACATTCCAAAGAATACCATCTGGCAGCAAAAAATCCCAGATAGCCGTAAAAAGAATTTGCAAGGAGCTTGAGACTATTTTGTCTTGCATCCAGTATTGCAAACTTCTCGTCTATTTGGTCCTTTATTATCTCCTTAATCCTTGTTCTGCGGGTTATCAAATCCTCTATTAAGGTTGGTATAAAACCTTTCTTTTTATTGCAAAACCAGATTTTTTTATTATCTTCTAAAGGCACTAATTTTGCTTCTTCTGCGCAACAATCGCAGTTAATTGTTCCAGGGCTTATGTTATGGGACCCTACAATTGTAGGGTATAGGCTGCGGTAGTCAAAAACAACTATGTTATCATATAAACCAGGCTTTGGCTCAAAAACAAAAGCACCCTTGTATGTCTGCAATCTTCTTTTCATGATCTCATCATTTGAGGGCTTATTAGGAGCTATTTCATTAAAGTTAGGAGCCTGCCTTAGCAAATACCATTCAACTAATTGCGAAAAGCCCATTCTGTTTACATCATATATTGTAAGGCCTGTTATCTTGACCATCTCGCTTATTGCGGGCATTAGTTTTTCAGCAAGATTATAAGATAGTCTAGCGTCATTTAAGTTGTACTCACAGAACTCTTTGAGTTCTGTTTCATTGTCCCATGCTTTTGAAAGCTCATTTAAATCCACATCATGCTTTTTTTCACCGAGAAGTTCAGAAGCAACAGCATTCAAATTGTATGTTTCTGTTTTCAATGTTCCGGATATTATCTTCCTTATAAACTTAAAAATATCAAGGTGTGTAATTCCCATAATCTGTGCTGTGGTAACTTTTCCTTTGCTGACTTTTAATTCTGAAAAATCAAGCCCCAAATCGAGCTTAGTCTTGTATTTGACAGCCCTTGTTTTTATGTACGGAAGATCAAAACCGTCAGAGAAATACCCTGTCAAAATATCCGGCTTGTAGTTTTCAATTACTTCTTTAAACTTCTCTATTAGTTCTGCCTCACTGTCAACAAATTCCACATAGTCAAGATCTGTCTTAAAGCGCTTCCATACAAATACTTTTTGGAAGTCTTTTGCATAGAGCGAGAGCATTATTATAGGGTTTTTTTCCGGAGCAATCTCCTTGTAAAGAGGCGTATATGTCTCTATGTCAATAGAGAGAATCCTGGGCTTTAGGAAAGTTTCAGTACCAAAAGGTTCTATTTTATCTGCTTTGAAAGCAGGCACTTTCAGATTTTGAGGGCCAAAGGTTCCTTCAACCTCGTATAATGTTAATGGAATTATGTTTTTATCTATCAGGAATCTTCTTGCAAACAGTATATCATTTTCGTTTATTGATTCTATGCTGCTTAGATTCCTTAATTCATTACTTATGACTGGAACATCTCTTGGAAGTTTTGTAAAAACTTTTACTGCATCTACATCCTTGCCAAAATATTTCTTTTTTACTGCCTCTACTTTTGTTATTGAATATGTTTGATCATTTCTTGTAATTTTAAAATTCTTTAGTTGTTCTGTTATGTCAGAACCTTTTTTTTGTATAGCATAAAAATATGGCTCAAAGTCTTCATAAAGAATGCATATCTGCTTGTTGTCAATAGTTCTTCCAAATAAATGGATTACTGGCTTTTCATCTATTATCCTGTACATCACATCCAAAGGAAAGAACCTTATTTTGTCCCCCATACTTGTAAGGTAGGGTTTTTGGATATATAAAGGTTGGTGGTTTTTTATTAAAAATATAAGAAATAAAGGACAAAGGTTTTAATTTTTCTTACTGATGAGTTTGAGGTTGTACAACAGATTCAATATTTTCAGGATTAGTTTCAGGTAATGCTTCATAAATCTCTTTGACAAGTTCTTTTGCTTCGGGAAAATCCCCCATATGTTGTTCTAAAATCCCTAGTGTATATTGAGTATTAGGATTATGAGAAATCATACTAAGATTAGTCCTTTTTGAATCCTTAATGGATTCATCTAACATAAGAAGAAGATTTTGAAACTTTCTTTCAGATGCTACAGCTAATATTGATGTATCTTTTTGTATTTCATTCAATGCATATTCTAAACCTTGGATAAGTTGTAATATTCTATGAGCATCATCTATAGCAAAAACTAAATCACTTATCGTTTTTTTATTATAAGTAATATCTGGCATTTTCTTACTCCACACCCCTTAGTCGAGATTAATGAATATCTATTTTTAAGCTTTTTGCCCCTTTTTATAAGGTTGGTGGTTTTTTGTATGGTTCGCGATAGATTTATATACAAACAATTAAACTTTCCCTTTATGGACCACGATGAAGAGGACTGGAAAAAGCAGATTGAGAAATTTAAGATTGTTCAAAGATGCCCTAAATGCGGGAAGTTAAGTTTAAAATTTGCAGAAGGAAAAATTAAGTGCTCTGATTGTGGTTTTGAGCAAAATGTGGGTGAGATTAAATGAGAATAAATAAAGAGCAAAGAGTAGGAGTTTTTGTAGATGTGCAGAATCTTTATTATTCTGCAAAAAATTTGTATAAGGCAAAAGTTAATTTTGCGCAGGTTCTTAGGGGAGCTGTAAGTGGAAGAAAATTGGTCAGGGCTATATCATATGTAATAAAAGCCGATATTAAGGAAGAAAAAAATTTCTTTGATGCCTTGGAAAAAATAGGCTATGAAGTAAAAACAAAAGATTTACAGACATTTGCCGGTGGCGCAAAAAAAGGAGACTGGGATATTGGAATATCAATGGATATAATTGAATTAGCAAACAAGCTGGATACAATAATTTTAGTAAGTGGAGATGGTGATTTTGTGCCCTTGGTGCAGCATTTGAGGCGTGCAATGGGCTGCAGAATAGAAGTGATGGCTATTGGTCCGAGCAGTTCTGGCAAATTAAGAGAGGAAGCAGATGAGTTTATAGATATTGACAGAAACAAGGCCAAATTTCTTATTAAATACTAATATACTGTTACTTTTAAGTGGTGAAAAATAGAAAGATTTATAAAGGGGGAAACGCATAAAATCTGTATCTTAACCTTGTAATAAGGCTTATCAAAATGTACAAAAGACATGATATTTGGGATGAGGATAAATGGGACATTCATAGTACTAGTGGTACTAGAGGTGACTATGCAGGCCATAGTTCTAAAGGGTCTCAGGAGGATTACCACAAAAATGATGAGTATAATGCTAATAAGCCAGAAGAGGATAAAGTTAATAAGGATTACCAATCTATGAAAAAGGAGGACGAAGATAAAAAGAAAGAAAAAGAAAATGAAGAGAAAGAAAAAACTATAGTGGATGCGGTAGAGCAGGAAGAGAAATACCAGAAAAAAGAACAAGAGGAAAAAGACTTCAATAGCATTACAAAAGATATTCAAAATAATAATATCGAAACTGGAACTGATAAAGATAAAAATATGAAAAAGAAGAAAAATAAATCCATAGAAGAAGCAATTAAAGAGGCAATAAAGGAGGAAAAAGAAATAGTGCATGTTGATTAAAATGTACCTGAATCCATTTACACCAGGATATGAAGTTCTGAGCAAGAGCGGTTACAGCATAGACTCCCATGGCAGCTTAAGCAATACGGCTGCTTATCTTGTCACTAATGATTTTCCTGACTATGCAGGAATGTTTTACAGCCCTACCGAGCATGAAATGATAACTTCAATAAAATACGGGAATTTTGAGCAGGATTACAGCAATTTAAGGGAAATACAGCAATCCTTAAACAATCCGCAAATCGAGTTTTATATTCCACAGAGTTTTGATGCTGGAGATGGTGTTGGAAAACAGAATGTACCAATTTTACCTAATCTAAAAGAGAAGTTTATAGACAAATTACATAAGGAAGCAAAAAGAGAGATTGAAAACGCTCAAAAACAAATTAAGGGCAAAAGAGTAAGGATAGAATTTGAAGATATCTTATTATTAAGGAAAAGAAAAAGAACTGTTGTTATTGAAAATCAATAAAAACATATTTATATTTCTAAATTATCTTTTTGATTATGGAGAGTAAAAAACTATTTTTACTTATCGTTTCTGTTTTAATGGTGCTGACCATACCTTTTATTATTTATGGGTATAATTTTAATTCTGTGGCTTTTGATGAAAGTTTATACAAGAAAGAATTTTCAAAATATAATGTTTATACAAAATTGAAAAATTATGATATTGAAATTATCAATAATGATGTTTTGAATTATTTGAAAAATGAGAAAAATAATAATTTAATTAAAAATGATTTCTTTAATGAAAGAGAAAAAACTCATTTACTGGATGTAAAAATTCTGATTTCAAAAGTTTTGTCCATATATTATTTTTCCGTAATTTTATTTTTATTACTTTTTATTTTATTGATTTTTTTGATTAACTTTAATTTTAAAAAAATTACAAAAAGATTATTAATTATTCTTGCTGTTGGATCTTTTTTGACTTTATTAGATGCTGTTTTGTTTTTTATTTTATCTAATCTTAACTTTAATTTTGTTTTTGATTTGTTTCATGAGAGTTTTTTTAATTTTGGAACTTATACCTTTGATCCTGCTTATGAGAAGATTGTTATCTTGTATCCCCAGAATTTATTTTTTGATTTCTTAATTAGGATAATGTACAATACAATTTTGTCGTCTATAGGCATATTATTTTTTTCCATAATTTTTCTTTTTGCATTTTTTAAATCAAACTTTTTAAAATTTTTTCAAAAATTTCCGACGATAATAATAAAAAACAGAAAGCTTTAAATACTTCTTTTAAAATAAATAATTTTAGATAAAATAGTTTATTTCAAAAAAATGAGGGAATTTGGTCAACATCTGACAATTGACGCATCGTCTTGTAACGGGAAAAAATTGAATTCTCAAAGCCGAGTTTATGATATTCTTAATAATCTTCCTGGAAAATTAGGTATGACCAAGATGGCATTACCGCATGTTGTAAAGTGGTTAGACTCAGGAGCAACTATTGAAGGAATTTCAGGCTTTGTTATGATAGCAGAATCTCATATAAGTATACATACTTTTCCAGAAAAAGATTATGTCTTTATTGATGTTTTTTCGTGTAAGGGATTTGATGTTGATAATGCAGTTAAGTTATTAGTAAGTGCTTTTGAAGCAAAAAAACACACCAAGAAAGTTATAAAGAGGGGAATAGACTTTCCAAGAAGCCATTCTGATCATATATACGCGACACCAGAACAACTGGCTACTCCTTAATTAAAATAATTTTTCTTCTTATTTGACAATAGCGAAACTTATAAAAACTTTATAATTCAACTTTATCACACATGGATATTATTAACGATATCTGTACTGGCAAAAAGGAAATTATTAATTGTATAAAAAAACATGGTTCTGTACGCGAGCACAATTACTGGTTCTTTTATAATCAGCAGAATAGCTATGCAAAAATATTTTTTTTTAAATTTAAAGATGGGGGAATAGTCTCCATAAGGTATAAAAGCGGAATATGGGAGTTGATTGGAGGGGTGCTTGCTCCAGAGAAAAAAAGATTAGAACTGTTTAATGATTTCTTGGATTATGTGCTGTTGACTAAAAAGGATAAGAAGGTGTTTGTATTTGTTCCGGAAAAATTCTGGAATGGAATCAACAACATGCTAAAAGAATCAGATAAATACAGAATTACCAAAGCTCCAATAATTTATTATAACCCTGTTTTCAATATGAAAAAATGGGACAAGGAATTAAAAGGCAAAGAATGGAAGAAGCTGAGGAACATTAAAAATAAATTTCTGAAATCCTATAATGTGGAGTTTATTCCGTCAAAGGAAATAAAGAAAGAAAAACTAAGGGACGTAGTCCTTAAATGGAGGAAAAGCAGGACCAATATGGAAAAGACTTACTATACGGAAATGTATCTTAATTTCATAAAAAATGATTTTGAGGAAACAGACATGGCCAGAAGCGTTGTCGTGAATAATATACCATCCGGTATAACTGCTGGATGGAAAATACCAAACAGCAATAATTATTATTCTGCTATTGGATTATATAACTGCAAATATCCTGGTTTGGGAGAGGTAGCCAATATTGATGATTTAACTCAGATAAAAAAGAAAGGGTATGAATATGCGGATTTTGGCGATTCTACAGAGTCTTTGCTGCGATTCAAAAAGAAGTTTGGACCTGAAAGCTTTTATAGAACTTATTGGTTTCATATCGTAAGAAAATGAACTACATCAAATTTCCAAATAATTTTGGTGAGCTGGAAGACGAGTTATCTAATTATGATGATTCCAAGGCTGTTATCTTACCAATATCTTATGAGAAGACAACTACTTACATAAAAGGAACTGCAAAAGGGCCAAGAGCAATACTAGACGCGTCTAGGAATATGGAGCTTTATGATGAGGAACTGAATAAAAACATATGTGATGTTGGAATTTGTACACTGAATGAATTGAGCATTGAGGAAGAACCAGAATTGATGGTTGATATTGTTTATAAGAATGTTAAAAAAATAATTGACGATAAAAAATTTCCTGTTGCTATTGGGGGTGAACATTCAATAACTGTTGGCTGTGTTCGGGCATTTGCTGAAAGCTATGAGGATTTTTCTATTTTGCAGTTAGATGCACACACTGATCTAAGGGAAGAATATGGTGGGGCTAAATTCAGCCATGCATGCACGATAAAAAGATGCCTTGATGTATGCAAAAATATTATCCAGGTTGGAGTAAGAAGCTTGGATTATGAGGAAGCAGTTTTTGCAAAGAAAAACAAACAGGAAATTTTTTGGGCAAAAGATCTTTTTTATAATGACGAATGGATGGAAAATGCAATCTCAAAGCTGTCAAAGAACGTTTACATTACGCTTGATTTGGATGTGTTTGATCCATCTATTATGCCTTCTACAGGAACGCCAGAACCAGGTGGTTTATTGTATTACCAGGCACTTAAATTTCTGAAGAAAGTATTTGAAGAAAGAAATGTTGTTGGTTTTGATGTTGTTGAATTATGCCCCAATGAAAATGATGTTAGTTCTGATTTTACTGCATCTAAAATTTTGTATAAGATGATTGGTTATAAGTTTGATAAAAAATAAAAAAGTAGTTTCAATAATAAAAATTCAATAAAAAAATGATTCCAATGAAAATTAAAAAATCAATAATTAAAATAATTAATAAATCCAATAATAAATAAAAAATAAAAATTTATTAAAAATAATTATAAAAATTTAAATAATAGTTCTAACATTGTTTTAATTAAAGGGGTGCATTCAAATTTGAAGGCAATATCTGATGTTGTTAAGCATCAAAAAAAGATAAAAAAGGGAATTAAAAAGTATGGTCATTTTGCAGAGCATAATTATCTGCATTATTTATATAATGAAACTAGGTGGGACAAAAATATTTTCTTCGATTTTGGTAATGGTAAGTGCTTACTTGTACAATTTGATAAAGACAATAATGTCTGGAGTCTTTTTCCCAATGGAATATTGGCTCCAGAAAGCGAGAGACTTGATTTACTATTAGAGGCCACAAATTACATTCTAAAGAAACAAAAAGCCAAAAAATTTGTTATTGAGGTTTCTGAAGATCTGAAAAAAAAGCTTTTAAATAAATTTAAAATAAAAAACAGCTTTAGAGCCTGCAATTATACTGAAATTCTTTATTGGCCAACGTACAATATGGACTTATGGAATTCAAGGCTCAAAGGCAGCAAGTGGAAAAAATTAAGAAATATCAAAAACAGATTCTATAAGAAGAACAAAGTAAGTGTAAGAAACAGCAAGGATATTCCTAAGGAAAAACTTAAAAGAATATTGTCAAGCTGGCTGAAAAAAAGAAAGGATAATGACAGGGTTGACAAGGATTATTATTTTAATTTGATTGATAATAATTTTAAGGGTTTGGATATGGCAAAAACATTGTGTGTCAATGGAAAGCCCTGCACTATAACTGCAGGCTGGAAAATACCAAACAGCAACAATTATTATTCTTCCATAGGCATACTTGATTACTCTTGTCCAGGATTAGGGGAAGTAGCAAATATTGACGACCTTAACAGGCTTAAGAGAGAAGGTTATGATTATGTTGATTTTGGAGGTTCAGATAAGGTTTTGCTTTACTTTAAAAAGAAGTTCAGGCCTGAGAAGATTTATAAAACCTACACATTCTCAATAGTAAGAAGATAGATGATAAGATTTGTTTATCCCTGACTGGTTAAAGCCGCTATATCCTTAATGAAATTTATCATTCCATTAATGGCATCAAGTATGTTCCAGTCATTCTTTATGAGAAAAATCAGGAATATTATGGCAAGTATAAATATTATAAAATTGAATATCCCCTTAAATAATGCCCTTTTATTTAGTTTTTCCATTTTGTTTATTCTATTATAGCAAGTTTATAAATTTTTTTGCTTTTTCTAATTTCAGTGACGGAAAACCGAAATGTTTATATAAATACAATTATGGGTTAAATGATAAAAAAGAGGTAGATGAGAATGGCAAAGGATGAGCCTTATGATCTTATGCCCCACAGGGAGATTGTTGAATTAAAGAAACAGATACAGGAATTAAGGTCAAAAAGAGATGAAACTTCTTCTGACGAGCTATTGGATTCTATAAATGCTTTGACAAAAAGCATGGATGCTATGCTAAAATTATTTAGTGAGGCAGCTGAAGAACTTAAGGTTGAAGGAAATGGTGGTACAGATATGACTTCTATAAGTAAAAAACTTGATAAAATTATAGAGCAAAACAGGGCAATTACAGAAATGATTGGGAATCTTGCTGGAAAACGAGAAAAACCACTGCTGCATAAACCAATCCCTAGACCAGATTTTCAACCTCCTCAAGGGCTAAGTCCTAATTCTCAACAGCCCCTAAGGTTTGAACCACAGGTTAATGAACCAAAACTTCCAGAACTTGATGAGTTACCACCATCTCAGCAGTTTGATCAGCCACCAAGGCCTCAACAACAAGGACCAGTTGCAATGCCAAGCGTTCCATTTTCCAGTATTAAAGAGCCCAAGAAAAAAGGCCTGTTTGGAAGATTAAAAAAGTAAAAATGCAAAATATTTCTTTGGATCATATAAATCCATCAGATTTGAAAAATTTTTTAAGGAAGATTTGCATAGTGAGCAGCAGACATGTGAGAGAGGATAAGTACTTAGGAACAGCAACTAAAGAAATGTTAAGGGCAAGGGTTCAAGAACTTGAAAAAGAGCTGCGGCAAATAAGAGAAGAAAAAGACAGTGCATTAAAAGAAAACAGAGACAAGATTAATGAATTGAATATTGATTTGTTGTCTATAAAAACAAAAATAAATGAACTACTGCAAGCTAAAAAAGAGAAGGAGATGAGGGTGAAAAATTTGGAGATAAAACTAAGGAAAAACAGTAGCTAGATATCTCTTCCCATCAATGTATTCCTGTTGTTTAATCTTGCACGCTTGCTTGCTTCTTCTATCAGCTTTTCAACTTTTTTATTTAATGCCTCATAAAAATCTTCTGATACGCTTAATGTCTTGCCGTCAACTTTGGCATGATTCTTTACCTGCGACCTTACAACCAAGCTTGTTCCCATTAAAATCACCTATTATTAGTTTTTATTTATGCGCAAACCAGAACCTTAATTTGTTTTTTTCTTTTTTATCTAAACAACAGAATCCATATCTGATGAATTGAATAACCTCATTTTCTGCCAGTTTCTTTGCCAGTGGCTCTGCAAGGCCCTTAATTAATTTTTTGTCAGGCATTAAGACTTCTGTTTTGACTAAATCTTTTTGCTTTGGCAACCAATGAATAATTAAATCCCCGCTTTTTTTGAATTGTTTATACTCTAGAGAATGGAAAACTAACTTGGGTCCTTTTTTCTTAAAATTCAAGCAATCCATTAGCCTGTATAATCTTCCATTTTTAAATTTCTTAAAATCATCTTTCTCAATATAGAACTTGTCTTTTACTTTGAATTCCCTAACTTGTTCTTTCGCATCCGGATGCAGTTTTAATTTTACAGTCTGTTCAGGAGCTTTCTCTATCTTTATTTCTTTAATATCATGAATGAAAAAATATCTATTAGCTTTTGCATCTAAAATCCTTTTGTTGTGCACAATAAGATCGTCCCATGTAAGAGTGGATTCTGCTTTTGTGATTCCAGTGGATAAAACAAAATTTTTTATTGCTTTTGGTAGAAAACCGCGACGCTTTAATGCGACTATTGTTGTTAAGGAAGGATCATCACATCCTATTAGCTTCTTTTTCTTTATTAAATCCCTTATGACTCTTCCAGAGCTCTCTACACCTTCTAAATTAAAACGTGCAAATTCATAGATCTTTGTCTGCTTAAAGCCAAGTGTATTCTGAATATATTTTTGCAATTCATTCCTTAATTCAAATTCTTTTGTTCTTAGCCTGTGGGTAACTTCTTCTATGCCATCCATCGCTGCATTCTGAAAATCATAAGTCGGCCATACATGGTATTTTTTTCCCTGCCTTGCGTGCTTGTGGTTTATTACCCTAAGTAAAGCAGGGTCTCTCATTGTGGTGTTTTCATGCTGCATGTAGCCTTTAAGCCTCAGGACCATTTTACCTTCTTTTGCTTTGAATAATTCATCAAACCTTTTGAGATGCTCTTCTTCTAGCAAATAGCGGCATGTACATTCTTTGCCCTCAAACCTGTCTTTCTTTATCTTTTCCTGGGAGCATGTGCATAAGTATGCAAAACCTTTTTCCACCATTTTCTTAGCCAGATTATAGAATTCTTCCATGTGGTCAGATGCATAATCTACTACGTCTGGCTTTATTCCCAGCCATTCATAATTTTTTAGATGTATTTTATAGAATTCTTTGTCAATAAGTTTTGGGTTGGTATCCTCAAACCTTAAAATAAATTTTCCATTATATTTTTTTGCAAGTTCATAATTAAGAAAAATTGCTTTTGCATGCCCTATATGGGGATATTTGCTCGGTTCAGGCGGAAATGCAGTAACAACTTGTTCATTTTCCTTAATGTCAAAAACAGAGAAAATATCTTTTTTTTCCTTTACAGTTTCCTTAAATGAATATTTTTCAAGCTCTTTTTTTTGTTTTTCTAAATTTAAAGAATTAACTTCATCAACTATTTTTTTTATTTCTTTGCTTAATTTCTTTGTGTCCTTCTTAAGCTCTGGATTTTCAGCAAGAACCTTGCCTATAATTGCGCCTATGTGTGCCTTTCCTTTGTATTTTACTGCATTTTGTAAAGCGTATTTTAATATGAGTTCTTTCATTTTTAACTATATCCCTTTTTTATTTATATTATTTAAAAATGAAAGCTACGAACGTTAGTGAGTATGCTTTCATAATATAATTAATGATAGTATAACTTATTTAAATATATACCTCAACATTTAAATAATCTGCCTATTATCTTTTGAATATGGCCAGCAACTTACTTAGGAAAAATAGTTTTGTCTTATTTGTCCTGATTATTGCAGTTTTATTAATACTCTCAGGATTATATGCTGAATGGCTCTGGTTTGATTCATTGAAGTATCTTTCTGTTTTCAAGACTGTGCTTTTTTCAAAAATAGCATTAGGGGCTGTAGTTTTTCTTGTGTTCTTGGTATTTTTACTGATAAACTTCATTGTACTCAAGCAGAAAGCAAATATCACCAATAAAAAAATATACCTGAGTGTTACAGTTGTTGTTTCACTGCTTGCAGGATTTGCCGCAAGTACATACTGGTTTGTTGTGTTAAGATTCCTTAATTATGTTAATTTTGGATTTGTTGATCCGATTTTCAAGAATGATATTGGTTTTTATATCTTTGTTCTGCCTTTTTACAGATTTGTATTAAATGTGTTGCTTTTCGTGCTGATAGCAGTCCTTGTCATGTCAGCAGTTGCTTATCTATTTACAATTAAAACAAAAAAAGCTCCTAAGGCGGATGTTAAGGAAGGGATTCCTAAGGGAGGAATGCCTTTTGGTTTTGAGCAGCCTTTTCAGCAAATTAAAATAGAGGTTCCAAAAAAAGGAAGAACACATTTAGCTTTTTTAGCTGGTTTGTTTTTGATAATCTTTGCAGCATTCTTTTATCTTAAGAGATACTCTATTTTGTTTTCTTCACAGGGAGCAGTTTTCGGAGCAGGCTATACTGATATTGTAATCACTCTTCCGCTATACACAATTTTATCAGTTCTTGCATTAATAACTGCGTTTATAGCATTTGCTTATATTTATAATCAGAACATTAAATTGTTTATTGGAAGCATCGCATTAATTTTTGTGGTGTCTTTTGGAGGAGGTATTGTAGTAGGCATAGTGCAGGGTCTGTATGTCCAGCCGAATGAGTATAACCTTGAAGATCCTTACATAAAGCAAAACATCAAACATACATTGTTTGCGTATGGCCTTACTAATGTTTATACAAGGGATTTCCCAGTAACTTACGACCTTACTATTGATGATATTAACAATAACAGGGCAACCATAGATAATGTAAGGTTATGGGACTGGAGGCCTTTATTAACAACAAACAAACAGATACAGCTTTTCAGAACATATTATGAGTTTCTTGATGTAGATGTTGACAGGTATACACTTGATAATAAACTCAGGCAGCTGATGATTTCTCCTAGAGAATTAGATCAGAATCAACTGGCTACTAAAGCAAAAACATGGGTTAATGAAAAATTGGTGTATACACATGGGTATGGAGCAGTTGTAAGCCCTGTTAATAAGGTAAGTAAGGAGGGTCTTCCAGAGCTGTTTGTCAAGGATATTCCTCCAAAAACAGAGTATGATGAACTAAAAATCACACAGCCAAGAATCTATTTTGGCGAGCAGTCAAATGATTTTATTGTTGTCAACACAAAAGCAAATGAATTTGATTATCCTCTTGGTAATGAGAATGTGTTTACCTCTTATGAAGGTAAAGATGGGGTTCAGCTTTCAAATATACTAAAAAAAGCTATTTTCTCAGTTAAACTTGGTTCTGTTAACCTATTTGTGTCAAGCGCTGTTACTCCGGAAAGTAAAGTGCTGCTTAGAAGGAATATTGTTGAAAGGGCAGCTGCTTTAGCCCCTTTCCTTGAATATGACAATGATCCTTATGTTGTTATTAATGAAGGCAAATTGTTCTGGATAATAGATACATACACAACATCAGACAACTTCCCATACAGCGAGAATATTGTTGGTATCAACTACATTAGAAATGCGGTTAAAGTTGTTGTAGATGCTTACAATGGGAATATAGACTTTTATATTGTGGATGGGGAAGATCCTTTAATACAAAATTATGCAAAAATTTTCCCAGAGCTGTTTAAGGATTTTGAAGATATGCCTGATGGCTTAAAAGAGCATATTAGATACCCAGAAGATTTAATGAGAGTGCAAATGGAGATTTATGGCACATATCATATGAAAGATCCACAAGTTTTCTATAACAGGGAAGATGTCTGGAGAACTCCAAATGAAATTTATAGGAGCAATGAGATTGAGCTTAGACCATATTATATTGTTCTTAAGCTTCCTGATGCAGAAAAAGAAGGATTCTTTTTAATCACGCCATTAATTCCTCGTGGAAAAGAGAATATGATTGCATGGTTTGTGGCTCATTCAGATCCTGAAGAATATGGCAAATTAGAAGTGTTTAGGCTGAGCAAACAGGAGCTTACTTACGGCTCAATGCAGATAGAGGCAAGAATAGATCAGGATACTGAAATTTCTCAATTGTTGACATTGTGGGGTCAGCAGGGCTCTGAAGTGATAAGAGGAAACCTTATAACAATGCCAATAGAACAAAGTTTTCTTTACATTGAG
Organism: uncultured Methanosarcinales archaeon; assembly: GCA_964650285.1. Taxonomy (GTDB): domain Archaea; phylum Nanobdellota; class Nanobdellia; order Woesearchaeales; family GW2011-AR4; genus JACPJP01. Next base: position 27,151 of record CAZYSP010000007.1, on the reverse strand, counting down.
CCAGTTTACTTGAAAGCTTCTGCCAGTGGAGCCTTACCGCAACTCAAAAGAGTTATTGTTGCTTATGAAGGCAAACTGACAATGCAGGAAACTCTTGAAGAAGCACTTGAAGTTATTTTCAAAGGAAAGGTAGAGAAAGTTAAGGGAAAAATTTCTATTCCTGAAACATTATCTGAAAAATTCAAAACAGCTTCAGAATTGTATGAAGAAGCACAGGAAGCTTTAACCAAAGGAGACTTTGCAGAATACGCTGAAAAAATAGAAGAACTTGGCAGAATTCTTGAGGAGGGTTGAATAGAGGTTTGGGTACGTTTACTTAATAACGAATAGAAAACTATTTAAACAAGCTATGCAGAAATATTGTTAACAAAGACTAAGGGGTTTATATTCTTAAATAAAATAGGGGTTAATATGGGGAGAAAAATTACGGTAATTCCTAGAGCACCTGTTGGAAGGATTTTAATGAAAGCAGGAGCTAAAAGAGTTTCAGCAGATTCTGTTGATGTTTTTACAGAGATTCTTACAGAAAAGACAGAGAGTATAGCTACACAGGCAGCTAGAATAGCAAAACATTCAGAAAGAAAAACTGTTAATGAGGGAGATGTAAGGTTAGCTGCTAAGCAATAATGTAATTTCTCGTCGATAAAATAAGATTAAACGAAAACAGCGAAAAACTTTGTTTTTCTGGTCTTCGAAATTTTTCAAATTTCGAAAACTTTATAAACAACTCTATATACTACAAACTATATTCCAAAAAACAAATTTTACAAAGATAATATCTCGGGGGTGCAATAAATGGATAATAAAGAAATTTTCAATGTCTTTTTCAGGGAAAAGCCAGCTATGATGCTGGTGGAATTAAAAAACGCAAAATCTGAAATTTATGCATCTTCTTTGGCAAAGTGTGTTGACTGCACATATTCTCATGTTGTTAAAATCCTGCAGGAAATGGAAAAATCAGGCTTGATAAATTTTGAAAAGCAGGGAAGATTGAAACTGCTTACATTAACAAAAACAGGTTTTGAGATTGCTGACCATATTGACGGGATAAGGATTAAGTTATAAAGAAATATTTTCAAACAATCTCTTCCATCGCTCTTTTTTCTAAAATAACTTTTGTTTTGTTAATGAACTCTTCTTCCATGTCTGTAGGTATTAAGGCGCCAGCAGCATTTGCATGTCCGCCAGCTTCGCAGTTTGGCATATCTTTTGTTATTTCTGAAATAATTTGCTTTAGGTCCATTCCATTATTAATGCCGCACATTCTTAATGAAACTTTTGTTGTTCCGTCTATTAACTGCGCCATTGACATTATGAATTTTTCCTGGACATTGTTTGACTTTGATAAAATAGAGGCTAATGTTCCAATTAAGGTTGACCTTATTTGATCCTGTGCGTTTATTATTACATAACCATTTCCCTTTGTTACAAAACTGCTGGTTTTATTTTCATCATACCACTTTAAAGATTTTATAATTTCCCGTTTATAATCACTCATTAGACAAATAGCCTTTCTCTTTATTTTTTTGTCTCCTAAACAAGCTCCAATACCTAATGATGCTTTATCTAATCTTCCGCATGCATTAAGCAGTGTTGCAAATTCTTTTGCGTCCTTTGTAGGGCTTTCTTCCTTTTCTTCTTTTAAAATATAAACATTGCCAAGAACATCATCTGGATTTTTTTCATTGAGTCTTTTTAGTATAACTCCGGTTACAAGATTTTTCATTTCCTCCTTACTTAAATGAGTAACTTTTTTCCATTCCTTTCCATGTTTTGGGTTTATTCCGATCTGCTGAAGAAATTGTATTGCTCCTGATTCAGAGCCTGTAACACCCGGGATAAAAGGGTCTGTGCAATACTCCAAAACTTTGTGCAGTGGTTTTGTTTGAGCCCCGAATAACCTTAAACCCCTAATAACCTTAATCTTCCCTTTCTCAACAGCAGTTTCTAAAATTTCATTGTTTATCCTGTCAAAACCATTATGTTCCTGCATATCTCCAATAGCACCGATAATTGCTATATGTGCAAATTCCTCCATCTTTTTGTTAAAACAGCAAGCAAATAAATAAACAATGCCAGCACCTGAAACTTCTTTGCCAGCATCAATTCCGAATTTATGAGGGTTTACAAAGAAAACATTATTTTTAGTATCTATTTTTTCAGGTTTGTGATGATCAAAGATAAAGACTTTCTTACCCTTAAATTTTTCTTCGATGCCTGTTATTGCCCCTGAACCTATATCAGTAAATACATAATATTTGTAGGGTTCCCTTGCCAACTCTTCTAATACCTCTTTTTTTATCTGCTGAATAATTGAAATAGAATACTTTCTATTGTCATTATTTAGGCATTTGACCATTATAGAAGCAGCGCTTAGGCCATCAGCGTCCAGATGGCTCACAATTCTTATAACCTCTTTCCTGTCAATTTTTTTAAATTCATCTACAGCTTTTTTTATATCTTCCTTGAACAGCTCATAAGAATCCATTTTAAAAATTTAAGAAACAAGGTTGTATTTATGTGTTTTGATTTCTAAGTTCCAAACCTTCTTTCTCTGGTTTTAAAGTCCTCTATTATAGCAACTAAATCTTGTTTTGTAAATTCCGGCCATAACTTATCTATGAAGAAGAGCTCTGCATAAGCCATCTGAAATAAAAGAAAATTGCTTATTCTTTTTTCCCCACCAGGCCTTATTAATATATCAACATCATCAGGAAGATAAAGATTTTCCTTAATAATGCTTTCATCAATATCTTTAATTCCTTTGCTTATAATTTTCTTAAAAGCATCAACTATTTCACTTCTTGCACCGTAAGCTAATGCCAAATTCAATTTATAATTTCCATAATCCTTTGTCATTTCCATGACCTCATTCATAGATTTCTGCATATCCTCGGGGAACATAGAAATCCTTCCGATAAAACTTATCTTAACCTTATTGTCATGTATTGTCTTGTCTTTTTTGAAATCTCCAATTCTCTTCCTGAATAGATTAAACAAATAATCAACTTCTTTTTTGCTTCTTTTAAAATTCTCAGTAGAAAAACAATATAACGTGACTTCCTTGATTCCCAGCTCCACACACAATTTCAATAATTCCTTTATCTTATTAAAGCCTTTCTCATGGCCCATGAATTTAGGAATCCCTAATTTTTCAGCATATCTTCTGTTGCCGTCAAGAATTATTGCTATATGTTCTGGATTGTTTTGAGTCATTTTTTATTTTGAATAACGTTGATTGGTTTTTATATTTTATGTATATTATTTGTAGAAATTTAATCATTAGTATAAATTTATATATTTAAGCACTTTAATTATTTATAATGAAATACAACATCAGAGCTGCATTATGGCTGAGCCTTGTTATTTTTGTAATTTTTTTGCTGCAGAAATTAATTCCCAGCTTTACTGATTTGTTTATTCTTGACAGCAGATTGGTTTTTCTTAGAATCTGGACTTTATTGACTGCTATATTCCTGCATTCCGGGATTGTACATCTGCTTTACAACTTATTTGCATTAGCATTATTTGGAAGTATTTTGGAGAATATAATCGGGAGCAAAAAGTTTTTGATTTTGTTTTTTATTTCTGGGTTGGCTGCAAGTTTTATGAGTCTGCCATTTTACACTCGCGTCTTAGGTGCTTCAGGTGCTATTTTCGGAATTTTGGGGATGTTAGGTATGTTAAGGCCAAAACTTACAGTGTGGCTTTATCACCTTCCAATGCCTATGATAGTTGCTTTGTTTGTGTGGGGGATTGGAGATATAATCGGAATTTATGCACCAACAGGAACTGCAAATATTGCACATCTTGCTGGTCTGGGTGTTGGCTTAGTTGCTGGAATCTATTATAAAAAACAATTTAGGGAAATGAAAAGGAGAGAAAGAGATGTTCATATTGATGAAGAAAAGGCAAGGGAATGGGAAAAGAGTTTTTAATTTTTATTTTACACAAACTTTTTAAACATTATTCTAAAACATTAGAGCTATGAAAGTTAAAATCAATAAAGAACTGATAGAACATGTTGCAGAAGTCGCAAGATTAAAGCTTACAGATAAGGAGATAGAAAAATTCTCAAAAGAGCTTAAGGAGGTTATTGAAGCTTTCTCAAAGCTGGATAAAGTTGATACAAAAGGTATTGAGACTAGTTTGCAGGCTGTAGAATTAAAAAATATGTTAAGGAAAGATGAAAAAGAAGATTCATTTACTCAGGAAGAGGCTTTAAGCTTAACTGAGCATAAAAAGGATGGCTATTTTAAAGGTCCAAGGGCTGTTTAAGTACAATATAATAATTTCAATATTCATTGGTTGAATAATTAAAAATAAAATTCAATAAAAAATAAACAAAAAATAAAATTCCAATAAAAAAAGTTCCAATAATAAAAACCAATTAATAAAATTCAATGAAAAATTATAAATAAAAAATAAAAAATTTTCAATTAATAATAAAATAAAAACAATAAAAAAGAAGAACAATTAAAAAATAATATGAAAAATGAAAATAAATGAATTTATTGAGAAAATAAAAAATAATGAAATTGACATAGTGGAGCATACTCAAAAAGTTATTGACGAGTGCAAAAAAATAAATAAAGAGTACAATTATCTTAATATTATTTCTGAAGATTTGGCTTTGAAACAGGCAAAAGAATTACATAAAAAAATAAAAAACAAAAAAGATATAAAAAATAAAAAATTATTAGGGGTTGCTGTTTCTGTTAAAGACAGTATCTGTGTAAAAAATGTAGAAAGTGCAGCTGGAAGCAGGATTCTTAAAGGCTACAAACCGTTATTTGATGCGACTGTAATTAAGAAGGTAAAAGATGCTGGTGGTATAATAATAGGAAAAACCAGTCAGGATGAGTTTGGTTTTGGCAGCTTTTCTGTTAATGTTGGCCTGGGTTTTAAAGTTCCTAAAAATCCATTTGACAAGGAAAGAAGCTGTGGTGGTAGTAGTGGAGGAGCTGCTGGATTAAGCCAAAAAGCATCATTTCCTCATGTTGCTTTAGGTGAGAGTACTGGTGGCAGTATAGTTGAGCCAGCTTCTTTTTGCGGTGTATTTGGTTTATGCCCTACATATGGTCGTGTCAGCAGATACGGCTTAATTGACTATGCAAATAGTTTAGATAAAATAGGACCTTTAGGGAAGAATACTTATGATATTGCATCATTATTGGAAACAATTTCGGGTTTTGACAATAACGAGAGTACAACAATAAATAAACCCATTGATAATTATACAGAATTTGTAAACAATGATAAAAATAATAAATTAAAAATCGGTATTATTAAAGAATCATTTGACGATATTGATGATAAAATAAATAAAAAAATAATGGAAGCAATTAAAAAATTAGAAGATTCTGGGACTAAAATACAGGAAATTTCTTTAAAGTTACCAATAGAGCAGGGTTTATCTACTTATTATATATTGGCAACCTCTGAAGCTTCCACAAACTTGGCAAAATACTGTGGAATGAGATATGGAATTAGCGATAAATTAGAAGGAAATTTTAATGAATATTTTACTAAAGTGAGGGGCCATGATTTAGGCCAGGAAGCAAAAAGAAGAATTATTTTGGGAACGTTTGCAAGAATGTCTGGTTACAGAGATGCTTATTACATAAAAGCAACAAAAGTCAGGGCAAAGATTGTTAATGAATACAAGAAAATGTTTAAGAAATTTGATGTGTTAATAAGTCCTACTGCTCCAATATTATCACCTAAGTTTTCTGAGATTGAAAAATTGAGTCTGTTGCAGCAGTATATGATGGACATAATGACAGTTTCCCCAAATGTAGCAGGACTGCCGCACATGAATGTGCCGGTTGGTTTTGAAAACAACCTACCAGTTGGAATGTTGATGATATCAGACCATTTGCAGGAAAGCAAATTGATACAGTTAGGAAGTGTTTTTCAATAATCAAATAAAAAATTTATTTTTTGTATTCTTTGTCATCAAAGAAACATACAGAATTATTTTCATTAATGTAAGTATAAGCTGAATGAGCAGCAACAACACCTTCTGCAACTCCGGTAATAGCTTGCTTAAATCCTGAATCTACTACATCACCAGCTGCAAAAACTCCATTTACATTTGTCTTGCTTTCCCTGTCTGTTATTATTTCTTTCTTCTGGTTAATTTTGACTCCTAGTTTAACTGCTAAATCAGAAAGAGGTATATGTCCTATTGCGCCAAAAATACCATTCAATGCCAATTCTTTGCTTCCATTATAGGCCTTATCTAAAGTAACCTTATTTACCATTTTATCTCCTAGGATTTCAGTAACATTAGTGTTTGTTATAACCTCTATTTTCTCGTTTTTTTCAATTAATTTAGCGTTGATGGGTTCAGACCTTACCTTATCTTTCCTGTAGATTATGTAAACTTTTTTTGCATTTTGTGCTAATAACAAGGCCTCTTTAGCTGCACTATCAGAACCTCCAATGACAGCAAGAATCTTGTCTTTGTATAATGCGCCATCGCATAGTGCACAATAATGAACGCCTTTGCTTTTGAATTCTTCAGCACCTTTCATTGGCAGCTCGCGCCATTTAGCTCCGGTTGTGAAAATTATGGTTTTTGTATGATACTTTGATTTTTCAGTTTTGACTATGAAACAGTTTAGTTTCTTGCGTTTACTTATTTCTACAGCTTTTTCTTCCTTTATTTCAATATTATATTCTTTAGCATGTTGTTCAAGTTTTTCAGCTAGTTCCTGTCCTGTAAGGTGCTTAAATCCTGGATAATTTTCAACAGTATCTGTTAATGTTATTACACCTCCAATAGGAAGCTCTGAACCTGAAGTTGTTCCTAGAACAATAGTCTTTAAGTTTAGTCTTCCTGCATACATTGCAGCAGCTAAACCAGTAACTCCTGCACCAATTATAAGAGTATCATACATCTCTTTCATTTTGATTATTCCAATAACACAAAAACAATACTATTAATACTTTTTGTTTATAATTCATAAAGTTTTTATATTAAAAGAAGATTAATCTATATAAAATTATAGAGGTGATGATAATGGAAATAGAAGGAGAAACATGCCCTAATTGTGAAAAAGATCCATGTGAATGTGGCTAAGCTACTTAGTAGTTTTTAACAGCTAAGTATATTTTAATTTTTTAGATTTTATTGTAAATATTTCTTACTAATATAGCATCTCTTTCAATATTGGGGCTTTCACTTATGGCAACACCTTTTACTTTAAAGTCTTTTAGTGCCTTGATAAGCTCTTTATACTTAAGGTCTGATTCTTTTAAATTTAAATGATGTTTTTCACCTTTTTGGCTATAATCTATTCCGGTAATATGGATGTGCATGTTTTCAAGGCCCTTTTTACCTAGTTTTTTTTCAATTTGTTGCATAATGCTGCAGAATTTTTTGTAGGAATTATACTTCCCACTGCTTCTTGCATGAACATGGGCAAAATCAATGCATGGCATTACATTATCAAATTCCTGACTTAGTTTTAATATTTCATCAATATTGCCGAACTGTGAGCCTTTTCCTGTTGTTTCTGGCCTTATCCATATTTTATTTCCTTCATGCTTTAAAGTCCTGCTTATCTCTTTTATTGCTTCTCTTATTTTTTTGTAAGTTTCCTCTCTTGTACTTTTCTGGTAAAATCCGGCATGGAATGCAACAGACCAGGCACCGCATAGGTTTGCAATTCTTGCAGAGTTTAAAATCCTGGAAATTGAGGCTTTTAGTTTTGCTTTCTCCAAGGAATTTAGGTTTATGAAATACGGAGCATGACATGTCAAAACAATTTTGTTTTTTTCAGCAGCTTTTTTTACTTCTGGTGCTTTTTGTTTTGTTATGTTGATGCTTCTGACAAACTCCAGTTCCATTGCATCTAACTCTAAATTTCTTACTTCTTCAATACCTTCTGCTGTTCCAGATCCTTTTGCGCTTATTGGGATTCCTGCTGTGCCGAATAGAAGCTTGTTCATTTCTTTGTTTTTATAATCAGAATAAATATAAATTTTTCCTTATTGGCATCAAAACATTTAAATAATAAGAAACATTTTTAGAAATTAATAAAATTAAATTTGGAGGATAAAACAAAATGGCAGAACCACAAGTAAAAGTATATTCCACTTCCACCTGTCCGTGGTGCAAGAAGTTAAAAGAGTTCTTGGCTGAGAAGAATATAAAGTTTGAAAATATTGATGTTGGAGAAGATCAAAAGGCTGCAGAAGAGATGGTAAAGAAATCAGGCCAGATGGGTGTACCTGTAGCAGAAATCAATGGAAAGATAATAGTTGGGTTTGATAAGGAGGCTATAGGGGAGGCTCTTGCGGGGTAGATTAATTCTAAATTGGAAATAACATAAAAACCTTTAAAAATAGTTAATTATTACTTTTTCTGTTATGAAAATGAATTTAAAAGAAGAGGCATTAAAGCTTCATAAGAAAACTAAAGGGAAATTAGCAGTTAAGTCTAAAGTAGAGGTTAAGACAAAAAAGGACTTAAGCTTAGTTTATACTCCTGGTGTTGCAGAGGTCTGCAAGGAAATAGCTGCAAATAAAAGCAGCATTTATGATTATACAATGAAATCTAATTCTGTTGCTGTTGTTACAGATGGAAGTGCTGTGCTTGGTTTAGGAAACATAGGGGCAGAGGCTTCATTACCTGTAATGGAAGGCAAATGCGTTCTTTTTAAAGAACTTGCAGATATAGATGCTTTTCCAATCTGTGTTAAAAGCCAGAATGATGATGAGATTATAAATATAGTAAAAAATATAGCGCCTGGTTTTGGAGGAATTAATCTGGAGGATATAAATGCTCCAAGATGCTTTAAGATAGAGAAAGCACTGCTTGACATTGGAATTCCTGTTATGCATGATGACCAGCATGGAACTGCTATAGTTGTTTTGGCTGCTTTGATTAATGCTGCAAAAGTTGTTGGCAAGAATATAGAAGAACTAAAGGTTGTTATAAATGGTGCAGGAGCTGCAGGAACTGCAGTAACTAAATTATTATTATGCGTTGGTATTGATAAAAAAATATGCACTAAAGTGAAAAATATTATTCTTTGTGATAGTAAAGGCGTAATTTACCATTGCAGGGATGATTTAAATGAAATAAAGAAAATAATAGCAACAATAACAAATACGAAGTGCGCTGATGAAAAATATGATCCAGGAAATGAGAAATGCAGAAAATGTATTAGAGGCAGCTTAAAAGATGCTTTAGCTGGGGCAGATGTTTTTGTTGGTGTTTCTATAGCAAATATATTAACAAAAGACATGATAAAAACAATGAATAAAAATCCAATAGTCTTTGCAATGGCTAATCCAGTTCCAGAGATAATGCCAAATGATGCTAAGGAAGCTGGTGCAGCTGTTGTAGGAACCGGAAGAAGTGATTTTCCAAACCAGATCAATAATTCTTTAGGCTTTCCCGGTGCATTTAGAGGAGCTTTAGATGTGAAAGCAACCAAAATAAACAATGAAATGAAAATAGCTGCGGCAAATGCTTTGGCCAGCTGCATAAAACCAACAAAAGATAATATATTGCCTTACACTCTGGATAAGAATGTAGTTCATAAAGTTTCTGAAGCTGTAGCAAAAACTGCAAAAGAGACAGGAGTTTGTCGGGAAAATTAAAGGTAAGTTTAAATTCTTTCTAATGTCAAGAATATATAATTATATTGGTTATTTGCGTCTCTTTCATGCTCTTCATATGCTATTTCTTTCCATTCCTCAACTTTATATTCGGGAAAGAATACATTACCTTCAAAATCCGCATCTATTAATGTCAGATACATCTTATTTGCCTTAGGGAGAAATTCTTTGTATATCTGAGAACCGCCTATGACCATTACTTCCTCATAGTTTTCAGCAGCTTTTAATGCCTCTTCTATTGAATGCACAACAACACAATCTTCAGCTTTATAATTTTTATCGCAGGTAATTATTATATTTGTTCTGTTGGATAATGGTTTTCCTATTGATTCAAATGTCTTTCTTCCCATAATGACTGGTTTTCCTGTGGTTAGCTCTTTGAAATGATTCATATCCGCAGGCAGTTTCCAGGGAAGAGAATTATTCTTACCAATAACCTTGTTTTTTCCCATTGCAGCAATAATTGAGATTATCATTTTGGTTATTTTTTAATTATTATTTTTATTACAATGAATTTTTGTTTATATTTTGTCTTTCACAATTATTTGTTAACTCATTATTTTATTTTTAACTTAATATTATTTGGCATTGAAAAATTTATTAAATAAAAACCAATCATTTTGCGTCGCTATTGATGATTTTTTATTATTTTTGTTTTTATTACATTTAATCTTTTAATTGTAAATTAATTTTTATTTAAACTAAATAATTGTTATTGTGTTTCTTAACTTTAATGGAACTAAACTGCCATTGGAGCTTTGATTGGAGGGTGGTGCTGGTAATTTACTAATTCAATATCTTCCATTTTGAAATCATCAATATTTTTTATATTTGGATTGAGTTTTAATTGTGGCAATGGTAATGGTTTTCTTTTTAATTGCTCTTTTACCTGGGCAAAATGATTTTGGTATATATGGGCATCTCCAAGTGTATGTACAAATTCATATGGTTCTAGATTAGTAACTTGGGCTACCATATTTAGTAGTAATGAATAAGAAGCAATGTTAAATGGGACTCCTAAAAACATATCGCAGCTTCTTTGATACATCTGCAAAGATAACTTTTTATTTACTACAAAAAATTGGAAAAATGTATGGCATGCTGGTAATGCCATTTGATTTAATTCACCAGGATTCCACGCACTTACAATAATTCTTCTGCTGTCAGGCTCTTTTTTAATAAGATTTATTGCCTCTGCAAGCTGGTCATTTTCCTTTCCATCTGGTGTTTTCCATTTACGCCACTGAACACCATAAATTCTTCCTAAGTCTCCTGGAAATTTAGCTTTTGGCTTCCAGTAGTCAGCTTCTGCGTTTGCGTCCCAGATATGACAGCCTAGTTTTTGCAGTTCCTTAACATCTGAACTTCCTTTGATGAACCATAACAGCTCAGCTTTCATAGAGTTGAATGCGAGTTTTTTTGTGGTAACAGCAGGAAAACCATGTTTCATGTTAAAGCGCATCTGCATTCCAAATATAGCCTTAGTGCCAGTGCCTGTCCTGTCTTTTCTATCCGTACCTTTTTCCAGAATATACCTTAAGGCATCAAGATATTGTTTCATTATTTCCTCCTTAATACTAAAATTTATCCAGTTTTAAATATATTTTGGTTTGATTCCCATATAGAAAAATAAATCGTAATTATTAAATAATATAAAAATCCTATAGCTGAAAATGGTATTAGGATATGTTTTAGCATTAATATTGAGTGCAGTTGATTTCTTTACAGAAGGGTTTTTCTCAAAAGCAAGCCCGAATAAGATGAAATTTATCTCTTTTTCTGCAGGGGTTTCAATCTCTTACATATTCCTTGTTTTACTTCCTGAAATATATTCAAGTGCTATAGCCATAAACAGGCTGCTGTTTTTTTCTGTTTTATTCGGGTTTGGTTTGTTCCATATAATTGAGAAGTATATAAGGCAGAATTTTACAGGGCCGGAAATGAGAAAAGAGCATAGGCTTGTGCATTCAACAACTTCCTTTGTCTATTTTTTTGTTGTCGGGTTTATTTTGGTCAAACTAGTGGAAAGAGATGTTGTAGATGGCATATTTTTATTTATACCTATTACGTTGCATATTGTCATAGATTCTTTACCCAGAAGACATACAAAAAAACACTATATAAGGGTACTTTCTGCAGCATCTCCTTTTTTTGGAGCCCTTGTAGCTACGTTTATTGATATAGGGGGAGTAGGCAATGTAATACTGCTTGGGCTTATTGGAGGTGCATTGCTTTATACTGTGATTAGGGAATCTTTGCCTAGAGACCGGGAAGGAAGGCCACTATATTTCATAATAGGGTTGCTCTTTTTCACTGTAGTAATACTGCTTCTATGGGACATAGTAGCAATAAGTTAGAGACAAAATAAATGTTTCAATAGCTGAGAAATCCAATAAAGAATAATACAATAGATTACAATAATAAAAATTCAATGAAAAATTATAAATAAAATAATAAAAAATTCATTAAAAAATAAAAAAATAAAGAAAAAAATCAGTTCTAAACAGAAAACCTAGAAGTATTAAATCTAAAATCTCCTGTGCTTCTGGTAGCAATCCCTGCAATAAACAGGTCTGCCTTCTTTTGGCTCAAAAGGAACTTCTGCTTCATTACCGCAATCAGAGCAGGTAACTTTGTGCATTTTCCTTTCACCAAAACCTCGGTCTTCAAATGCCATTTGTTTTTTCACCTATATTTCTTAGTTATACATAAAGATTTACTAGAAGTATATCTCCAGTATACTAAGTCTAGCTATGCTTTACCCCTATATAAAGGTATGGTTTTTGTACATTGTACAGTCTTAGGGGTTAGTTCTATGAGTAAGTTTTATATATAATTCTGCATATAATCAGTTAATTTGGGGCGTGGTTGATTATGAAAATTAAAGCAATTGGATAATAATTGTAATATTTCTATTTATTATAAATTATATTATGGATGGTTCCACATCTTTAAAAATTACATGGCTAATCATTATATTTGTTCTGTCATTATATGTAGTTTATGAATTAAAAACAGGAAAGGCAGTTTATGGGAATCCTTTATTTTTATCATATGGTACTAAAGATAAACAAAATCATCCAATTTTTTATTGGATTCCCATTTGCATACAAATTATCTTTATATTGCTGGGATTAATAATATTATGGTGGCTCTAAATGAGGCTTAGTCCATAAAACCCTATTATTTACAACCCAGGCTCTTCTTCAATATCTCTCTGTACATCTCTAATCTCTTTATATTCTTGGGCCATGTTTAAGAAATACTCATGAACTCTTGTGTCGTTAGTGAGCTCTGGGTGGAAAGTGGTTATTAATAAATTGTCCTGCTTTACCATGACTGGCTTGTTTTTGTGTTCTGAAAGGATTTCTATGCCATTGTAAAAGCTTTTGATTACTGGGGCTCTTATGAAAACTCCATTAAAGTTTCCAATGTCTTTTATGCTTAATTCAGCTTCAAAGCTGTTTATTTGCCTTCCGTAATCATTCCTTGTTATGCTTATGTCTGCCAAATTAAGTTTTGGTTGTGAGCTATTGATAATATTTTTTGCAAGTATAATTGCTCCAGCACATGTTCCATAAATTGGCAATCCTTGCTTATATTTTTCCTTAATTGCTGTATCGAGCTTGTATTTTTTCATTAACAAGCCCATAGTTGTACTTTCCCCACCAGGTATTATTAATGCGTCAATATCTGTCAGAGCTTCTGGTGATTTTACTTTTACTGGCTCTGCTCCTAACTTTGTTAATATTCTTGCGTGTTCTCTTATGTCACCTTGCAAAGCCAGAATTCCTACTTTCATTCAATGCCCTCTTTCCTGCATTTTTAGCTCTAATTTCTCAATTTCCAGACCTTTCATGGCTTCCCCTAAACCTTGAGAAACTTTTGCAACTATTTCTGGTTTATCATAATTAGTAGTTGCTTCAACAATTGCTTTAGCTGTTTTTTCCGGGTTCTGAGATTTAAAAATTCCGGAGCCTACAAAAATTCCATCACACCCTAAAAGCATCATTAAGGCAGCATCAGCTGGTGTAGCAACACCTCCAGCAGCAAAGTTTACTACAGGTAATCTTTGCATATCTTTTGTTTGCTCTACAAGCGTAAAGGGAACTCCCATCTTAGTGGCTTCTTTCTTTAACTCTCTTATTGACATATTTTTTAGCTGCTCAATTTGCTCATTAATCAGGTTTATATGCTTAACAGCCTCTATAATATTTCCAGTTCCTGCTTCTCCCTTTGTCCTTACCATTGCAGCGCCTTCATTTATTCTGCGCAAGGCTTCTCCTAAATTTTTTGCTCCGCATACAAATGGAAGCTTAAATTTATGCTTATCAATATGTTTTTCACCTGCTGGAGTCAGAACTTCACTCTCATCAATATAGTCAACACCTAAAGCCTGTAGAATTTGTGCTTCTGCAAAATGGCCTATCCTTGCTTTAGCCATTACCGGTATGCTAACAGCTTTCATTATCTCTTTTATTTTCTTTGGATCCGCCATCCTTGCCACTGAACCAGATTTTCTTATATCTGCTGGTACTCTTTCCAAAGCCATAACAGCTACTGCACCTGCTTTTTCAGCTATCTTGGCTTGCTCAGCAGAAACAATATCCATTATTACACCACCTTTAAGCATTTCTGCAAGGCCTTTTTTTAATCTAAAAGTTCCAGTACTGCTGTTAGTATCCATTATTACCCCTGGTATTCAGGAATATAGAAGGAAATTTAAAGGTTTTGGAAAATTTATTTAACGAACAGTAAACTATTTATATCAGTTATTACGGTAAAGTTGTTATGAAATATTTAAAGAGGTATTTAATATTACAATTTTTGTTCTTATTTATCATTCCAATCACTTTTGGTGAAATAACCATAACGCTTCCGGAAAAGGATCTTTACAATCTTGGAGAAAAAATTGTTCCTATTGTATCAGTTAAACCAGACCAGGATTATGACGGCTTTTTTAAAATGCATATTTTTTGTGACAATTATAATTTACAGTACTATGCAATACCCTTAAATTTAGAATCCGACTTTAGAACACAATTAACTGTTCCAGAGCTTTCTTTATCCAGGTCAATGGTTACCAAATGCAGTTTAAAGTCAAATTTTGAAGCAACTGATGGGGAAAATATTGATAGTGGATGGTCAAAAGATTTTTTTGTGACGGACAAGATAAATATAACTCCAGAGAGTGATTTAGAAGCAAAACCCGGGGAAGATGTTATTATTTTAGGAAAAATAAGAAAATACAGCAATGAAATTATGTCAAAAGGTGAGGCAAAGATATCTTTCAGAAACAAAGAGGAAAAGGTTGATGTTATTGCTGGAAAGTTCGAGCATATAATTCATTTAGAAAAAGATACAGAAGCAGGAAACATTCCACTACTTATTGTTGTAACAGATAAATATGGCAATTATGGGGACAAGATTATTAATATCAGAGTATTGTCTGTACCAACAAGAATTGAAAACAGCATTGAGAACAATGTTTTTATGCCAGGTGATACCTTAAAAGCACGGGTTGTTCTTTATGACCATAGTGACAAGATTATGAATGGGACTAAGGTAAATGTCAGGATTTTTGACTCTGGTGAGAGGCTTATGGCAGAGAAAGATATACAAAATTCTAATTATTTTGAATTTAGAACAGAAAAAACACAACTACCGGGAAATTATTTTTTACTGAGCACTTTTGAAGATGTAAAGGAGCAAAGCACTTTTGAAATAGAAAATGTAAGAAAAATTGTAATGACTCAGGATGGAAGTTTTGTATATATTGAAAATGTCGGGAATGTTGAGTATAAGGATGAAGTGACTATAATTCTGGAAAGCGATGATAAAAAATACTTAATAAACAGAAAAATTGATTCAAAACCAGGAGAAAAAATAACAATTGACCTTTCAAAAGAAGTGCCGCAGGGAACTTATGATGTTATATTGCCAAAAGAAACAGTTGAGGTAGCTACTACTGTTGACAGCACTAATGAGAGTGAAAGTATGCAGGAGGTTGTTGAGCAGACGAATATCATAGAAAATGTTGAAATTGATGATAACAGGGATGCGATAAAGAAAACTGCTGATGGAATGTCTGCAATTACAGGAGCAGTTGTTGGGTATGTAGCATCAAAACCAACACTTGCAACAATAATCCTTATATTGATAATTCTCGGAACTGTTGCAAGATACTCCAAGGGTTTTATAATTAATAAGATAAAAGGAAAAAAGAAAGACGATACAAACCATTTGTTTGAGGACTTTAAATACAAGGAAAATGAAGATAATAAGCCTGGAAATTAAAAAAATTGAAATAGGAAAATTTTTTCCAAAAGAGAACAAGGTAGAACTAAGTATATTTTTCAATGATGGTGCTGATAAGGAGATATTGAAAGTAGTTGATATGTCTGATCCGGAAATTGCTGCTGAAAGCATTTTAGCTGACTTAAGGAAAATGGAAAAGAATATCCATAAACCTAGCGGGGATAAAGAGCTTATTGTTAATAATGTTGTAAATATAGTGATAAAAAATGAAGATAATGCGATAAAGGAGATTTCTAGGTTTATTCAAAAAGTTGGGGACAAGATAAATGAAATAAAAAGCAAGGATGTAGCAGATGGCTATTTAGATATGATAAGAGAGCTGAAAAACCTTAAACTTGACCTTGCTCAATAGTATTTCCTGCGTTTAATATTAGCTGTTCTGCTAGGCCTTAATTTTTCAGCACCTTTACCTTTATGCCTTAAGCCGCGGCTTTTTCTTGCTGCAGAAGTTAAGCCTCTAAAAACACGTCCTGTATGCTTGGATTTAAATATCCAGTTTATTCTTGGATCAGCAAGGATTTGTGGATGAGATTTGTCAACTAAAATGACTTCATACCAAAAACAACCCCCATCTTCGCCAACATAATAGCTATTCAAAACTTCACAATTAGGATACTTTTTTACTGCTCTTTCCTCTGCAACTGATTGGTAGCTTTTATCCACATTTTTTCTTCTTCCGAAATGCTTGCTTCTCCTTCCTTTCCTTATTGTTTCCCTTTGTCTGCCACCTCTATCCACTCTCTGTCTTACTAGGATAAATCCCTGTTTTGCTTTGTAGCCTAATGAACGAGCCCTGTCAAGCCTAGTAGGATGCTTAATTCTTACAGTAGTATCTTGGTTTTTCCACTCTAGAAGTCGTTTTTGCCAGGTATCCCCTAAACTTTCTTTTGGTTTTTTCCAAATCTCCCTAATATGTTGATACATCCCCATTTTAAGCCTCCATTATTGAATTTAGTTTGATGATTTAGGATTCAGGTAAGCAACTACCTACATTTCCAATGTAGGGGGAATAAATGTCCATTTATAAAATTTGTTATTTACCTATAATAATAAAAAAAGAAAAATAAAATAGCAAATTATTTATACCTAAATAAAAATAAAAAATTAAAATGGCATTAGACAGTCAAAATATACTGCAAGTGATCAAGGATTTTCCCAAGCAATGCAGGGAAGCTTTGGGTTTGCCGAAAGGAATTTCTGCTTCTGGTGATGTAAACAATATTGTTGTTACAGGTATGGGTGGAAGTGCAGTTGGCGGTGATTTGTTAAAGATTTATTTGAGCGATATAAATATCCCGGTTTATGTTAATAGGGATTATAAGGTTCCGGATTTTGTTAATGAGAATAGTCTGGTTTTTGCTGTATCCTATTCAGGCAACACTGAAGAAACTTTAAGTGCGTTGAATGATGCGAAAGAAAAAAAGGCGCAAATAATTGGGATTACTTCTGGTGGTAAACTGGCAGATGAATGCGGGAAATCAATAAAAATTCCTTCTGGACTGCAGCCAAGAGCTGCTTTAGGATATCTGTTTTTTCCAATGCTGGGAATATTGCACAATACAAATATTATCGGGGTAAAAAATGACGAATTGAATGAAATGGTGGATATTTTAAAGCAGACAGACAAATTCAATAATGCTGGAGAGGGATTATCTAAAAAACTGAAAGAGAAAATACCAATAATTTACGCTTCTCAGGCTTTGGGAGCAATTGCTTTTAGATGGAAAACCCAGATAAATGAGAATGCAAAGATGCCTGCTTTCTATAATGTTTTTTCAGAGATGAACCATAACGAGATAGCTGGCTACAAAAGCATGGACAGGAAATTTGCTGCTGTAATTATCCGGGATAAATATGACAATGAAAGAATAAAGAAAAGAATGGATGTGTGCAAAGAAATTATGGAAGTGAATGTGGATGTTGAGGAAGTGCAGACAGAAGGAGAAAGCCTGCTGGCAAGAATGTTTTCTGCAATTTATTTAGGGGACTTTGTTAGCTACTATTTAGCATTATGGAACAGAGCTGATCCAGGCCCTGTTGAGATTATTGAGGAGATGAAGAGGAAGATTGTTTAATTAATGACAAAAGCAAGGGACAAATTAACTGAAACAAAAAGAAACATGAATAATATGCTTAATGAAAAAAAGAACAGCAAAAGCAGCAGGCATTGCAATGGAAGATACGCAAATATGCTGGATAAAATAATAAGATATAGTAAAAACTCCTGACTTCGTTTCTATATCTAAAAATTTATAATCTTTTACATATTTCTTGTTTGAGGGGGAAATGTTATTAAAATCAATCAAGCTAAACAATATTAGAAGCTATCTTGACCAAAAAATAGATTTTCCTAGTGGATCGCTGCTTCTTTCTGGGGATATTGGTTCAGGTAAGTCAACAATCCTGTTGGCAATAGAGTTTGCTTTGTTTGGCTCTAAGCCTTCTGAATTACCTGCTTCCTCATTATTGAGGCATGGAAAAAATGAAGGTTCTGTAGAATTAAATTTTGAGTTAGAAGGAAAAAACATAGTGGTTAAGAGAAATTTAAAGCGTGGCAAGAACGGGATAAAACAGGAAGTTGGCTATATAATAACTAATGGAATAAAAAAAGAATTAAGCCCTGTTGAGATGAAAAGCGAGGTATTTGATTTACTAGGTTACCCTAAAGATTTGGTTGCAAAAGGAAAAGACCTGATTTACAGGTATACTGTTTATACACCCCAGGAAGAGATGAAAAGAATTCTTGCGGAAGATAAAGATGCAAGGCTTAACACCCTAAGAAAAGTATTCAATATAGACAAGTACAAGAAGATAAGGGAAAATACATCAATATTTGTAAGAAATATAAAAGAAAAAAGAAAAGAATTTGAGGGCTTTATATCGGATTTAGAGGAAAAGAAAAAAGAATTAAATTCTATGAATAAGGAAATTTCTGAGCTGGAAGAAAAAATAAAAATTATTCTGCCAAAAGCTGAAAGGGCGAAGCAGGAGTTAGATAAAAAAAGGGAAAAAATCTCTATATATGAGAATAAAGTCAATGAATTAAATAAGTTAAGGAAAAATCTTGAAATTCTCGAATTGGATTTAAACAATACTCTTAATGAGCATAATAACAATAATCAAACAATATCAAGATTAAATGAACAAATTGCAGAGCTTGAAAAGGATTTAAGAAAAGGGGAAATAAGAGATACTGGTAACATAAAAGAGAAAATAAAAAATTTAGGAGAGAATGTTAAAAAATTAAATGAAGAGTTAGAAAATATAAAACAAAAACTTAGCGAGTACAAAATCAATAAAAACAAATCAGAGGAAATAATTAAAAAAATTTCTGAGATTGAAAAATGCCCTTTATGCCTGCAAAATGTAAAGCATGAGCATAAGAATTATATTAAGGATTGGGAAATCCGGAATATAATAGAAGCAGAGCAAAACATAAAGTTTTATTCTGAAAAAGAAAAAGATTTTAGGGATAAATTAGATTCTGCAGAGAAAGAAAAAGAGGTATTGAGAAAATCAGAAAGCAAAATAGAATTAATAAATTTAAAAATGCAGAATGTCAGGGAAAAAAGAGAAGAAAAAGAGAAATTGGAAAAAATACAAGTTGAGTTGAAGGGAAAAATCGGAGAAATAAATATGAAGAAGATTGAGGTTAATAAGAAAATCGAGGATATGAAAAATGCTGAAGAGGACTATAAAATAGTTAAGGCCCAGTTTGATATTGCATTAGAAGAAGAAAAAAAGCTTGGTATGGAAAAGGTAGGACTGGAAAAAGAAAATGACTCATTAATGAGGCTAGTGAAAACTTTGGAAGTTGAAATAGACAAGAAACTGAAGGCAAAGGCAAAATTGAGTTATTTGGTTGAGATGCAAAACTGGCTGGAAAATTATTTCATAAATCTTATGGGCACAATGGAGAGGCATATCATGCTGCAGGTCTATAAGGAGTTTAACGAGCTGTTTAAAACATGGTTTAACATTTTAATAGAGGATGAGACGATATCTGTAAGATTGGATGATAAATTTACTCCTGTTATCGAGCAGAATGGTTATGAGACATATGTTGAAAATCTGAGCGGTGGGGAGAAAACAGCGGTTGCTTTATCATACAGACTGGCATTGAATAAAGTAATAAATGACATAGTTGTGGATATAAAAACAAAAGAAATTTTAATGTTGGATGAGCCAACAGATGGCTTTAGCTCTGAGCAGCTTGATAAGGTAAGAGATGTTTTAGATCAATTGAATATGCAGCAGGTAGTTATTGTAAGCCACGAATCAAAAATAGAGAGTTTTGTTGACAATGTGATAATGGTAGGGAAGGAAGAGCATGTAAGTAGGGCTTATTAACAAATTTCTATAATAAAACAGTAAACAGTGGAAATTAAAAACACTAAAAAATCGCAAAGCGATTTTTGGTGTGCCAGAAATCAAAGATTTCTGTGCATTTCCTGGGTATTCGGAAAACCCATTGGTTTTCCAAAACATTTAAAAACCCTTAATTCTTTTTTAGACGTATGAGCGTTGGGGATAAGAGTCTGGAAAGCTTGAAGCATGAAGAGAAAGTTACAGTGTGTCCTGACTGTGGGAACACTGAGCTAGGTTTTGATAAAGGTGAGACTTTCTGCAAGAAATGTGGGTTAGTTCTTGATTAGACTTTTTTAATCTGTTTAAAATGATAATTGGAATACCTAAAGAAACAAAGAAGAACGAGTTTAGAGTAGCTCTTATTCCAAAGCATGTAGCACAATTAGTCAAGGTAGGACATAAAGTAGTTGTTGAAAGAGGCGCAGGAGAAGGCTGCAAATTTTCTGATGTGGATTATGAAAGGGCAGGTGCACAAATAAAAAAATCAGTTTATGACAGCGAGATGATTATAAGAGTGAAAGAACCCTCACTTGGTACTATCAGGAAAAACCAGGTCATTATGGGATATCTTCATATTGAAAAAGGGCAAAATATGCCTCTTTTAAACAAGTTGCTTAATCAGAATACGACAAGCTATGCCTACGAAGAAATAAGGGATAATAAAGGAGAGAGGTTAGTCAATCTAGGAGTTGAGGCAGGCATAGTAGGAATGTATGAGGGTTTGCGTCTTTATGGAAAGGTCCTTGAAAGGAATAATATCAAAAATAAATTAAAACTGCTGAAACCTATTCAGGAATATTTCTCTGTTGAAAAAATCTTTACTACTCTAGCAAAATCGAATATTGAGAATGGTGTAGATGTTTATATTTTTGGGAAAGGCAGAGTATCAAAAGGTGCTCAGGAGATTCTTAAGTATAGCTCCATCAAAGCGAATGTTTTATACAGGGGCAAAACAGCGATGGTTGAACAATATTTGCCAAAAGCTGATGTTATCGTTAATGCAATTGACTGGTATCCCGATGAACCGCATATTATAAAAAAAGGCATGCTGAAGCTTATGAAAAAAACTGCAGTTATTGTGGATATTTCCTGTGACCGTGGTGGTGGTATTGAAACATGCATTCCTACAACTTGGGAGGAACCAACATATTCTGTTGAGGGTATAACTCACTTCTGCGTTGATAACCTTCCATCTGCAATTCCAAGAGACGCTTCTATCCATCTGAGTGAAATGATTATTTCCCATGTTCTTAGAGTAGCGAATGGTGAAAACTACCAAAACGGCTTAATGACAAAAAATGGTATCTTTGAGTATGCGAAAAGAAAAGATAAGATGCAAGTTAAAGATGAAATAATTGTTGCTGTCCAAAGTAGATAAGTTTTATATATTCTTGTTCTTGAATAAGTAATATGCCTAAAAAATCAGCTAAAAAAGGAGTAATGCGAACGCTGATTATAGATAATGGAAGCCAGTATCTGAACAAAATTGATGACCATGTAAATGTTGCAGCTAAGGAGCAAGGCACAAAAAATAAAGTTGTAAGATTAAATGTAAAAGAACTTCAAGAAGCAATCAATGATAGGAGATGGTAAAAATGGAAACAAGACACAGTTCTTTACAAATTAGAAGGAGAAGCATATACATATCCAAGAAAATCATATATTCCTCATTATAAAGGAAAAGAAAAAATAATGGTTACTTAATTTTCTTCATTGGTCTTTCATTCCTGAAAGCAAGTATTTTCTTTGTCTTTTTGCTTCTTACTACATCTGATATACTGCTGTCCATCGCTGTTTGCCTTACTTCTTTTTTTAAGTCCTTCAATTCATTTTCCAATTCTTTTAACCTTTGCCTTAAAGATTTCATTTTTTCTTCCTGATAATCACCTTGTGGATATTTAAGTCCTAAATTTATAACTCCTAATTTAGCCATATATTTTGCATATTTTAGCTATATAAACCTTTCTATTTTTAACTACTAGAAAGTTATATCAAATCTTCTTAGCCAGCTTCAAAGTATAATCCTTAAAGCCTAAGTTTCTATGAAATTTCAGAGCTTTTTTATTTTCCAGATGAATCTCTAAAGAAATGTATTTGACCTTGTTTTCTTTTAGCCATTTAAGTGAGATGTCAAGTAATTTTTTCCCAATACCTTTATTTCTATAATTTTCTTGGACATATAAGTTGCTTACATAGCCTTTTCTTGCAAACTTAGAAATTCTCAATGGCTTGAAGTGTGTTGCAATTATTATTCCAATTGGTTTTTTGTCTTCTGCTATAAAAACAGCAGAATTTTTCTTTTTTAATTCAGCCTTAAAGTATTCAAAATATATATCTGTTGTTTTGCTGAGAGGCTTTAAAGAATCAGAGTATTTCATCTCATCTTTTTTTGACTCTAACTTGATGTCTTTCAATTTTTCAAAATCCTTAATTGCGGCTTTTCTGATTATCATGCATAGCCCCTCACTATCTCTTTTATCAAGTATTTACTTAAATTAAATCTCCTCACTTTTGGAAATCCCGGGAAAGTATTAACCTCAATAAACATTGCATTTTTCTTGTCATTACATAACATGATATCCACTCCACCAAACTTCAATCCAAGAGCATGGATTGACATGATTGCAGCTTTCTTTGCTGTTTCAAGCTGCTTTTTTGGAAGCAGATTAACAAAACTGGTCTTCTCCCCTTTTGCTCCTTGTGAAATGTTTGTCGTTACTGCCTTTGCGTCATTGCTCCTGCCATAAACATATAGCACTTTATTTTTGTATACATAAATTCTTAAATCAAATTTCCTCCCCTTAACAAGCAATGGATTTATTGCCTCCTCCATAATTATATCTTGTTTAAGTATCTGCCTTAAGAAATTTCTATTATCTGTAATATTAACAAAACTCCATCCATAATCTGATTTCTTGCTGAGTATTCTTCCATTTCGAAATCGAAAGTTTGTTAGCCATCTTCCTTTTTCCAAATATGCAATTCCTTTGCCCATAGAGCCGTAGCGCACTTTGATGAATATTTTAAATCCCTTGTCCAGTAAGGAAAAGACCTCGCTAAGTGTTTTAGCAGGAAACGACTTTGGAACTAATACACCGACTTTCGCAACCAGCTTCTTGGTTAATTCCTTATCACGGTCCTTTGCAAGATGTTGCGGATGATTTATGTAAGTGATGTTCTTACCTTTATATGATTTTTCAATTATCTGTTCAACCTTTTTCCAAAATGCAACGAATTTTGTGTAAAAGTTCTTGTTACCGTAGACTCCTTTATAATTTTTCGGCTCAATGTGCATGTCCCAATAGGAAAAGGGGAAGCATGGAAGAATGATAATCTTATCTGAAGAGATAGAAGGCAGTTTATTCTTCAGCAAAGATAAATAGTCAATATGTTTAACTTTAATAGAGCTTCCATAAAAAAACCGTTTTTGCTTTGTAAATTTAAGATAAGTATCAAAATCCTTTTCATCACCCAGCACAAGCAGAGTTTTTGTTTTCTTGGCCATTATGGAAAATTAGCATATAGTGGAAGTTTATAAATATTTATAACATAATACACTTTAAATAGAATTCTTCCCAGTAGCTACTTCAATTTCAGACTTATTCAAAACATCTGCCTTTAGGTCATAAGCACTTGCATCCTTTATCTTAACATTAACCTCATCTCCGAAATTAAAATTTCCCTTTATAATTACTGGTTTGTATGCAAAGTTCCTTCCAACCCATGTATTATCTTTTCCGACTTCATCAATTATGATCATTCCTTTCCATCCAAGCCATTTTTTATTTTGTTTTAGGGCTGTATTTATGTAGAGTTCTGTCAGGATTTTGCTTCTCTCTTTTTTTATATTACTTGGCAATTGCTTCATTCTTGCTGCTAGAGTATGCGGTCTTGGAGAAAACCTTGAAATGTTAAGCACATCCGGTTTTATTTCCTGAATTAAATGCAAGGAATCCTGGAACTGCAATTCTGTCTCTGTAGGGAATCCAACAATAATATCTGTTGCTATGGTTATGTCCTTAACATACCTTTTGAATTTATTAATTGTTTCCTTGAATTCATGAACATTATATTTTCTTCTCATCTTTCCAAGAACTTCATTATTTCCGGATTCAGCCGGGATATGGAGAAATTTAAACATGCGCTCATCCTGATATATCTGGGTAAGCTCATTAATCATGCTTATAACATGCCCTGGATTAATCATTCCAAGCCTTATTTTATAATTTCCTTCCACCTTGTCCAGGATTTCATTCAACAAATTTACAAGCTTTCTTTTTCCTGTATCTAGGCCATATGCACCATTATCCTGGCTGGTTAGCCAGATCTCCTTGCAGCCTTGCTTGACATTTCTCTCTACTTCATTAACAACATGAGCTTCTGGGTAAGAGAAAATATTTCCTTTAATTAACTTGACAGAGCAATAAGCGCAGAAATCTGCACAACCTGATGCTATTGGTGTTATGCCAATGACTTTGTTTGTCCTTAATTTTAGAAGGTCTGCTTTATTGACTCTTTCTTGTGTAAGGGCTTCTAAAACATTTCCCTGCAATGACTCTTCTATAGCTTCAACAATCCTATGGATGTTGTGGGTATTAACTAAGCAAGCTTCTTGGTTTATTTTCCTTACTTGTGGTATTATATCCTTGGTTATGCATCCAGCAACAATTAATTTTTTGTCTGGAAACTGCTCGGTAAACTTTCTTATCTCTTTTAATGCTGTAGCGTTGCCTTTAACAGTGCAAATATTGATGATGTTCACATCTGAGTTTTCCATATTGTCAACTATATTGAATTTGGCCTTTGTTAACAATCCAGTCATTGCCTCAGACTCAGCAAAATTTGCACTACAACCATGAGTTTGTATGTATATGTTTGTCATTATATCTTAGAATGAGTATTAAATTTAAAAATGTTTTTTATTATTTGATGTATTTGGGCATTTCTTTTGTCATTATCCAACTAGTAAGAAGCCTTGTTTCGTATTCATTGGGAGTATGAATACTTTCATGTACATCTACCATTTTTGCTATGTTGCCAGTTAAATCTGCTCTTCTTGCCATAAAGTTTTCTCCCAAATATGTAAATCCTAAAATACTACCCATAACCGACTCTGGTAGTATGTTCATATGCTTTCCTGGAACTCTATCACTGAAGTCCTGCAAAGATTCCAGTCTTTTATAAAGGTAAGTTCCTATTATTGATTTGTAAGTAATGCTTAATCTTTCTTTTTCATAATTATTTTCATAAACTAAATTTACAGAATAATTATCTTTTGTCTTATTTTCCTTATCTTTTGTTATTGTAAAAGAATATTCTTTTTTGTCGTCTTTTAATTTATTTATTTGTTTTGATATTTCATTTTTAGAATAATTATCAAATCTGACTTTAACATTAAGTTTTTCTTCATTTTCATTTTCTTCGTATTTAATTGAAACAGAATAAGCAAAATTGTCCCTACTTCCCTTTTTTCTTTCTGCCATAATCGAGCATTCATTTATTATTTCATTAATATCATTATTGTTTTCATTATTTTTTTCTATCTCAATAAATTGAGAGGTATCTTGTTTTTTTGTTTTATTTATTATTTTAATATCTTTGTCTTTGGGAAATGGATTGATCAAATCTTCTAAAAAAATTAATTCTAAAGGCTTTAACTTTGTCTTTTCTTCTTTTACTAACGCTTCAAGTTTACTTTGTTTTTTCTTTTTTATAATGTTTTTATTAAAGAATGGAAGTATATATTTCATTAAACTGTCTAATAGCACTGTATTGTTTTTTTCTTTATTAGAAATCATTTTAACTTTCCACTCTTGCAATCTGGAGCTTGCATTTCTTACACTTCAGTATATTATATTTAGTTCCTGAGATTATTTCTTCCCGTAGAAGTTCCATTTCTATTTTACATTTCTTACAATAATTGTCCCCACCCATCTTAGTATATGCCTATTTAGCTTTACTACTATTTATATTTTTATCAAATTCATAGACTCTTCCATTATTAATTGCGCTTGCTCTCTGTTTTGGGCGTCTGCAATGATTCTTAATATGTTGGCCTCTGTTTTTGATACCCTAAACCAAATGAATGAGTTGTCATTTAAATAAATTTTTAAGCTTCCAGATTTAGAGTCTTTAACTCTACATTGTTTTTTTCTATAGTGATCAATTATTTTTTTCTTAACCTTATTGTAGTTCTTTGAACGGATTTTAACTTTCTTTTTTATATTATAAAATTCCGGCAATGTTTTAATCAGCTCATTGATGTTTTTTTTATTATTTGAGATTATTTTTAATAAGTATACTATTGTTAATATTCCATCTCTGCATTTTGAATCTGGTATAATAACTCCAGAACTGCTGCCTTCTCCTCCTATTGGAGCTTTTAAGTCATAGATTTTGTCTACAACATTTATTTCTCCTACTTGCGTCTCAATGTACTTTGCGTTGTATTTTTTTGCTGTTTCCCTTACTACTAAGGATGTTGCGTCATTTACTACAATAACTTTGTTTTTCGCATCTTTTAAAATTTCATCTGCTATCAGAGCAAGCAGCTGGTTTCCTGAAACCAGGCCTTTGCTTGCAACTATTTCCACTCTGTCAGCGTCACAATCAAAACCTGCAGCAAAATCATAGTTTTTATCCCTAACATCATTTGACAGGTAGAGTAGGGAATCTTCAGTAGGCTCTATAGGTCTGTTGAAAATACCGTGTTTCATGTTAATTCCATGAACCTTGACATTGAGTTTTTCAAGAATTGTTTTAGCAATAACTCCTGTACCGCCATTAGGGTCAATAATGACTTTTAATTTAGAGTTTTTTATTTTGTCTT